>JBDLVN010000043.1:0-22340 GCA_039804775.1 Actinomycetota bacterium
GCGATTATCGTGCCAGTGCTGCTGTTGCTAGTTTTGGGCCTTATGGACATTGGGCGCTTGTTGCTTGTTGACATGAGCCTGCTTTCTGCCGCGCAGCAGGGAGCGCGAGTTTCGGCGATGAACGCCAACGTTCCCGACTCAACGCTTGTCTCAGCTGTACGAAGTGGTGTTCCTGACGCCATGATCAACTTAAGCGTCTTGGGTAATTGCACCGCTACAAACCGGGGAACCTGCGTCGGTGCCTCTGCGACGACTAAGTGCGCAGGAACCAATTCAGGCACAACAACAATCCAAGCAACGTTGACTTTTTATTGGTTGACGCCTCTCGAATTAATTTGGAGATTCGACAGTACCTCACGGGGTTCTTCCACTGACGTGACCCAAACGGTAACAGCCCAATGTTTGGTTTGAGGCCCTCTAACTTTTTGCGCCGAGCCGAGGCGGGAGCTCAGCGTGGCGCTGTGATCGTGCTTGTTGCCATTCTGTTTGGCAGTGGCGTTTTGATGGGCATGGTTTCGCTCGTCGTTGATAGCGGGCAGTTGTTGCTCGAGAAAACCATTACCCAAGTTTCTGCAGACAACGTTGCCGCTGCCTTGGCGCATGCCTGCTCGGTTAACTCAGCAGAGTGTACGTCAACCATCGCTTCAAATAGCTCGCTGGTGACTGTTGCGCAGTCAAGTTTTGCGAAGCATCCGAGTGCCATTTTGTCGGTTTGTGGCAGCACCGCGGCCGTCACGATGCGGCCAAACTTGACGAACTGCGGCTCGTTCTCGGGTATTCCGCGCGACTGCGTTGCGCCCTCAAGCGACTACCCGGTTTATGTGCGGGTTTACACGGGTTACACCGCGAGCACTGGTGGCACGCCGTTGTTTCCGCTGCTCAACAACCTGATTCACGGAACGACCAGTAACCCAAGCATCGAGTCTTGCGCGCAGTCGGCGTGGGGCACACTGAGCAAGATTCCGTTCCCGTCGTTCCCGATGATTCTCAGCATCTGCAGTGCGATTGAACCGGGCATTGTTAATAAGGGCAGTGCGGCGTTGGCCACAACCGACAAGATCATCGAAGGCTTCACCGGCACGCAGAACGGCCCGACCACTTCGAACTGTTCGGGCAAGAAAGACCAGGCTGGCAAGTCGATTCCGTCAGCCGCGAACTTTTTGGGCTTTGAAGTCATGACTAAGCCAGCTAGTGGATATATCAGCATCGGCGACACTATGACTGAAAACTCTACTTGGAACGCATCGACAGCCAACATCTATAAGAACGCTCTGAACACAATGATTAGCGCGGGCACTTTTACGAAGTATCCGGTGGTTGTTAACACGGCACTTGCGAACAAAGTTGTTGTGGCATTTGTGAACTTTAAGCCGCTGGCATATCGCTATGGAACGGCATACTATCCGAACACTGCGCTTGTGAAAGCGACGTTCCCGAGCACGGGTTCTTCGTGCACCTATTTTTGTGTGGTTGGCGCCATTTCAAACGCCACGTCTCAAACCGCAGGTATGTTAGCCCCTACTGGGCCAACGAGTTATAACCTAGGTGTGAACACGATTGTGCCACTGCAATGAGAGGACCCGCGTGAAGGCTTCAAGGCTTAATTTGGTGATTGCGCTAGTGCTCGCACTTGCCGCAGGAATTTCTGTTTTTCTTTACACTTCGACAGCTCGCACTGCTGTGCAAAGCACCGAGCAGGTGCAAGAAGTCGTCGTGGCAAAGCAGGTCATTCCGGTGGGCACAACACTCGCCGACGCCAACTCTAAAGGCTTGCTGACAACCGATAAATACCCGGTCGGAACCCTGCCCGCTGGTTACATCACCGCCGAACAGGTTAAAGCCACTCAGGCTGCTTCGCGCGTGTCTCAAGTTTCGATTCCTAAGGGAATGATTCTCAACTCAAGCAACTTCGGTTTGGTCACCGACGACAAGCCAAATCTTGGCCCACTTCAGATTCCTGAAGGCTTGTTCGCAGTTTCTGTTTCGGCACCTGATGCCGACCACGTTGGGTCATTTATTGTTCCGGGCGTTGATGTAGCTGTTTTCTGCACCTATTCGTCGCTAACGAACGCCGGCTCAAATTCATCGTCGGGTTCTGGCAACGCTCAAGAGCAGGCGGCACTTCGCACCCGCCTATTGGTTGACTCAGCAAAGGTCATTGGTGTTGGCAGTGCGACCACGCCTGCCGCAGCTGCAGCTAACTCATCGGGTGGCAAGAACTCAAACGGCCTAATCACGTTGGCTGCCGACCAAAAGAACTCGCAAAAAATCATTCAGTGCTCGCGTGACGGTTTGGTTTATCTGTCGTTGCTTGGCACTGGCACCGTTGCTGTGCCAGACGAGGGCGTTTCGTCAGAAAACCTTTTTAAGGAATAACCCAAAAATGACAGTCTTGCTCGCCGAGAATAGGCAAAACTCAGAGCGCTTCAAAATGACTTTGGGTGAGTCAACCGTTGTGATTCGCAACGGGCGCGAATTGCGCGATCATCTCGAGGCCCACCCCGAAGAAGTTTTGGTTGTTATCGGGCCAGAATTCACCTTAGATGTCGCGACTCAAGTGGTCGAATACTACAGAGCGACCCGCCCTTCGCTTGGCTTCATTTTGATTCGCAGTCGTCTAGAAGTTGGCACTATGACCGCTGCGATGCAGTCTGGTGTGCGCGAGGTCGTTAGCGCTGATGATGCGTCAGCATTGCTCGCTGCCAAGAAGCGTTCGGTTTCGCTTTCTGAACGCATGGTTGACACTTCGGTTTATCAAGGCCCGGTCACCAAAGGCAAGATGGTTTTGGTGTTCTCTGCCAAGGGTGGCTGTGGCAAGACAACCGTCGCGACCAACATCGCTGAGGCGCTTGGCGCTGGCGGCGATAAGTCTGTTTGCATCGTTGACTTTGACTTGCAGTTTGGCGACATCGCAGTTGCCCTTCAGATTGAGCCAACTAAAACCATTAGCAACGCAATTCGCATGGGCGACAACCTCGACCTTTCTGGTGTGCGTTCGCTTGTAATGCAATATCGCCCAAACCTTTATGCGCTGCTTGCGCCGGTTGACCCGAGTGATATCGAGTTCATTACGGCTGAACTCGCCGAAAAGGTTTTGGTCGGTTTGCAGCAGACGTTTGATTATGTTGTGGTTGACTCGCCTCCGGCTTTCACCGAAACTATCTTGAAAGCCTTTGACTTGGCCGATGAGTACCTTTTGGTTAGCACCCTCGATATGCCTTCACTAAAGAACTTAAAGGTGACATTGGGCACACTCGATGCACTTGGCATGCCTCGTGCAAAGTGGAACATTGTTGTCAACCGCAGCAATGCCAAAACGGGTCTGAGCATTCAAGACGTTCAAGATGCCATCGGCATGAACATTTCTGCGACGATTCCTGCCAGCCAAATCGTGCCGACAATGATCAACCAGGGCCGCACCGTGGTTTCTGCAAAACCGCGTCACGCGGTTAGCAAGGCTATGTTCAACATTGCGCGCATGGTTGATAAAAAAATGTCGGCGAGGCGCCCAGGTGCTGTTGACGCCGACCGCCGAAGCATGTTCTCACGCACACCTCGAGGCGGCAAATAATGAGCCTTTCAAATCGACTCAATCGGCCAGAAAACTCTGACCTCACGCCAAACTCTCACACTGGTTTGCTTAGGACCGTTTCTGGTGGCACTCCAGATCGCATCGACCAGGAGTTTTTGCGAGGCTTGGTCAACGACGAGTTGAAAACCAAAATCGGCCAGTTTTTATATGCCGGTCAGATGGATGCCGAGACTCTTGAAACTGCTGTGTTCGCCGCCATTGGTTCGGTTATTGAGAAGGGCGATTACCCGCTAACCGACGTTGATCGCGCTGAACTGATGCAGCAGATTGTTGACGACATTCTCGGCAACGGCCCGCTTGAGCAGCTTCTGCGTGACGCCGATGTTAGCGAAATCATGGTGGTTCGCTATGACGCCATCTATGTTGAGCGCAAAGGCCGCCTCACCCTTGCAGATCTGCGTTTCACCAGCGAAGATCACTTGAGAAAAACCATCGACCGAATTGTTGGTCGTGTTGGCCGCCGCATTGACGAGTCGAGCCCCTTGGTTGATGCTCGCTTGCTTGATGGTAGCCGTGTTAACGCGGTTGTGCCGCCGATTGCCCTCGACGGTGCAAACATCACCATTCGAAAGTTCTTCAAAGAACCATTCACCGCTCGTGACATGCTGATCACCGGCACTGCAACACGCGAGGCCCTTGAAATGCTTGAGGCGTGCGTGCGAGGCCGTTTGAACATTGTCATTAGCGGTGGCACGGGCTCGGGCAAGACCACAACTTTGAATGTGCTGTCATCGTTTATTCCAGAAGACGAGCGCATTGTCACGATCGAAGACTCTGCCGAATTGCAGTTGAAAAAACCTCACGTGATTCGCCTTGAAACAAGGCCAGCCAATATTGAGGGTTCGGGCACAATTTCGATTCGCGATTTGGTGCGAAACTCGCTTCGCATGCGCCCAGACCGCATCGTGGTCGGTGAGGTTCGTGACGGCGCCGCTCTAGACATGCTTCAGGCCATGAACACCGGTCACGATGGCTCTCTGACCACAGTGCACGCCAACAACCCATTAGACGCCATTTCGCGCCTTGAGACCATGGGTTTGATGGCAGGCATGGAGTTGCCGGTTTTGGTGATTCGTGACCAGATTGGCCGAGCTATCGACCTGATTGTTCAGCAGAGCCGTTTGCGCGATGGTTCGCGTCACATCACGGCCATAACCGAAATCATTTCAGTGACCGATGGTGTCGTGAAAACCCAGGACCTGTTCCGTTTTGAATATCACAACCAACCGATTGACGGCCAACTCGGCGTGCTTAGACCTACCGGCTTGACACCAACCTTCATGACCCGACTTTCTGAGGCTGGCGTTCAGCTTAGGTCTGAAAGTTTCAGGCGATGAGCTTCGACTACATGCCGCTAACAATTGGTGGTTTGGCTTTTGTGGCTACCGCCTTTTTTGTGGTGGCTATTGGTGGCTTTTTTGACCGCGAACGCGCCACGAAAAACCGCGCCAAAGTCTTGGCTAGTTATGCTCGCGTGGCTGGCGCAGGTGAGGCTCTAGAAGCTGAGCTTGCCAGGCCAAAGAGCGCCTTCGAAAAAACTTTGACAAGGGTTCGCACATCACTTTTTGAAACCTTGATTGCAGCCGGCGTGCAGATCAGTCCAGATGGCTGGCTTGGCGTGATTGGCGCGTCTGGAGCTCTCGGGTTTATTTTGGCCACGGGTCTTTCGGGCTCGCCAATTATTGGCGCGATTTTTGGCCTTGCGGCTGGCTATTTTGGCCCAAAGCTTTTTCTCGACAACCGACGTGCGGCTAGATCTGTCAAGTTTGCCGACGAACTACCAGGTTTGATGCAGGTCTTGGCATCGGGCCTGCGCACCGGCCTGCCTTTTGCCCAAGCCCTCGAGTCGGCCGCGCGCCAAGACCGTGGTGAGGTTGGCACACAGATGACTTTTGCTCTCACCGAAGTTCAGTTTGGTTCGACGCTTGAAGAGGCGTTGATGCGCGTGGCCAAACGCATGAACAGCCAAGACCTGGTCTGGTTCGTTCAAGCTCTCGACATTCAGCGTGAAATCGGTGGTTCACTTTCTGGCGTGCTAGACAGTGTGGCAGCAACCATTCGCGGTCGCGCTGAGTTGCGCCGTGAAGTGCGCGTGCTTTCGGCCGAAGGCAAACTTTCGGCCTACGTTCTGCTCGGCTTGCCGATCGGAACCTTCGGCGTTCTGATTTTGATTCGCCCAAGCTATGTTGCGTTTTTCTGGTCGAGCAGCCTCGGCATGATCATGGCCGGAGTGTTCGTTGGTCTGGTAACAGCGGGCTGGTTCTGGTTGCAGAGACTGGTGGTGATTGAGGTATGAACCCTTTGCTCGATTATTTGCCGATCGTTGCCGCCGCTGCTACGACGATTGCTCTTTTTCTTTTGGTAACCCGCCTTGGCGCTTTGATGTCGAGCGAGCGCAACCGTCGCCTGTTGAAGAGCCTGCCGAAATACACTCAGAACCCAAATGAGATCAAAGTAAAGGTTTCGACCAACAAACGAGCCAACAGCTTATTTTTTAAACTCGGATACCGCCTCATGAGCGAAAAATATCGCGCACGCATGACCTCTCGGTTGCAGGGTTCAGGCAAATATGGCCAAGAGGCTCTTGAGACTCTGGCTTATCAAAAGGCGTTGTATGGTCTCGTTGGTGTTTTGCTCGGTGCTTTCATGATTGCCAGCCAACCGGCGCAGGGTTTCTTGTGGGGTTTGGTTTTCACCGTTTTTGGTTATTTTGTGCCAGACATTTTGGTTATTAACGACAGTCAAAAGCGTGAGCAGAGCATGGATAAAAACCTGCCAGATGCCATCGATATGTTGACGCTCTGTGTTGATTCTGGTTTGAGTTTTGAGGCTGCAGCGTCACGCGTGTCAACCGGTCTTGATGGGCCGGTGTCTGAAGAGCTCGGCGCCATGCTCGGTGAGATGCGCCTCGGCAAGTCACGCAACGAAGTTTTGTCTGAACTTGTTGAGCGCACTAAGAGCCCTGGCCTTCGTCAGCTTGCAACTGCTTTGTTGCAGGTTGATCGCATGGGTGTTCCTGTGGCATCGGTTCTTGCAGAACAGGCTCGAGATATGCGCCAGAAGCGCAAAGACAAAGCTCGTGAGAACGCCCAAAAAGTCACTGTCAAGATTTTGATGCCGCTGATGCTTTGCTTCTTGCCCGCGGTTTTCGTTGTTGTTATTGGCCCTGCGGTTGTTGGCATGATGTCGGGTCTGCAAACTCTTTAGCAAGAGGGCACTTGGGTTATGACGATTCAAAACTTTATCAACGGCACGCTACTAAGCGTGTGGGCTGTGCCCGTCTATGCCTATTTCGTTTGGCTGTCTATCGTTTTGAGCGTCATCGATTTTCGTGAACTGCGCTTGCCTAACAAGTATGTTTACCCGGCATATGGCATTGTCACCATCGGGTTGATTCTGCCGTCGGCAACCGACAACCTGTGGCCTGCCCTAGCCGAGGCAGCGCTGTGCGGTGTGGTTGGGCTCGCGCTGTTTATGCTGTTGCACGTGGTTTACCCATCTGGGCTCGGCATGGGCGATGTGAAGCTTGCCGGCATCATCGGTCTGATCACAGGCTGGGTGTCTTGGGGCACTTCTCTGGTTGCCCTCATGTTTGCGTTTTTCTTGAGTGCCATCGTCAGCATTGTGCTGCTTGCCACGCGCAAAGCCACAATGAAGAGCGCGCTACCTTTTGGCCCGTTCATGCTTGGCGCAGCGATCTTGGCGATTGCGTTCACAACTTTTATGCGCGCACAGTTCGCTTAGTTGGTCGCAGCCGCCAAGCTTTGCCGTTCGATTGAACGTCAATCGCGGCCGGCTGGCCGGCGGTGCGAGCCTACTCTTCGCCGATGTCTTCGTTCCAGAGCGCAGGGTTCGCTGCAATAAAGTCGGCCATTAGCTCAACAAGTTCAGGGTGGTTTAGAACGTGCACTTCAGCGCCGTGTTCGGCAACCCAGTCTTGACCGCCCATAAAGTTTTTGTCATCGCCGACAATCACGCGGCCGATGCCAAACTGGCGAATCAGGCCAGAGCAATACCAGCACGGTGAGAGGCTGGTTGCGAGTGTGACCTTGCGGTAGCTTTTTTGACGGCCGGCATTTCTGAACGCGCTGGTTTCACCGTGCATCGATGCGTCGCCGTTTTGCACGCGCAGGTTGTGGCCGCTGCCCAAGAGCGCACCGTTTTCATCGAAAAGCGCAGCGCCAATAGGGATGCCACCTTCGGCAAGACCCAGGTGGGCTTCGGCGATAGCAACTTCAAGTTTTTCTTCGTCTGTTGCGAAGATTTGACCGACTTTGAATTCCATGGCTTGAGTCTTTCGTGATTGTTGTGAAAAAAGTGGTGGCGCCTAAGAAGTCTCAGGCGCCACCAAGTTTTGGTTAGGTTGTTGAGGCTACTTCTTTGACTTTAGAACCTTTGACAATACGAAGTAAAGCACGGCTGCTGCAACGAAACCAACGATTGCGGTTGCGTCACCACCGACGATTACTTTGAAGTCATCTGGGGTCATGAAGAAGTTGTTAGCAAACTCACCTGAGGTTGCTAGCGGTGCCACATAGGTTGGGTACTGGTTCGAGAACAACCAGATTGAACCAACGGTTGCAACCACGAACGAGATCGGGCCAGCAAGGTTCTCGCCGATTGACGAAGCAACTTTGCCCAGGTTTGCACTGCCGCGCTGAAGAGCGTCAACCAGAATGATTGCAACCCATGGAGCTACCCAATATGAAACAACTAGCAAGAAGCCTTCAATGGTCTTCACGTTGTCAACTGACAAGAATGCAGCGATGCCACCGATTACACCAGCGAGTGCAACCATGATTGCGCGACGGGTCTTGAGGCCAAGCTTGAAGCCCATTGCCAAGAACGACATTGCGCCTGAATAGACGTTTAGAACGTTAGCTGAGACTGAACCGAGAACGATTGCTAGCAGGGTTGCGCCAGCCAAGAACTGGTTGCCAAATAGACCAACGAAGTCGGTGGTTACGTTCTTGTCGTTGCCGATAAGAGCAAATGCGATCGCGCCAACGCTCATCAAAACGCTGGTGCTCAAGAAGTTGCCAAGACCTGCGGCTAGAGCTAGCTGGCGAGGTTTGGTGCTCTCTGGTAGGTAGCGGGTGTAGTCAGAGGCGAATGGGGTCCATCCGGCGGTGTAACCATAGGCAGCACCTGCGGCCAAGGTGAAACCACCGAGGTTGAAGCTACCGAAGTCAACGCCATAGTTGCCCTGTGGCACAACGATGACGGTAACGATTAGCCAGACAGCTAGCAAGAAGAAGAATGCGTAGCGTTCCCAAACCTGAATCAGGTTGTGGCCAACAAGCGCGATGACGATCTGAGCCAAGATCACGATTACTAGGTCGAGATAGATTGGCATGTTGGTTAGCGACTTTAGAGCTAGCGAACCTGACACTGTGTTCACTGCGAACCAGCCGATGCCTGCAACTAGGGTGCTTAGGCCTGAAGGAATCAGGTTGCCCCACTTGCCGAAAGCTGAACGGCCTAGAACCATCTGTGGCAAACCGCCCTTAGGGCCGAATGTGCTGAAGTAGCCGTGGGTGACTGCAGCAAGTGCGTTACCAACGACGACAGCCAAGATTGCCTGCCAAATGTTTAGACCAAAATATAGAACGCCGAGGGCACCAACAAAGACGGTTGCGAACTCGAGGTTAGGAGACGACCAGACGGTGAAGAGGTGCCACGCCTTGCCGTGACGCTCGCCCGCAGGAATCGGGGCGATGTCGTTGGTTTCAATTGAGGTTGCCGAAGCATTGCCTGAGTTTGTTTGTGTCATAGCAAAACCTTATTAGGTAAACGCGGGGTTAATTCAGCATTTTCACAAGATTTAACACGGTCGTCAAAATAGGGTTTTATTAGCATGATTACCTTGACTCCTCTAGTAGCCACAAGTGGCTATGTTTGGGGTGTCTCAAGCGATGAAAAACCCTGTGGCGAGTTGCGTTTAAGCACCACCGAGGCGGGCCTCGGCACACTAAAAATTACGACGGATGCTTCGCTCGACACCGCAGCTTTGCGCCGCGCTTTTGAGCAACTCGTGGTGTCGGTTTTTGACGCTGATCTTGCACGCAAAATTACGGTGGTCGTGGCGCAGTCGGCTGGGCCAAGCGCGGGGCAGGCAAGTGCTGCGGCGCAGTTGGTCGCGCTCGAAAAGTCGGGCTTCGAGATGGCTGCTCGGCAGCCGGCCTCGGGCCAGCGTTTGACTGCCACCAAGTTGAGCGTGGCCCAGGCAATGGCGCTCGCCACGATGGCTCGGCACATTGACCTGAGCGTGTGGGGTTTTCGCTTTGACAACGGCAAGCGAAGGGCCGGCCAGTGCAACTACACCGAGCGGGTGATTTCGATTTCGAAGCACCTGGTGGCACACCACACTCTTGACGAAGTGCAGCAGGTTGTGTTGCACGAAATCGCTCACGCGATGGTGGGCAAAGATGCTGGTCACGGGCCGGTGTTTAAAAGGCAGGCTGCCGCGCTGGGTTACCGCGGCCACAATTTCACCGGCCGTGAGATTGCCGCAAACGAGGCGCCTTGGGTGGGCCACTGCAAAGCTGGCCATGTGCATTACCGCTATCGCAAACCGACGAGGCCTTTAGCCTGCGGTTTGTGTGGCAAAACTTTTAGCCGCGCCAACCAGATTGTGTGGCAGAGATCAACAGCATCGTGACGACAAACCCGGCGAAGAAGTTGAGCCAGATGAACTGGCGCCATCCTCGATTGGCTTTTTCGCAGGTTTCGTCGGTGATGAACCAATAGGGTGCCACCACGGCAACATATGGCATGGCTGCGATTGCCGCAACCTCGGCTGGTGCGCCGGCTGTGACCAAGAGAATTCCGCTGGCCACATAAGCGGTCAGGGCCAAGCGGGTTGTGACGCGGGCTCCAAAGAAGGTTGCGATGCTCGAGATTTTTGCGGCGCGATCTGCGTTGACATCTTGCACAGCACCGAAGGCGTGAGAGGCAGCACCCCAAAGCGTGAAAGCGCCGATGATTGCCAAGATGTGCGGGTCGGCAATGTCAATGCGCGCAACTGCCAAGGCATAAATCATTGGCCCAACAAAGTGGCTTGCCGAAGTGAGTGAGTCGAGCACGGGGCGCTCCTTAAAGCGCAACACCGGCGCGCTGTAGGCAACCACGGTGAAGATAAAGAGTGCGAGCCAGCCGGCAGCCCAAGGAGCAGACCAAACAAGGTATGCCAAAAACGGAATGCAGAACAAAATAGATGCCCAAACCGTGTGGCGGTGCCAACGGGTGCTTAGCAGGGCGCCTTCGATGCCGCCCTTGCGCGGGTTGCGAAGGTCGCTCTCATAGTCAAAGACGTCGTTGATGCCATACATCAGCAGGTTGTAGGGAATCAAAAAGAACAGGCTGCCAAGCCAAAAGAATATATCGAGCTTGCCTGTAGCAAAAAAGTATGCCGCGGCAAAAGGGTAGGCCGTGTTGACCCACGAAACCGGCCGCGACGACCAGAACAACTGGCGGGTGGTTTCGCCAATCGGTTCTCGAAGCTTGGTGCTTTGTTTTGCCATGGTTCAACTCTAACTAGGTATGAGGCTGCAGATTAATGAGCTGCGCTAGAACTGATATTTGCGATTCAAGGCCGCACGCCAAACCGCTGGCACGAGCCACACTGCCGCTATCGAATAACAAAAATCTTCGATTGGCACGACGCCGATAAACAAACCGCAAATCTTGCTCGGGTCATAAGCCACGATGCCAAAGCCCACGATTAGGTTGTCAAAAATCGCGGTGGCTATTAGCAGTGGAACCAGTGACATCCACGCGATTTTTCTGAGGCGCTTCGGGTAGAGCCAGAAGCCGATCGCGATTGCGGCAACAGTGAAAAAGAAGTTGAGCAACAGGTAGGTCATCGGCGCTTCGCCACCCAACGCGAGATTGCTGCGAAAAGCACCAGCGCGCTGTGGCCAAGCAGCAACAAAAAGAAGACTTCTTCGAGTGGCAACTCAGGTGCAAGGTTCACGCCCACGAGCAGCTCTGGTGCGCCCTCAAAAAAGATGCCCGAGTTGATTCCGGCGACGTCCCAAAGCAAAAAGAAAGCCACGCCAACGCCGAGGGCGCGAAGGCCCGCGCTCAGGCTGTGACCGAGCGCGAGTTTGTGGCGAAAGTCAAGCAGGCAGACTCCGACCTCGCTAAACAGCAACAAGCTCAGATAAACCCACGACATGAGAGTGCTAGAGGCCCATCAACAGAAGGTCGTCGCCAGAGGTGTCGCCTGATTTGACACCCGTCGCTGCACCTTTAGCGCCTGCGCCAGACTTTAGCCCAACCCAAGCCTCGCGAGGCATCGGCTGAATCTCGTGCGGGGTAGGCCCGGCGCTGCGGTCGTTGGTGAGGTGCTTCAAAACCAACTCAGCGCTGATCAAACACATTGGCAGGCCAATGCCAGGCAAAGTGTTGTGGCCAGCATAGAAGAGGCCGTCAACTTTGGTGCTGTAGTTCTTTGGTCTAAAGAAGGCACTCTGGGCCAGGTTGTGCGCCATGCCAAGAGCTGTGCCCGACCACGCGTTTAGGTCATCGGCAAAATCGGCTGGGCCAACGGTGCGGCGAGTGACGATTCGCTCGGCAAGGTCGTCGATTTGGCACCACTTAGCGATCTGCTCAATAACGCGGTCAGCTGCCGCCTCGAGCTTGGCATCGCCAGCGCCGTTTTCGCCGCCGTGGCCAATGCTGGTGTCGGCTGCAATTGGCACTAGCACGAATAGGTTTTCGTGGTCGGCTGGCGCAACGCTCGGGTCGGTGACGCTAGGTACGCAGATATAGAGCGAGGCTGGGTCTGGCACTTGGCGCTTGCCATCGGCCTTGTGAAAGACCTCGTCAAAGTTGGCCTTCCAGTCGTCAGTGTAAAGCAACGTGTGGTGGTCAAGCTGAGGCAACTTGCCCTTGACTCCGAGAAGCAAGAGCAAAGCCGATGGCCCTGGGGTCTTGCCGGCCCAAAACTTTTCGGGCATGCTCTGAACTTTGGTGTCGAGAAGCTGGGTTTCAACGTGGTGTAGGTCAGCTGTTGCGACCACGAGGTCGGCTTTGTAGTGCACATCGCCAACCTGCACACCGGTGGCGCGGGGTTTGCCCGTGCCGCGTGACTTGCGACCGCTGTCGCTTGAGGTGTCGGTGCTGCTGGCGGCATCCGTCGTGATTTTGCTAACAGGCGAGTTGGTGTGAATTTCTACACCGTGACGTTTCGCGATGCGCTCGATGGCTTCGATGATGGTGTAGAAACCACCCATCGGGTAGAAAACGCCGACCTCCATGTCAACGTGAGTCATCAGGTGATACATGCTCGGGGTGTCATAAGGCGAAGCGCCCAAAAAGACTGCGGGAAAATTCAAGATTTTGCGCAAACGAGCATCGCGCACGTGCTTGGCAGCAAACGAGTCAAGCGAGCCGAGCAGGTGACGCACAAAGTTCGGCGCGCGCTTAATCACCTCAGGGTGAGTGAAACTGCGGGTGTCTTTGAAGTTGGTGTAAAGAAAATGCTCAATCGAAAGGCGGTATGTGTCGGCAGCCGAGTCAAGATATTTGCGCAACTTCTTGGCACTGCCAGGTTCAATAGCGTCGAAGGTTTCGAAGTTCTTAGCCAAGTCTTGCCAAATCGTGATCGGGTCAGCAAAACCCTCATTGCGAGTTTGATAGGCAGGGTCAAGACGCACCAGCTCAAGCTCAGCATCAGCCGTGGTGCCCATCAACTTAAAAAACTGGTCAAAGGCGTCAGGCATTAGATACCACGACGGGCCCATGTCGAACTTGAAACCATCTTTTTGCCAAATGTAGGCACGGCCGCCAACCTGCTCGCGAGCCTCAAACAACTTGACCTTCATGCCAGCCTTAGCCAACAGGGCAGCGGTGGCAAGGCCCGAAATGCCGCCACCAACAATGATGGCTTCTAATGGTTTTTCGTTCATGGTCTGCTTTCTTTGCAACAAGTTCTAAAGAGTCTTTGGCATAAAAATGGCGTGCGCCAAAATCAAAAGTTTCACACGGTTTGGCACGCGGATTCTCGCCTCAATCAACGTGGTCGCCGGGGTGCCAGCGATGCGGCGATTTAGTTCGGCAAAAAGGCCAAGCGCAGCAGCGACAGCTCGGCGGGGGAGCTTAGGCAACAGCGCAAGACTCGCGCGGGCTGCCACAAGGTCAGTTTCGATATCACCAACGAGGCGAGCCTTAGTGGCCTCATCAAAGTTCGCGGCGTTGACGTTAGGAAAGTATGAGCGGCCGAGCGCCTTAAAGTCAGAAGCTAAATCGCGCAAAAAGTTGACCTTTTGAAAAGCCGCGCCGAGTGCCCGCGCGCCCGCAACCAAAGTTGCCGACTCGGCCTCGGTGTAGCTTCTGCCGTTCATGAAAACTTTGAGGCACATCAGGCCGACGACCTCGGCCGAGCCATAAACATAGCGATCAAAGCTGGCTTGGTCGTGTTCGACCACGGTTAGGTCTTGGCGCATCGAAAAGAAAAACGGCTCGACGATGTCGCGACCAATGCCAGCCTCGCGGGCTGTGCGAGCAAAGGCATGCACCACAATGTTCGTGCTAAAACCAGAGCCCATGGCGCGGTAGGTCTCGGCCTCAAGTTCGTCGAGCAGCTGCCCCGGCTCGGCAATGCCAGCCCCGGCTGCGGCGCCATCAACGATTTCGTCGGCAACGCGCACTAGCGCATAAATGTTTTCAACGGGCTGGCAAAACTCGCGGCCCAGCAACTTGGTTGCCCAACCAAAAGAGGTTGAATAGGCAGCTATCACTTGGCTGGCAGCAGCCTCGGCTGCCAGGGTATAAAGTTCGATGCTGGTTGGTCGTTTCGAAGCGTCGGGGCGCTTGACCACTTCAGGGCGCTTCGATGCGAAAGTGGGCTTCGATGCGTCAGTGCGTTTTTGCGCAGCCATCAGAGCCAGTCCCGTCGTTTGAATTCGAAATACAAGATGCCAGAGACAACCAAGATTGAACCGATTGACATCCACAAACCCCAAATATTGCCGAAACCGAGATATGGAATGTTTTGACCGAACCAACCGGTGATGGCTGTTGGCACCGCGATGATGGCAGCCCAAGAAGTGACCTTCTTCATGATCAGATTCATCTGGTTGCCCTGAATCGTCAAGTTGGTTTCTAGCAGCGTGGTGACTAGGTCGCGCAGCGAATCCGTCCAGTCGGCAACTCGCATCACATGGTCATAGATGTCTTGAAAATAGGCATACATCGAAGGGCCAATTACCTGCACGTCGCGTTTGACGATTGGGTTCAAAACCTCGCGCATCGGCACAGCCACGCGACGAAGCAAAACCAGCGCCTTGCGCAGGTCATAAGACTTGCGTTGAATTACCCGATCGAGTCGAGTTTCGGCAAACATCAGGTCTTCGAGTTCTTCGAGCTCACCGTCGAGAGTCTCAACGACTTCGAAATAGCCATCGACGATTATGTCGAGCAAACCCCAAAGCAAAAAAGCTACGCGGCCGTCGGTGAGTGAAACGCTGTCATCCCAGCGCTTTAAAAGCTGATTGATATCAAAGCCTTCGTCGTCGCGCACGGTGATGAGCGCATTCGCCGTTACGAAAATCGCGATCTCATCGGTGACCAGTTTGAGCGTTTCTTGGTCGAACTTGGCCGAATAGGCGTTGATGAAAAAGTGGGTGTCATAGTGCTCAAGCTTGGGGCGCTGGCGACCGCGAAAAGCATCTTCGACAGCGAGCTCGTTGAGGTTCAGCTCAGCGGCAATAAAACGCAGATCTTTCTCGGTTGGGTCAACGAGGTCGATCCAAAAAAACGAGTCAGCCGCAGCGTTTAGCTCAGGCAGTCTTTCGAGTGCAAAGTCGCTCTCAACCAAAGTTGAGTTGCGATAAAGTCGGCTGCGCAGCATGCTCTCATCATAAAGTGAAACCCCTGTGCAAACCTTTAGAAGCCCGCCAAAGGTTTAGACTTAAAGGCATGTCAGCTGATATGAAACCTCGCAGTCGCGATGTAACCGATGGAATCGAAAAAGCAGCCAGCCGCGGAATGTTGCGCGCGGTCGGCATGGGCGACGAAGACTGGGTGAAGCCACAAATTGGTGTCGCCAGCTCGTGGAACGAAGTAACCCCTTGCAACCTCTCACTCGACCGCCTCGCGCAGGCCGCCAAAGAGGGTGTGCACCAGGGTGGTGGCTACCCGCTGGAGTTCGGCACAATTTCGGTGTCTGACGGCATTTCGATGGGCCACGAGGGCATGCACTTCTCGCTCGTTTCACGCGAGGTTATTGCCGACTCAGTTGAGACCGTTATGCAGGCCGAGCGCCTCGACGGTTCGGTGCTGCTAGCAGGTTGTGACAAGTCACTGCCTGGCATGTTGATGGCAGCTGCTCGACTCGACCTTGCATCAGTGTTTCTTTATGCTGGCTCAATTGCGCCAGGATGGGTGCGTCTTGAAGACGGCACCGAAAAGCAAGTCACCATTATTGACGCTTTTGAAGCGATCGGCGCTTGCAAGGCAGGCAAAATGTCAGCCGAAGACCTTGACCGCATCGAAAAGGCAATCTGCCCTGGCGAAGGTGCTTGTGGCGGTATGTACACCGCTAACACCATGGCCAGCGCTGCCGAAGCTTTGGGCATGAGCCTGCCAGGTTCAGCTTCGCCACCGTCGGCAGACCGCCGCCGCGACAACTGGGCTCACCGCTCGGGTGAAGCAGTGGTTAACCTGTTGCGCCTTGGCATCACCGCTCGCGACATTTTGACCAAGAAGGCGTTCGAAAACGCAATTGCCGTGACCATGGCATTTGGTGGTTCAACCAACGCTGTGCTTCACCTTTTGGCTATTGCTCGCGAAGCCGAAGTTGACCTAACCTTGGCCGACTTCAACCGCATTGCCGACAAGGTGCCACACCTTGGCGACCTAAAGCCTTTCGGCCAATATGTGATGGCTGACGTTGACCGCGTTGGTGGCGTGCCAGTTGTAATGAAGGCTCTGCTTGATGCAGGCCTATTGCACGGCGATGCACTGACCGTGACCGGCAAGACCGTTGCCGAGAACCTAGCCGGAATCAACCCGCCTGACCCTGACGGCAAGATCATTCGCGCGCTCAACAACCCGATTCACAAAACCGGTGGCATCGCGATTTTGCACGGCAGCATGGCCCCTGAAGGTGCAGTTGTTAAGACCGCAGGCTTCGACCTAGAAAGCTTCACCGGCCCAGCTCGCGTGTTCGAGCGCGAGCGTGCGGCAATGGATGCCCTCACCGAAGGCAAGATTAACGCCGGCGACGTTGTCGTGATTCGTTATGAAGGCCCTAAGGGCGGCCCTGGCATGCGCGAAATGCTTGCCATCACAGGTGCTATTAAGGGTGCCGGTTTGGGCAAAGATGTATTACTCTTGACTGACGGACGATTCTCAGGCGGCACAACCGGCCTTTGCATCGGACACATTGCTCCAGAGGCCACCGAAGGTGGACCAATTGCTCTGGTGCGCGATGGAGACTTGATTCGAGTCGATATCGCAGCTCGTTCGCTCGAACTACTCGTTGAGCCAGAAGAGTTGACTGCCCGCAAAGCAACTTGGCAGTCGCTGCCACCGCGCTACACCCGCGGTGTTCTCGCGAAGTATTCGAAGCTAGTGCACTCAGCAGCAACGGGCGCCTACACCGGCTAATTCGCAATCACCAAAAGCTCAGCCTTTTATTTTTGATTCGCTAATTAACGAGGACTCATGTCAACAGAAATTCTCACGGGCGCTGCCGCGATTGTGCGCAGCCTTGAGTTGCTTGGTGTTGAACACATCTTTGGTTTGCCAGGTGGAGCAATTTTGCCTACCTACGACCCGCTGATGGATTCAACCAAGCTTCGTCACATTTTGGTTCGCCACGAGCAGGGTGCTGGTCACGCTGCCGAGGGTTATGCATCGGCTTCGGGCCGCTTGGGCGTTTGCATTGCAACCTCAGGCCCTGGTGCCACCAACCTTGTGACTGCCATTGCAGATGCGCACATGGATAGCGTGCCTTTGCTCGCCATCACCGGTCAGGTCGGTAGCCACCTCATCGGCACCGATGCTTTTCAAGAGGCCGACATCGTGGGCATCACCATGCCGATCACTAAGCACAGCTTCTTGGTGACTAAGGCAGAAGATATTCCTGAGGTTTTGGCTTCGGCCTATTTGATTGCAACCACCGGCCGCCCTGGCCCAGTCTTGGTTGACATCACCAAAGATGCTCAGAACGCTAAGGTGCCTTTCATTTGGCCACCAAAGATTGACCTACCTGGCTACAAGCCGGTTTCAAAGCCGCATGGCAAGCAGATTCAGGCAGCTGCTCAGATGATCGCTGAGGCTAAGCGCCCTGTGCTTTATGTTGGCGGTGGCGTGATTCGCGCTGGCGCGAGCCGCGAGCTGCTAAAGCTTGCAGAGCTAACCGGCGCACCTGTTGTGACCACTCTGATGGCTCGCGGTGCCTTCCCTGACAGCCACCACCAAAACCTCGGCATGCCTGGCATGCACGGCACTGTTCCTGCTGTCACGGCGCTTCAGAAGTCAGACCTTCTCATCACTCTTGGCGCGCGCTTTGACGACCGCGTCACCGGTGACGTCAAGAGTTTTGCAACTGGCGCCAAGGTTATTCACGTTGACATTGACCCTGCCGAGATCGGCAAGATTCGCTTTGCCGATGTTCCAATCGTGGGCGATGCCAAAGAAGTTATCAACGAGCTAAACGACGAGCTAACCGCCTCGCTCAAGGGCACCAAGCCAGACACTAGCGACTGGTGGAGCTTCTTAGACGGTTTGCTTGAGCGGTATCCGTTGGGTTATGCGCCAGCATCAGACGGCAAGCTCACCCCACAGCACGTCATCGAACGCATTGGTGCACTAAGCGGCCCAGAGGCTGTTTATGCGGCCGGCGTTGGTCAGCACCAAATGTGGTCAGCTCAGTTCATCAAATATGAGCGCCCAAACTCGTGGCTCAACTCTGGCGGCGCCGGCACCATGGGCTATTCGGTGCCAGCAGCTATGGGTGCCAAGGTTGGCCAGCCAGACCGCTTGGTTTGGGCTATCGACGGCGACGGATGTTTTCAGATGACCAACCAAGAGTTGGCCACCTGTGCGATCAACAACATTCCAATCAAGGTTGCAATCATCAACAACTCTTCATTGGGCATGGTTCGTCAGTGGCAGACACTGTTCTATAACCAGCGTTACTCAAACACCGACCTAAACACCGGCACCGACACCATCATGATTCCTGACTTCGTCAAGCTCGCCGAAGCTTATGGTTGCCTCGGCATTCGCGTTGAAAAAGAAGAAGAGATCGACGCAGCCATCAAGCTTGCAATCGAGACCAACGACCGCCCAGTGGTGATTGACTTTATTGTCAGCCGCGACGCAATGGTTTGGCCGATGGTTGCTGCCGGTCTTTCAAACGACGAAGTTCAATATGCTCGCGACGCGGCACCTGTCTGGGATGGCGAGGAATAGAAATGTCAAAACACGTACTTTCGCTATTGGTTGAAGACAAACCAGGCCTACTAACCCGCGTTGCCAGCTTGTTCGCGCGCCGTGGCTTCAACATTGAGTCGCTCGCTGTGGGCATCTCAGAGATTCCGGGCCTTTCACGCATCACCGTAGTGGTTGGTGTTGAAGGTGCTCCGCTCGAGCAGGTCACCAAGCAGCTCAACAAACTCATCAATGTGATCAAAGTTGTTGAGCTTGAACCAGAACAAGCGGTTCAACGCGACCACATGCTTATCAAGGTTAAAACCGACGCAACCACTCGTTCTCAGGTGCTAGAAGCGGTAACCTTGTTTAGAGCCCGAGTAATCGATGTTGTTTCTGACGCGGTGATTATCGAAGTGACCGGTGACACTGCAAAGTGCACGGCATTCATCAAGGTTCTAGAACCTTTCGGCATCAAAGAACTAGTTCAATCAGGTGTTTTGGCAATGAGCCGTGGCTCAAAGTCAATGACCGAAAAAGTTCTCAAATAAACTTCACGCACAAAACAAACAAGGAGAAATCATGGCTGAAATCTTTTATGACAAAGATGCCGACCTATCAATCATTCAGGGCCGCAAGGTAGCCGTAATCGGCTATGGCTCACAGGGCCACGCACACTCACTCAACCTTAAAGACTCAGGTGTTGACGTCGTAGTAGGTCTTCAGCCTGGCTCAAAGAGCAAGGCAACTGCTGAAGAGCAGGGCCTAAAGGTTCTAACCCCAAGCGAAGCTGCCGAGTGGGCAGACGTCATCATGATTCTGACACCAGACCCATCACAGCGTCACCTCTATGCACAAGACATCGAAAAGCACCTAACCGCTGGCAAGGCTCTTGTCTTTGGTCACGGTTTCTCAGTTCGTTATGGCTACATCAAGCCGCCAGCAGACGTTGACGTGTTCTTGGTTGCTCCAAAGGGCCCAGGACACTTGGTTCGCCGTGAATACCAGGCTGGCAAGGGTGTTCCAAACCTTATCGCCATCGAGCAAGACGCTTCAGGTCATGCATTCGACCTAGCACTGAGCTACTCAAAGGCAATCGGTGGCACCCGCGCGGGCACCATCAAGACCACCTTCACCGAAGAGACCGAAACCGACCTATTCGGCGAGCAGGCAGTTCTTTGTGGTGGCGCTTCACAGCTCATTCAGTATGGTTTCGAAACCCTAACCGAAGCTGGCTACCAGCCAGAGGTTGCATACTTTGAGGTTCTTCACGAGCTAAAGCTCATCGTTGACCTTATGTATGAAGGTGGCATTGCCAAGCAGCGCTGGTCAGTTTCAACCACCGCCGAATATGGCGACTACATCTCAGGCCCACGCGTTATCGGCCCAGACGTTAAAGACCGCATGCGCGAAGTTCTTACTGACATTCAAGACGGCACCTTTGCTCGTCGTTTCGTTGCTGACCAAGACGCAGGCGCACCAGAGTTCAACGCTCTTCGTGCCAAAGGCGAGTCACACCCAATCGAGGCTGTCGGCCGCGAACTGCGCAAGCTATTCAGCTGGTTGCGCACCGCAGACACCGAGAAAGACTACGTCGAAGGTTCAACCGGTCGCTAAATAGACCCAGCGGTCAGGTTTCTCTCTTTTCTCTGACCGCAAAGCGAAACCCCGTCACTCTTGTGGCGGGGTTTCGCTTTACCGGGGATGGTTGACCATTGCACGCCGTCATTTGCCTTTTGACATGCGAGCTGCAATTCGAAGCTCCAGCTGCTCAAGCTCTTCAAGAACTTCGATCGTGCCCCAAATCTGGTTGCGAGTTCTATCGGTGAGCGGTCTGATGATGTCAGCCGCTTCTAGTTTTGCAATCGCCGGGTAGGTGCTCGTCAAAGCTACACCCAGAGTCTCGGCCACATCGATAGCGTTGAAAATTGGTTGTTTAGTCAGAAACGCCAGCGCCTTTGAAGCCAGATTGGCAGCTGAGGTGGGGCCGAGACGTTCCTGCCAAAGTTTAGGCAATGTTGCGATTACGTCTGCAGTGGTTGCTGCCTCTAGGCTTGCCACCTCTAGACCTGTTGCGAAAAGTTCGATAATAGGCAGGGCATTGCCTAAACGCCACTCTGATAGGCAAGCAAAATAGCTTTCACGGGTGGCTCCCAGTGCTGCGGCTAGGGGAATGGTGACCACCTTTGAAACACCGCGGCGACGAAGAATCACGCTCACAAGCGCGCGCCCGATGCGGCCGTTGCCATCGACAAACGGATGGATGTTTTCGAACTGAGCGTGCGCGATTGCCGCTTGCACCAACACCGGGAGGTCTTCGCGGTTGATAAACGCAATCAGGTCTTGCATTAGATCGGGCACAAGTTCGGGCGGTGGCGGAACGTGCATGGCCCCGAGTGGTGAGTAGTTGCTGCCCTGAATCCAGTTTTGAACTGTGCGAAGTTGACCCGCCTGCACATAGAAATCCGATTCTGAGGCGAACAACATTTGGTGGGTGTGCAAGATTTGGGCCAGGTCAACGCTAACCCTCGCTTGCACCTGGTTCACAAGCCACTGCAAAGCTTTGGCGCCGTCAACCATTTCGACCGCAGTGGAATTGCTCTTTGATCCGTAGGTTGCCCGCGCGAAGTCGGATGGGCTTGCGGCGAGGCCCTCAATCTTGCTCGATGCTGCCGACTCTGCACGCATAAGCAACGAAGATAATGAACCAAGTTGGCTTCCGGCGGTCGCGTCTAGTTCAGCGGCCAATAAACTGGATCGCTCAGTCTTTGCCATCAGGCTTGCGCTAAAGAAGGGTTGCTCGTCGGCAATCTGAGTAGGCACACTGGCCTGAATGCGTCTGACAAGCCTGTCTTCGCGCTTGCCAGAGCGAGTCTCTTGACGCCAATCGACTTCAATAGTTCGGCTGGCTGGCCACTGATATTCCAACAAATCTGCTCCTTATTCTTATCAAAACAGATTTGCAAGAATAAGACAAGAGTTATTTGCGCTGCCCAGCTAGTTGCGGGCGAAAATCTTCTCGACCAGACCTGAGCTGAACGAGCGCTGATTGACCTGCGTGAACTTTGAGAGCGCGGCAGACCCTGGGTCGCCGGAGGCATCCTCGTTATTGCCCGTGAGGTCGAAGAGCGGCACGCCGCCGCCGAGAACGTCGGCAACCGAACCCAAAAAATAAGTTCAAGTGGCACAAGTTCAAACTGTGCAACCACCACACAAACCAAAACCACCAGTTACAACGCCTACTCACAAATCACCGACACAGGTTATGTTTATGACGGTTTTGGGCGCAACACGTTCATTCCCGCAGCAAGCACACCAACCGGTGCCAGTGATCTAACCCTGAACTACAACCTTGTAGGTC
>JBDLVN010000044.1:0-28259 GCA_039804775.1 Actinomycetota bacterium
CCACCCGATGCCGTCGCGGGTTGGCCGGCGCTCGGTGGCAAAATCGGCGTTGACAACACCTGGGGAGCGTTAGCGTTGACCACTTTGCGCACTAACTTTTGACCAAAAAGGTCAGAGCGAACCACAGAAATTATTGTGAAAATGAAAATCCATAGAACTACAACAAAAGCCGCGCGCACTAAAAAGAGGGCGAGATCGCTCATTATTCTTTCACCGACTTCGCTATGACTCGAAAAACAAATTGGCTTCGACCGGCGACGATCACGGATTCATTAGCAATTGCAACCACTTTGTTGGCCACAATCGGTTGACCTTCGAGCCGTGTGCCGTTGGTTGAACCCAGATCGCGCAGGCCGGCAAGCTTGCCATCCCAGATAATTTCAAAATGTTGACGACTCAAACTCGAGTCATTAATCTGCAGCGCCGCGCTAGCATCGCGACCAACCGAAGTTTGACCTTTGGTCAAAGGCAGGCGGCGGCCGGCGACGTCGAGAACCGCAACCCAGCTCACTTCGGCAGTTTTTGTGGTTGCCCGAATGGCAACCTGCCCAATGGCCAGAGTGCTGTCTTCGACCAGCGAAATGGCGACAGGGTTGAGTGTTTGAAATCGTTGTTTCTTGATGTGGTGGTTTGCAAGTTCGGTTAGTTCAGCTTTGAGAGGCTCGCCCAGGGCCAGAAGGCGCTTGAAGTCTGGCGATGCTAGTCGCACCTCAAAGGCGTTGGGAACAAGAACGCGGTCACGCGAAATCACTGATGCCCGCGCATCGATTTCGGTTTTGATGCGAGCGGCAATTTCAATCGGCTGAAGCTCAGACTTAAAGGTCTTGCTAAAGGCACGGTTGATTGTGCGCTCTAAACCCTTTTCGAAAGAGTCGAAGAATCCCAAAGTGGCGTCCGATCTTGTATTTAGACAAGTTTAACGCCAACAGGGCAGATATAGCCTGTGGAGTGGCTTTGGGTTGTCGCGGGCGGTCGCTCGACTCGTTTAGTTTCTGTGAATGTTCTTTAAGCAAGCTAATAAGTGCCTGAATTTCACGCTACAAAAAAGCCAGCGTGAATAGCCTGATTTCAACAGCGAATTCGAAAGTTTTCGCCGACTCAGACCACTTGAAGAAAGCACACAAAATGAACTACTCACTAAGCAAGAAAGCTGCAGCTGCAACTCTCGGTGTTGTCACCGTGATCAGCTTCGGCATCGCATCGACCCCAGCTTTGGCAAAAGGCCAAGGTAGCAATGGCGGCAACAGCTCTCACTCTCTAGTTCAACAGGTTCACAAATCAGGCAAAGCACTTCGCCTTGGTGTTGCAGTTGAGCAGGGCAACGAGCATGGCATTTCAGTTAAAACAGCAAGCCTGCCTTTCACTGTTACAAACCTGCCAGCCATTATCAGCAACCCTTCACAGCTTGCAAGCAAACTTGTGTTCAAGGTGATTCCATTGCCAGCAGACGCTACTGAGGCTCCAGCAACGCCACCAGCACTGTCACGCGAGCAGAAGAAGTTCGACGGCAAGTTTGGCTTTAGCGCTGACAACCAGAGCACCCTCACAATCGTCGACTCAACTCTCTCGGGCGCTATCAAGATTCGCGGCCTGAAGAGTGGCGCTGGTGTGCAGAACTTTGCCGTTTATGCCTACCTCGCTGCCGACAACCGCAGCGGTCTTGAGGCGCAGGCCAGCACACCTGTTTTTGTGACAGCGACCACTGCATCTGATGGCACCGTAACTCTGTCGGGTCAGTCTGGCGAACTAACCCTCGACCTTTCGCTTAACACCGGCACTATCAAAACCCAGCCGACTGCCACAGTGATTGTTCCTGACGACGGCAAGCTCTATGCACTTCAGATCATTCGCAACTCACACCTCGACAAGTTCGGTGCAACCGTCGTTGACAGCGAGAACCCAGTTGTGGCCACTGTTGGTTTGACTGGCGTAGGCGAACTACAAGTTGCCTTGCCTGATCTAAAAGCGGGCAGCTACACCTTCAACCTGATTGAGGTGGCCGCTCAGACCATCGACATTAACGTTGGAATCGACGGTCAACCTGCTGCACCGGTTATCGTCGGTCAATAAAAGCAGATTCTGAGTGAGTCGCTTTAGGCTCACTGCTAAGTGTCAAATGCACCCCGAGGGCAAGGTCGGGGTGCATTTGCATTTAATCTCGACGGGTGTAGCATCGAAGGGTAACGACAGGGGAGCGCTCTAAGCGCTGAGAGTGCGGTGAACCGCAGACCCTCGAACCTGATCCGGTTTGCACCGGCGTAGGAAGTCGAGATCTCAAGGCCATTTGGCCAACCCCTTTCAAATATTCACGCTGATTTGGCGAAAGCTAGTTCGGCATTTTGAAAGGTAAAAAACATGGCAATCAACAAAGTTGCAAACTCAGCCGAAACGAACCTCGCCGGCGAAACGAATCTCGCAGCCAACAATATTCAACGAAAATGGCGAGTGATTGACCTCGCCGTTGCCGCAATGCTCGCGGTGGTTTTGGGCGTCGGAATGTGGGCTTATGACACTTTTGCCTATGCCCCGATTGGAGTGTTGTTCTCTGCGGTTCCTTGGCTTGCAGGTTTGCAATTTGGAATCTGGACTCTGCCGGCAGTGGCTGGTGCACTGATTGTACGCCGCCCTGGAGCCGCACTTTTTGCTGAACTTATCGCCGCTGCTGTTGAGGTGAGCCTTGGCAACACCTGGGGTGCAACATCGTTGTTCTCGGCTTTACTTCAGGGCGCGGCCGTTGAGCTTGTGCTTTTGATTGTGTTGTATCGAAAGTTCAACATCTCGGTGGCGACTTTTGCTGGTGCGGCTGCAGCCGTTGCCGAAGTCTTGGTCTATGAGTCATGGGCTTATTGGTCGGGCACCTCAGTTGAGTTTCTCACCAGCTACCTACTAACTTGCATGGCTTCAGGGGTAGCGATTGCCGGTGTTGGTGGCTGGCTGTTGGTGCGAGCACTTCGAGCCACCGGTGTTCTGGGTGCGTTTGCAAAATAAGCCCATCGTTGAAGCTGCCGCTCTAACCTGGTTTGTGGCTGGTGCCAGCCAACCGCTGTTGAGCGAACTGACTTTCACCATCAACCGAGGCGAGAGAGTTTTGGTCACCGGGCCAAGCGGTTCGGGCAAATCAACGTTATTGAGGGCCATTGCTGGGGTGCTTCAGCAGACAGAGGCTGGCAAGTTCAGCGGTGAACTCTATGTGCGCGGGCGCTGCGGCCTAGTTTTGCAAGACCCAGCAAACTCGTTCGTGGCGTCGCAGATTGGCGGCGAGGTTGCTTTCGGGCCCGAAAATTTAGCGCTAAACGAAAGCGAAATTCGCCGACGAGTTGATCGCGGTTTGAGCAACGTCGCCTTGAACTATGACCTTCGCCGAAATGCTACTGCACTCTCAGGCGGTGAGTCACAGCGCTTGGCGCTCGCCGGCGTGCTGGCTCTTGACCCAGAGGTGCTTCTGCTTGACGAACCGTTGAGCATGCTCGACGCCCAGTCGGCGACTGACTGCGGCGAAGCAATTCGTGAGGCCCTGCTCAAGGCACCCTCGACAACATTGATTGTGGTTGAGCACGAGGCCGCGAAGTGGGCCGATGTGGTGTCGAGGGTGATTTCGCTTGCTGCTGACGGAACCATCAGCAACGACGAACCGATTGACGCATTCATGGCTCGGGCCAGCCGCGTGGTTTCTGAACCCATCGGCGGTTTTGACCTGACATACACCGCGGCTGCAAAACCTGCCAGAATAACCGCTTTGGTTGGTCGAAGCGGTTCGGGCAAAACTACCGAACTATTGCGCCAGCTAAGTCAGTTCACGGCGGCCGAGGTCGGTTGGGTGCCTCAGCAGGCAGAGTTCACCATCGTTGCAAACACGGTCTGGCAATCTGCAATCGCCACCGCAAAAAACCTTGGCCTTGAAACCGGCTTGGCCCAGCGCTTGCTAGTTGAGCTTGGCTTGCACGAAAAGCTCGAGCAAAACCCATATCACCTGTCTGGTGGTGAGTTGCGGCGCCTGGCTTTGGTGAGTGCGTTGGCGCATCATCCGTCGCATTTAATCTTGGATGAACCCACCGTCGGCCAAGATGCCGAAACCTGGCGCACCGTGGCCGGGGTTATTTTGGCGGCTAAACGTGCTGGCGTGAGTGTGACAGTGGCAACTCACGACGCCAAGCTGATTGCACTTGCCGACGAGGTAATCAAAGTCGAGCCGACCGATTCTGTGCAACCAGCCGCCGCGCGGGAGGGGCGGGTCGCACCACTGGCTGCTCTTGCAATAAGTTTGGCTCTGCTGATCGCGTCATTCGCAATCACCAGCCTTCAGCTAGGTTTGACAGCGCTCGCCGCAGAAGCAGTTTTAGTTGCGGGCTTTTGGCGATGGCTGCCCCAACAACGCGGCAAGCGTTTTGTGCCTATTTTGATTGCCTTGGTCTCGATCTGGCTGTCGAACGCATTGTTTGCAGCTTCGGGCTTTGGCACAGCCGGCTTCGAGAGGGCATCAGTCGTGACTTTGCGCGTGGCGTTTTTTGCCCTGCCAAGTGTTGTGCTGGCTGGTGCGCTTCGCCCCGTCGAACTTTCTGCAGCACTCGTTAGGTGGTGCCGCGTGCCCGCCCGCCCGGCGGCAGCCGCAGCTGCAGCACTGAGCCGACTCGAGTTGTTGCAATGGCAGTGGCACAACCTTCGGCAGACACGCAGGCTGCGAGGCTTTAGCGGAGGTCGGGGCCCGGTGGCCCGCACGCGCGAGTTTGTCGCCAGCCTGTTTGCACTACTGGTTCAGGCACTTCGCAGCGCTGGTGATTTGGCCGTTGCGATGCAGGCTAGGGGTTTTGGCGAAGAAACTGCCAAAGCCCGAACCTGGGTCAAGTTTTAGAGCAACTAACCGACCGAACCGCCGTGGTGAGCTTTCGTCAGATCGTGAGTGCAAGACCTGTTGGCGTCGTCGCCGGCGCAGTCGTTGCAAAGCAAAATAAGGTTTCGGCAGGCAAGGTTTGCGCAGTTATAGAACTGGCTAGTCAAACCGTGGCAATGCTCGCACTCGCCGATTGGCTTAGTGTCGGCGGTGAAGTCGACGTTCATGCGCTTGTCAAAGACATAAAGCGAGCCCTCCCAGAGGCCCTTGTCTCCAAACTTTTCGCCATAGCGAACAATGCCGCCTTCGATTTGATAAACCTCTTTAAAGCCGCGGTTGATCATCACCGATGACAAAATCTCGCAACGAATGCCGCCAGTGCAATAGGTGACAATTGGTTTGTCTTTGAGGTGGTCGTATTTGCCACTCTCGAACTCTGCGACGAAATCGCGGGTGGTTTCAACGTCAGGCACGATGGCGTTTTTGAACTTGCCAATGCGAGCTTCAAACGCGTTGCGGCCGTCGAAGAAAACTACGTCGTCGCCGCGTTCGGCCACCAGCTGGTTAACCTGGTTTGGTTTGAGGTGAACGCCGCCGCCCACCACCCCTTTGCGGTCAACAACAAGTTCTTCTGGCGCGCCGAAGGTGACAATCTCATCGCGAACGCGAACTCTTAGGCGCGGAAAATCGTCGCCGAGACCGTCTGACCACTTGAAATCGATCTTGCGAAACCCTGGGTATTCCTTGGTGGCACGAACGTATTTTTTTAGCGCCGACATGTCGCCACCAAGGGTGCCGTTGATGCCGTGCTTTGAAATCAGAATGCGGCCTTTTAGCCCCAAACTTTCACAAAGGTTCTTTTGCCAGAGGCGCACGACCTCGGGGTCGCTTAGCGGGGCGAAGCCATAATAGAGAATAATTTTTTGTAGTTCCACGCTCAGAATTCTACCGCCGAAGGGTTTTAGGCGAAATAGCTACCATGCGCTGACAATAATCTGCCTAGGATGTTTGTTATGACTGCTCAAACCAACGACGCTTTTGAAGCTTTTGACCCAGAATTCCGCCCACAAGACGACCTCTTTAGACACGTCAATGGCATTTGGCTAAAGAATTACGAGATTGAGGCCGACAAGTCTTCGCAGGGTAGCTTCAACCACCTCGCCGATGCTGCTGAACTCGCAGTTCGTGAGATTCTCGAAGATTCTGCCGCGAACCCTCAACCGGGCGCCAGCCAAAAAATCGGCGACCTGTTCTCGGCTTTTCTAGATGAGGCTCGCGCCGATGAACTGGGCATGGCGCCGATTGCTGCAGACCTGACCCTCATCAAATCTGCCACCTCAATCGACGACATCACCATGTTGCTCGGCGAATACGAACGCCACGGCTATTCGGGCCTGTTCGGCGGTTATGTCGATAACGACCCTGGCAACCCAGAGCGCTACATTTTTCACCTTTTGCAGGGTGGTCTTGGTCTGCCTGACGAAGAATATTACCGAGACGCAAAGCACGCCGAGATTCGCGATGCCTACATTCCCTTCTTGGCTCAGCTATTTGACTTCGCCGGCTATTCGGCCGCCGATGCCGATGCTGCAGCTCAAAAAGTTATGGCATTTGAAACTCAGTTGGCTTCGCACCACTGGACAACCGTTGATGCCCGCGATGCCGAGAAGACCTACAACCTTTGTGTTGCTTCACACCTCGCAGAGTTGACCCCAACCTTTGATTGGGCGCTTTGGTTGAAGGGCGCCGGTCTTGACGCAAAGGTTCTTGAAGAAACCGTCGTCATGATGCCTAGTTTCTTCGAAGGGCTAGCCACTGTTTATAACAACGAAAACCTTGAGGCTATTAAAGCTTGGATGATCACGCGAGTGATTAACTCAATGGCGCCCTATCTGCACAGCGAACTTGTGAATGCCCGTTTTGATTTCTATGGCAAAAAGCTAACCGGAACCCCAGAGCTTCGAGCCCGCTGGAAGCGCGCAGTTGCACTCGTTGAGGGATCTCTGGGCGAGGCTATCGGCGAGGTTTATGTGCAAAAGCACTACCCGGTTGAAGCCAAAGCCAAGATGGATGTTTTGGTGAGCTGGCTAATCGAGGCTTATCGCGAAAGTATTACGAATTTGGAATGGATGTCTCCTGAGACAAAAACCAAAGCTCTCGTGAAGCTAGATAAGTTTGACACTCAGATCGGTTACCCAAAGAAGTGGCGTGATTATTCTTCGCTCGAAATCGACCGTCATGACCTTTGCGGCAACGTGCGTCGAGTTTCTGAGTTTGTCTTGAAGCGCGAACTTTCAAAAATCGGCAAGCCGATTGACCGCGACGAATGGTTCATGACTCCTCAGACTGTGAACGCTTATTACAACCCTGGTTTCAATCAGATTGTGTTCCCAGCAGCAATCTTGCAGCACCCGTTCTTTGAGCTCGGGGCCGATGATGCTCAAAACTTCGGCGCTATCGGTGCAGTAATCGGTCACGAAATTGGTCACGGCTTCGATGACCAAGGCTCGAAATATGACGGCGACGGCAAGCTCGAAAGCTGGTGGACAGACTCTGACCGCGAGGCTTTCGAAAAGCGCACGGGCAAGCTGATCGACCAATACAACGCGCTTTCACCGATGCAACTTAGCGACGAGCACAAGGTCAATGGCGCTTTCACAATTGGTGAAAACATTGGCGACCTCGGTGGTGTTGGCATCGCTTATAAGGCCTACCAAATGTCACTCGGCAATAACGAGTCGCCAGTGCTCGACGGTTTGACCGGCTCACAACGCTTCTTCTTGGCATACTCACGAGCTTGGCGCTACAAGAACCGCGACGAACTCATGATTCAGAGTTTGACGACCGACCCGCATTCACCTGCCGAGTTCAGAGTGAACCAAATCGTTCGAAACGTCGATGCTTTTTATGAGGCGTTTCACGTGAAACCTACCGACGAGATGTGGCTTGACCCTGCTGACCGCGTTGTGATTTGGTAGACCACGTTCGATGAACTTATGGCTGCGTTTGCTTTGGGCGACATTTAGTTGGCGTTTGAGATCACCACTAACCATCAACCAGGTGGCGATTCGCAGTTTTAGGGTTTGGCCGACAGACCTTGACGTTTTCAATCACATGAATAACGGCAAATTTTTGTCATTGCAAGATCTTGGGCGACTCGACCTAATGCGCCGCTCTGGTGCATGGCAAATATATAAAAAACTCGGATGGTACCCCGTTGTGGTTGCCACAACCATTACCTATCGCAAGTCTTTGCAGCCTTGGCAAAAGTTTGAGATCGAAACCAAAATAATCGGGTGGGACGACATCGCTTTCTATATGGAACAGCGTTTCACGGTTGGAGGCGAGATGTATTCCAGTTCTGTGATACGTATTCGTTTCTTGAAAAAGTCTCGCGGCATTTTGACTACTGATCAAGTTGCCCAGGCTGGCCCAGATGGCAAAGGCGGCACTGGTTGGCCTTGGCCAAGACCGGTTTTGCCGACTTGGGTGAGCGAATGGGCAGAAACCACTTCGATGCCAAAGGGCAAAGAACCAGCGCCTTCTATTTGGCAAACAGATCTATAAAGCCTTCGGTGGCTTCTAACGAACCATCTTGAGAGATTGCCATAGCTTGAACTGATTGGCCTGGGTTCAAATGGTTGAATTTTTCGAGCAGCCCGATAGCGCGACTGCCCATGGCAAATGCCGCGGTAGCCCAAACGTCAGCGCTAACTAGGTCACGAGCTATTACGCTCACTTGCACAAGTTCGTCAGCGGCTGCACGTTCTGGAGCCTTTGGGTTCCAAATGTGAGATCCGCGCTCAGCCGAGCCGCTGGTTGCAACGGCTCTGAACGGGCTGCCGCTCAGGTCGAGCACAGCTAGCGAGCCTGCGTCGGCCGCGGCGATTGACACCGGTTTGTGAATTCCAACTCGCCAGTCGTTTTCGCCAGTGGCACCGTCAGAAATAAGAACGTCGCCTCCGGCATTGACTGTGAAGTCAGTCAGCCCGTTTTCAACGAGGTGGTCAGCTGCACGCTTAGCAGCCCAAGTCTTGACTAAGCCCGATGGGTCAAAAGTGTGCTGAGGCGTGAATGCACTAAACCAACCATCTGTGGTTTTCTCCCACTGTTCGCAGGCATCCCAGATGGTTGAAACTATAGGGGGCAGGTCTCTCACGGCGACTTCGCCTCGCGCAAGTTGGCTTAGTGGGCTCTCTGGTTTATAAAGGCTAAAGATGCGGTCGTATTCATGAAGCACTGCGCAGCCCTGCATGACAATCGCTTCAGTTTCGGCTGGGCTTAAAGGCGTGCGACCGCCGAACCTAAACACGGTGCCCATGCAGGTTTCGTGATGATAAAAATCACGTATTCCATTTTTGGCATTCATGGTGTTTGCTTCGCTCAAAACTAGAACTTTGAGAGCGCTGAATCGAGAGCTTGCTTGAAAACCTGAGTTGTGTAGGTTGCACCCGAGATGTTGCCGATGTTAGAACCGTTTGCAGCCATTGCTTCTTGAACCAAGTAGCTAAATGCTCCTTGCCGGCCGCCGGTTGCAGTGGCGGTGTCAAGACCGATGTTGGTGATAGTGCCACCATCTTTGGTCACCGATAGCTGAATCTGCCCGCCCCACTGCTGCTCAACAAACAGGTCACCCTGTTTGGTAACGGGTGTGGTTTGCGTTTGCGTCGGGGTTGGTGTGCCGCTGGCAGTATCTGTCGGCGTTGGCGTGCCGCTCGACGTTGGGTCTGGCGTTACAAAACTCAAGGTATTTTCAGCCACCTGGTGGTTGGTAACAACAATGCCGGCAGCCAAACTGCCACCGATGGCTAGAGCGGTCATGAGGGTGTTGACTTGATCGCGATTCATAATCTGGCCTTAGAACTTCGACATTGCTGAGGCTAGGGCGTTATTGAAGGCAGCTGCGGCGTATGTTGCACCACTGTACTGAGCCTTTGTGACCGGAGCTCCCTTTGAAGCCAACGAAAGCTGAGCAAAATACGCGAAATACTGACTCCATCCATGAGTACCAAAACCCTGAACAATCGTCACAGCGGTGACCTTTCCATCGGTTTTGGTTACCTCAACTTGTGCGTAATCCCGGTAGGGATCACCGCTCTTGCCATACGTTAGGTCGCCTAACTTCTTGACCGCTGTGCTCGCCGGCGTGGTCGAAGAACTGCTTGGCTTTGGTGTTGAACTGCTCGTTGAAGATGAGCTCGGTTTAGGTGTTGGCTTCTTAGTCGAGGCCGCTTTGGTTGTCGATTTGGTAGTGCTAGATGAACCAGTCGAGCTTGAACCCGAACTTGACTTTGTTGAGCCAGAAGACAACTTCTTGGTGCTAGAAGCCGAAGCTGATGAACTTGCCGAAGCGCTGGCAGATGCACTGCTGCTAGGGCTTGCATTATCGGTCGAGCCAGCTGTCGAGCCAGTGTCTGTTGTGGCTGGGGGCAGAGCAATGTTTGAACCCGTGGCCGAGCTTGCACCTATAGCGTAGCTAACGGCGCAAACGCCCATGCCGAGCGAAGCGACGAATATTTTGGTTGAAGATCTCACCAGGCAAACTCCTCTGCGTGAATTTGGTGTGAAGGGGTGCCGGCGCGAAGAAGGCTCTTTTCTACTGTTTTAGTCCAAGGCGCCGGGCCACAGATGAACACGTCACTCTCAGAAACCCATGGGGCGATAAGTGAGAGGCGTGCGTGGTCGGGGAGGTTTTCGGGGTGGGCGGGCATCCACGATTTTGGGTTGCCGCGTTGGCCTTCGAGAAGCGTTAGTTTGAAACCTCGGCGGCGGGCGAGCTCTTTGAGTTCGTCAACTAAAGGAGCGTCAGCTTCGTTGCGAACACGATAGATGATGTTGATATCACCTGGGCGCGCAGCCATCGACTCGGCTAGGGCACGAATCGGAGGCGCGCCAATGCCGGCCGCAATTAGCGTGACTTTTTCTCGACTTCGGCGATCTTCAGTGAAAACACCATAGGGGCCTTCGAGAATAACGCGAGTGCCAGGCTTGATGTGCTGCAGTAGTGAAGTGTCGTCACCGCGCTTGCCAATGGTGAAGCGAATGAACTTAGTGTTCGGCGCGGCAGAAATTGAGAACGGGTGTGCACGCCACCACTGCTTTGCTGTCATGACTCGCAAGATATAGAACTGGCCAGCCTTTCCACCGACCCGCTTTAGGTCGCGACCTCCGATATAAATCGAGGTGGCATCAGAAGACTCGCCAGATGTTTCAATGACCTTGAAGCCGTGATAAATCGAACCGACGATTGGTGACAAAAAGCGAAACCAAGCGATGTTGCAAACTACAAAAAGATACAGCGTCACCCAAAAGAAAGTCTGAGGCCACTTGCCAGCAATGTCGGTGCCCGTTGAAAACTGGTGAGGCACTGCGATGGCAACTGAAAGATATGACAACAGGTGCACGACATACCAGGTCTCATAGCTCAAGCGTTTGCGGGCGATGTTTATAGAGGTAACAACCACAACGATCATTAGGCCAAGCGCCAAGATTGCCCACAGCATGTCACGACTGCTATTTGCTAGCGAAAAGAACTCATCGATGAGGGTCGCTTTGGCACTGATTGAATAGCTAAATAGTGAGGCCAAAAAGTGAGCAATCACTAGATACAAGATTGGTTTGCCCAGTTTTTTGTGCTGCAGTGTGGCTCGGTCGTGACCATAGAGGCGGTCGATCCATGGCACACGCGCCACGAGAAGCATGTGAATCAAAAGCAGGTCGGTGGCCACCAATGCGGTGAGGCGGCTTATAGCGTTAAGAATGGTTACCGGGTCTGACCAGACTATTTGGGCCACATTGCCGTCGATTAAAAACATTGACACAACCGCCACAATGGTTAGCCATGCCAGTGCTTCAACGAAGTCTTGGCCACGTTGAACTCGCAAGATTTTGCGAAAGCCAAGGCGAACCCTGGTGTTGGGTTCAGTGAAGCGCATGTTTGCTGTCATGGTTATAGCCTGCCAAGTGTGGTTGGGAGTTGTCTGAGAGAAACCTGAGCGCTAGCTTTAGATTGCCATCACCTCTAGCCTAGAAGTCTTGCCTGACCGCGCGCTTAAGGCGCCCCTAACTTGTCAAAAGCTCACTCGATTATTTTCACAGTAGCGACTTGACCTAGAAACAAAAGCGCAACATTCTGCCCGTAGCTTGTGAGCATGGGTGAACTATTCAAAAATTATCCGATGCCGGCGGGTGACACCGAGCGATTGGCCTCAAAGCGCGCATTCGATGAAATGTTTAGCGGCCACAGTCAGGTGCGCAACAACTACAAACAGATTTTTGACGCGCTCGCCGAAATGACCATGTCAGAACTAACCGGTCGCACCGAAGCCCTAGCCAGCTCATATCTGGCCCAAGGCGTGACTTTTGACTTTGCTGGTGAAGAGCGGCCGTTCCCCCTCGACGCCGTGCCGCGTGTTATTTCTGGTGGCGAGTGGAAGACCATTGATGCTGGCGTTCAACAACGCGTCAGAGTTCTCGAAGCATTTTTGGCCGACATCTATGGGCCCAAGGCTGCGATTCGCGACGGCGTTATTCCGGCGAGCTTGATCACGTCATCAACACACTTTCATCGTGCGGCATCGGGCATTGACCCTGCTAACGGTGTGCGCATTCAAGTTTCGGGCATCGACCTGGTGCGTGATGAGGCGGGTGCATGGCGCGTGCTTGAAGATAACGTGCGAGTGCCGAGCGGCGTTAGCTATGTGATTTCTAATCGCCGAGTGATGACTCAAACCCTGCCTGAGCTTTTTCAAAAAATGCGCATTCAGCCGGTGGCAGAGTATCCGAACCGATTGCTTGCGGCGTTGCGCGCAGCTGCCCCTTCGGGCGTTGCCGAACCGGTCGTCGTGGTGCTGACCCCAGGCGTTTATAACTCCGCCTACTTCGAGCACACGCTTCTTGCCCGCCTAATGGGCTTAGAGCTGGTTGAAGGCCGTGACCTTTTCTGCATCGGTGGCAAGGTCTATATGCGCACAACCTCAGGGCCACGCCGAGTTGACGTTATCTATCGCCGAGTTGACGACGAGTTTCTTGACCCGCTCACCTTTAGACCAGATTCGGTGCTTGGCCCACCAGGGCTAATTGCGGCTGCCCGCTTAGGCAATGTGACCCTAGCCAACGCGGTGGGCAATGGTGTTGCCGACGACAAACTGGTTTATACCTACATGCCAGAGTTGACTCGTTATTACCTAAGCGAAGACCCAATCATCGAGAACGTCAAAACCTGGCGGCTCGAAGAGGCCGGTGCGCTTGAAGAGGTGCTCGACCGTCTCGACGAGTTGGTTGTCAAGCCTGTTGACGGCTCAGGTGGCAAGGGTTTGGTAGTGGGCCCGAGAGCTAGCGCTAAAGAGCTTGACGATCTTCGCAAGAAACTTATCAAAGACCCACGAGGATGGATCGCCCAACCGGTCGTGCAACTTTCGACGATTCCAACTTTGGTCGAGGGTGGCCTGCGCCCGCGTCACGCAGACCTTAGACCTTTTGCGGTTAACGATGGCAAAAAGGTGTGGGTCTTGCCGGGCGGCCTCACAAGAGTTGCCTTGCCAGAGGGCGAGCTAGTTGTTAACAGCTCGCAGGGCGGTGGTTCGAAAGACACTTGGGTCATTGGTGGTGAAAAGCCAAAAGAGACCGTCAGCCTCAGCACTAACTCGGCTGTTTCAGGTTTGGTGGCTAAGCAAACCTCGTCAGACTCTGGCTATAGCGCCTATCAAATTCAAATTCAGCAGCAGCAGCAAGAACAGCAACAGTCAGAAAGAGGTGCATCATGCTAAGTCGCATCGCAGAGTCTTTGTTTTGGATCGGCCGCTATATTGAGCGTGCCGACGGCACTTCACGCCTGCTAGATGTTCACCTTCAGCTGTTGCTTGAAGACCCCTGGGTTGAAGAAAACCAGGCTTGTCGCTCGTTGCTTGACGTGATCGGCTCGTCAGCCGAACAGGCCGGAATCTCACCAAGTCACAACTTGAACCGCGAAGAGCTACTTGGCATTCTCACAGTTGACCGCAATGACCCGAGCTCGATTGCCTCATCGCTCAACTCAGCCCGTGAGAACGCTCGTCGAGTGCGTGAGATCGTCTCGACCGAACTTTGGGAATGCCTCAACACAACTCGCAGCCGCATGCCTCGAAAGGTTGCCTTAGACCGCGCACACGATTTCTTTGGTTGGGTGCGCGAGCGCACGGCACTAGCCATTGGCATTGTCGAGAGCAGCACGAGTCGCGACGAGGCTTGGACTTTCTTCACTCTTGGTCGCAGCCTCGAGCGCGTTGACATGACTGCCCGCTTGCTTGCCACAAGTGAGCTGACTGAAGCGAGTGGCCCGTCATGGACGACAATTCTCAGAAGCTGCGGAGCCTATGAGGCATACCTGCGCACCTATCGCGGTGTTCCGTCAGCGACCAACGCTGCAGAGTTCTTGCTACTCGACCGCATTTTTCCGCGAAGCGTAATCTTTGCAATAAGCCGTGCCGAAAACTGTCTGGCCGACCTCGCGCCAACCACCGATCGCGTCGGCGTCAGCGACGCAGCACTGCGACAACTTGGGCAGATTCGCACGAACCTGGAATATCGCTCAGCCCCTGACATCCTCGCAAATTTGACCGCAGAAATGGTCACTTTGCAGCAGGGCATCGGTGAGATTTCTGAGTCGATTCGCAACCGGTATTTTCCGGTTAACGCAGCGCCAGTTTGGGTCGGTGAGGTTCTATGAAGCGCTATCGCATAGTTCACACGACGGGTTTCAACTATTCGGGCACCGTTGTCACAAGTTACAACGAAGCTCGCATGTTGCCCGCGCGCGATGAGACACAGTTGGTGTTTTCGGGCAAGCTCGAGATTTCACCTGGCGGTTCAAGCCACGAATATGCCGACTATTTTGGCACTCGCACAGTTTTCTTTGAAGTTCTCGAACCTCACGGCGAGCTCACCATCACATCAACCAGCCTGGTCGAGGTTAGGCCGAGTGACCACAAAACCACTTTGGCAAACATCGACTTTCAGTGGGGAGCCTTGCCAGAAGCAGTTGCTTCATCGTTAGAACTTACCGACGCCGTTGGGCTGACCAAGCGCACGAACCCGCCAGCCGAGCTAACAAAGAATGCCAAAAAACATGCGGCTGAGAGCAGCCCCTATGAAACCGCGCTAGCAGTCATGAAGTTCATTCACGCCAAAATGACTTATCTGCACGGCGAAACCGGGGTGCACTCGATTGCTACCGAAGCTTGGTCGAAGAAGCTCGGCGTTTGCCAAGATTTCACCCACCTAGCCTTGGGTGCACTCAGAGCGGCTGGTATTCCTGCGCGATATGTGAGCGGATACCTCCACCCGAGCCTGCAACCCGAAATCGGGGCCAAGGTGATCGGCGAATCACACGCTTGGGTCGAGTTTTATGCCGGCAGTTGGGTTGCCTATGACCCGACCAACGATGTGTTCATCGAAGATCGTCACATTGTTGTAGCCCGCGGCCGTGACTATGACGACGTTGCTCCGTTGCGCGGAGTTTATGCCGGATCGACCACTTCTGAATTATTTGTTTCAGTAGAAATTACGCGCGAAGCCTGACTAACCTAATGGCATGACAACCTTGCCGCTGCAGAAAACCTTTGTTGACTCTTATGGGGTCGAAATCACCTATTTCGAGTGGCCGGTTGCCGCACCTAAAGCCGTGGTGCAACTCGTTCACGGTGTTGGTGAACACGTTCGTCGCTACGACCACGTGGCAGCAGCGCTAAACCGTGCTGGCTACAGCGTTTATGGCGACGATCACCGTGGCCACGGTGTAACCGGCCAGAATATGGTGAAGAGTGGCCTCACTAACAAGTTGGGCAGGCTTGGTGCTGGTGGCATGGATGGCGTCTTTGCTCAGGTAGGCGAGCTCGGAGACATCATTCGCCGCGAAAACCCAGGCTTGCCGGTGCTTCTGGTTGGTCACAGTTTTGGTAGCTACATCTCACAAAAAATCATCAACAAGCGCTCGGGCGACTATGCCGCTATGGCTCTTTCGGGTAGCTCACTTGTGATTCCGGGTTACATGGTCACTAGCGGCTTCAATAAGAAATGGGCTGACACTCCAAATGCTTCGGGCAACGAATGGCTCAGTCGCGATCACTCTGTGGGCCAGGCATTCAATGCTGACCCGCTTTGCTTCCCATTCGTAGGAATCGACCCTGGTGCGCTTAAAGATGGTGCGCCGAAGATCTTCGGAATTCCAAGCCGCAAAGTGCGTGCCGATTTGCCGATTTTGCTTCTCGTTGGTGGCGAAGACCCGTGCGGTGGTGAGCGGGGCGTCAAGGCCCTGGCCGACAGCTATCGCAAGCGCGCAAAAGTTAGCGACATTTCTATCGTGGTTTATCACGGCGCACGTCATGAGGTTTATAACGAAACCAACCAGACTGAGGTCATTGCTGACCTAGTCTCTTGGCTTGACGGTGTGGTTTCGCCCGAAGCTTCTAAGGCCTAACCGCCGAGCTTAGGCCTTGCCGCCAAACTTCTTAGTGTCGATGCGGCAGGCAGCGACGGCATCTTCGATTGGGTTTAGCAGCAGGTCTTGGGTTTCTGGGTGACGCTCCATGTAGCGCACAACATATGAGCAAACCGGAACAATTTTTGTGCTGCCGGCCTCGCGAACGTTTTCGATGGTCTCGCGCATAAGGATGGCTGCGAGGTTCTTGCCCTGCTGGGCTGGGTCAACCTCGGTGTGAATAAAGTGAACCTCACCTGGGCGCACCGAATAATCAGCGTGGCCGACTTTAGCCTCATCTAGCCAAATCTCATAACGCTTGAGATCAGCATTGTGAAAAACGCGAGTGGTCTCGCCGGTGCTGGCTGTGGTTTCGGCAATTTTTGTGCTTGTCATGCATCTATTATGCGTCTCGGCGGCCGAGGGCGCTTAGCACGCACAATAACAACGTTAAACTTGTGGCTATGTCAACCAACGCGGGTCGCCTCTATGTCGGCGACAACCTAAAGCTGTTGGAACATTTGCCAGACGAATCAGTTCAGCTGATTTATATCGACCCTCCGTTCAACACCGGTCGGGTGCAAAGTCGCGGCGCGACAACAACAAAGCGCAGCGAGAGCGGCAATCGCCTCGGCTTTAAAGGTCAGCGCTATGAAATCGTGCGTGAAACCATGCTGAGTTATGACGATGAGTTTGCCGACTATTGGGCTTTTCTTGAACCTCGCCTCGAACATGCCTGGCGCATTTTGAACGACACCGGCACCCTTTATTTGCACCTTGACTATCGCGAAGCTCACTATGCCAAAGTCTTGCTCGACGCGCTCTTTGGCCGTGACTGCTTTTTGAATGAGATTATTTGGGCCTACGACTATGGAGGCAAATCTAAGTCACGTTGGCCAGCTAAGCACGACACCATTTTGGTTTATGTTAAAAACCCTGCGACCTTCTATTTCGATTCAAAAGCCGTTGACCGTGAACCCTACATGGCCCCTGGGCTAGTGACCGCCGAAAAAGCTGCGCTCGGCAAACTGCCCACCGATGTCTGGTGGCACACGATTGTTTCGCCCACCGGCAAAGAGAAAACTGGTTACCCCACCCAAAAACCATTGGGCATTTTGCGTCGAATCATTCAAGCCAGCTCAAAACCAGGCGACACCGTGCTCGACTTCTTTGGTGGCTCTGGCACCACTGCGGTGGCGGCAGCAAGCCTCGACCGAAATTTCATCACAGCCGACAAAAACCCCGAGTCAATCGCGGTAATAAAAGAGCGACTAGCCGCGGCCCAAATCAGTTTCGAAGTGATTGAGCTTGGCGACTAGCCGCTCGATTAATAACTCTAAGTTTTAGCCCAGAGCCGCAATCTTTGCTTCGGCTTGAGCTTCGGCAGCCGCAGCAGCCTCAGCGTTTGCCTGCACACCTGACATCTGGCGCAAAGCGATCTCTTTCACGAAGAACGAGATGCCAAACGCAACCAACATCACGAGGGTTGAAACCCCAAACACGGTCGCTGCCGCTTCGGCATAACCCTGCTGAATAGGGTGAGCTAGAACCTTGTCGGCGTGCGCCAAGAACGAGGCATCCTTGCTAATTTCTTCGTTTAGTTTAGGAAGGTTTTCAGGCAAGAACGCTGAGTTCTCAGGCTTTGCAAGCAAGCCCGGGTCAGCCTTTAGAGCTGCGCCAACCTGCTCGAAAATCGCCGGTGCTTTGTCTTTCAACGAGTTGAACAACAAGCTGATGAACACGGCAACACCGAGGGTTCCACCCATTTGTCTGAAGAAGGTTGCAGCTGAAGTGGCCACACCAATGTTGCGCGGCTCAACCGAGTTCTGCGCAGCTGTGGTGAGGGTCTGCATTAGCTGACCAAGACCAGCACCCAAAATGAGCATGCCGATTGACATCTGCCAAATAGCCCAGTCGGCGTTTAGCAATGACAAATAGAAGAACGCAGCGGTCATAAACAGGGTGCCGCTAATCATGAAGCGCTTGTAGTGGCCGGTCTTTGAGGTGATGCGACCGCTCAAGATTGAGGCGCTCATCATTCCCAAAACCATTGGCAACATCAAGAAACCAGACTCGGTTGGGGTTGCACCATAAACGATCTGCAGAATCAACGGCAGGGTCATCATGCCACCGAACATTCCAGCGCCAACCACAACACCCAAAATCGTTGACATTGTGAAGGTGCTCGACTTGAAGAGGCTAAATGGCAAGAGCGCGTCTTCGCCCATGCGACGTTCAGCAAGCAAGAAGGTCACGATGCCAACGACGGCGATCACATAAAGCGGAATCGTTCCAGGGTTTGCTAAGTTGCCGGCTGCGTCTTTGTTGAACGCGCTCCACCAACCCCATGCCTGACCCTCTTGGGCCGCGATAAGAATTGGAACCACTGCGACGGTGATGGTGAGGGCACCCCACCAGTCGATGCGACCACTCTTTGGGTGGTGCGGAACATGCAGATAAGACACCACAAAGATCAACGCGGCGATGCCGATTGGCAGGTTGATCAAGAACACCCAGCGCCAGCCGGTGATCCAAAGCATCTCAGGCAGACCTGCGAAAAGACCGCCGATTAGCGGGCCAAGCACTGACGAGGTGGCAAACACGGCGAGGAACATACCCATGTATTTCGCACGTTCGCGTGGTGGCACGATGTCGGCCAAGATTGTCATCGCAAGCGAGAACAAACCACCGGCACCAACACCCTGAAGTGCGCGCCATCCAGCGAGTTCATACATCGACTGTGAGAAGCCGGCTGCGATTGAGCCAACCACAAAGACCGAAATCGCGATGATGAACAAGCGACGACGACCAAAGAGGTCACCGAGCTTGCCATAGATCGGGGTGGCGATGGTTGACGTGATGAGGTAGGCCGTGGTTACCCAAGCCTGAACGTCAAGACCCTTGAGGTCGTTGGCGATTGTGGTGATGGCTGTTCCCACAACGCTCTGGTCTAGAGCTGATAGGAACATTCCGGCCATGAGGCCAAATAGCACCATCATGATTTGGCGGTGGGTCATTACACCGCTGACGGCTGAAGCCGCTGCTTCGGCTTTGCGTTGTTCGCGTGACATTTGCACTCGTTTCTTGAGATTGATTGGCGATTCGCCAGGTCGAAGCGGGCCCAAATGCGGGCGCAACTGCTTCTTCACTATTCAACTTACCGTGAAACGAGATTATTTCCCTCGGTAAACATTATTTTGCTCGGATGCCCTCCGGCAAACCAACCTCTCTAGCCGAGAACCCCGTCAACGAGTGCCTTGGCCTCAACCTGCACTTGCTTGAGGTGCTCGGCGCCCAAGAACGACTCGCCATAGATCTTATAGACGTTCTCGGTGCCCGAGGGCCTAGCCGCAAACCAAGCGTTTTTAGTTGCGACCTTGAGGCCACCAAGCGCCGCACCATTGCCAGGCGCGTGAGTGAGAATCTCAACGATTGGTTCACCCGCAAGGTCGGCAGCGGTGACGGCGCTCGCCGACAACTTGCCAAGTTTGCTCTTTTGCTCAGGGGTTGCTGGAGCATCGATGCGTTCGTAGGCTGGTGCGCCAAACTTGGCGGTGAGGTCGGCGTAGTGCTGGCTCGGGGTGCGGCCGGTCACAGCGGTGATCTCTGCTGCCAGCAGTGCCAAGATCAAACCGTCTTTGTCGGTGCTCCAGCTCTTGCCGTCAAGACGCAAGAACGATGCGCCGGCAGATTCTTCGCCTCCAAAGCCAACCGAACCATCGATTAGACCCGGCACAAACCACTTGAAGCCCACTGGCACTTCGATGAGCTTGCGGCCGAGGTCGCCAACCACGCGGTCGATGATCGATGATGAAACCATGGTCTTGCCAACTGCGGCCGAGGGGCTCCAGCCAGGTCGGTTGTTATAAAGGTAATCAATGCTGACGGCCAAGAAATGGTTCGGGTTCATCAGACCGGCATCGCGAGTGACGATTCCGTGACGGTCGGCGTCGGCATCGTTGCCGGTTGAAATGTCAAAGCGGTCGCGACCCTCAATCAAGCTGGCCATCGCGAAGGGTGAGCTGCAGTCCATGCGAATCTTTGAGTCCCAGTCGAGACTCATGAAACCAAACTGAAAGTCAACTGCAGGGTTCACAACCGTGAGGTTTAGGCCATAGCGCTCACCAATCAAACCCCAATAATCAACCGATGCGCCGCCCATAGGGTCGGCACCGATTGTCACATCGCTGCCAGCAATTGCTTTGAGGTTGAGAACATCACCAAGTTGGCTCACATAGTTTTCACGAAAATCAAACTTGCCCGCGTTCGGCTTAGCACGCTTCACTTCACGCAACCCGCCAGCAATGATCTCGTTAGCGCGGGCAGCGACCCAGTTGGTGACATCGCTATCGGCAGGGCCACCGTGAGGCGGGTTGTATTTGAAACCACCGTCAGTCGGTGGGTTATGGCTAGGAGTGATGACAAGGCCATCGGCAAGATCTGACGCTTCTGCAGCTTTGCCAGCATTGTGGTTGATGATCGCCACCGAAACAGCCGGCGTCGGGGTGTATCCGTCGTTGATATCAACCAGCGCATCAATGCCGTTGCCAGCGAGCACCTCAAGCGCGGTGGTCTCGGCAGGGCCACTCAACGCGTGAGTGTCTTTGCCAACATAAATCGGGCCGCCAGTGCCAGCGGTGCGGCGATATTCAACAATCGCCTGCGTGATAGCAGCGATGTGGTCTTCGTTGAACGAACCATTCAAAGCAGTGCCGCGGTGACCGCTGGTGCCAAAAGCAACCTTTTGTTCTGGGTTAGTGACATCAGGCTTAATCGCGAAATAGTCGTCAATAAGTTTGGCAACATCAATAAGGTCACTTGGGTTAGCTTTTTGCCCCGCACGCTCGTTCATAAAGTCATATTGACAGCTAACCTTGACCTATGACAGCAAATTTGTCGAACTTAAACCAAACGGCAACATATTCATACCTTGGCCCAATCGGCACCTTCACCGAATTGGCGCTAGCCCAGGTGCCTGACGCAGCCGGCGCAATCTGGCGCGCCGTTTCACACGTGCAAGACGCAATCGATGACGTTCTGTCTGGAGCATCGGTTGGAGCTGTCATTCCGGTTGAAAACTCAATCGAAGGCGGCGTCTCAGCCACCCTCGACGCGCTCGCCGCAGACGCCAAAATTCGCATCGTCGGCGAATATCTTGTTCCTGTCACTTTCGACCTTGTTGCGCGCCCAGGCACCAAGGTCGCCGACGTTCACACCGTTGCAACGCACCCAGTTGCCTATGCCCAAACCCGCAAGTGGTTGCAAGCCAACCTTCCTGGCCACACCCACCTGCCAGCCACCTCAACTGCTGCAGCAGCCGCAGAACTCGCTGCCGACCTTGATGGCCTTGGCAAACCTGGCACCGCTGACGCTGCAGTTGCCGCGCCTTCAATCACTCGTCATTACCCAGTTGAAGTTCTAGCTTCGAACATCGGTGAATATGAGCACGCTCAAACCAGGTTCATTCAGATTGCCCTGCAGGGTTCACCAGCAGGCAACCTGCCACAGCCAACCGGTGCCGACAAAACCTCGGTGATCGTTGAGCTGCCCGAAGATCGCCCAGGCGCCCTGCTCGAAATGCTTGAGCAGTTTGCAACCCGCGGTGTGAACTTGAGCCGCATCGAATCACGCCCAATCGGCGATCGCCTAGGCCGCTATCGCTTCAACATCGACGCCGAAGGCCACGTGCTCGACTCAGCAGTCGCCGAAGCAGTCAAAGGCCTGCACCGGTTCAGCCCAAAAGTTATCTTCTTGGGTTCATACCCACGCGCCGACCGCGAAGCATCGGTTCACTCTGGCAACAACTCTGACGCAGCCTTTGCAGCTGCCGAAGTTTGGCTGACTCAGCTCAGTCAAAAACACTAGGTGACCGCATCGCGCCTAGGTGCTATCGCCTAGGGCCCGAGCAGAGCCAATGGAACCGCAGCAACACCCTGTTTCGTTCGATAAGCGAACTGCCCGGTCGTGATAACGAGTGCGTCAATTAGTTGATCACCAACTTTGTCTTTGAGCCATAGTAGGTGCTTTTGATCGCTATCGCTGGGCGAACCGTTTAATTTGGCCTCCACAGCAATGAAGCGCCCATCAGCTTGCTCCAAAATAAAGTCAACCTCGTGATCACCGTTACCTGTTCGTAGGTGACGAACCTTAAGACGATTGTTGATGGCGAAAGTTTGCAGGTGCATGGCCACTAGATTCTCAAAAAGTCTCCCGAAAATTGGAGTGCCTTTCACGTTTGCCAGGCCGTCATCGCCTGAAAGCAAACTCGAACTCGAGATTCCCAGCAGACTGGCGGCTAACGCGGTGTCGACGAGAAAATGTTTTGGTGACTGAGATATTCGATTCAAGTGATTCTCGCTAGGCAACCAAGCCTCGATGTCATCGAGTATTCGAAGTTGGGTAAGCAATTCGATATAAGGCGCAGTGGCTGCCCTTGATGGCTTGACAATGTGACCGGCTGTTGCACCATCGCGAATCGCCTCCCAGCCCGCGGTTGTGGCGGTTGCTGCCGCAAAAGATCTTAGCCATGCAAAGACACCAGCAGGCCTTCTGACCTTAAACCCAGCATCGGCCATATCTCGGTCAATAATTCTTTGAACATAGCCCTCGAGCTGCAGGTCTATAGATTTGTCAGGCAGAGACTGCATGCCGGGGAACCCGCCTCGAACGATGGCGTTGGCGTAATCAGCCAAACCAAAATTAGTTGAACCAGTAACTCGTGTTTGGCCAGCCTTGATTTGAGCCAGACTAACTGACGGTGTCGAAAGCCCCCTTTCGATCAGTGTCATTGGTCGCATGCGAACCGAAACAATCCGACCCGCGCCAGAATGAGTTCCGGGAGCCTCTGCTGAACCCGCCAGCAAATAACTGCCACCGGCGTTGGTTTTATCGATGTCGTTCTTGACCGAATCAAAAACTTCGGGCACTCTTTGCCACTCGTCAATAAAAGTCGGTTTTTCAACAAGGGTGACGGTGTCGCTGTCTGCCGCAATCAGCTCTCGGGCCCGTGAAGATGACAAATCAAAAGTGCTCTTAGCGCGGCGCCCTGCCGTTGAACTTTTGCCGACGGCTTTGGGCCCATCAATCAAAATGGCCGGTAAGGCGTCGAAATGCTCATCGAGAAACACATCGATGTGTCGCTTCGTGTAGGCCATCGCTCACCAGCTTTATCTACTATGCAATTTACAGAACTTCTAGCATACTATTTACAGCTTATCGGCAGGCCAGCCTAAGTTGACCAGTCAGGTTTAAAGGCGCACTCGCAACGCACTTGGCAAAACTCTGAACTCAACGCCAGTCACAGTGCCAATCGGGTCGCCATCAAGTTGCATATCAACCGGTCGTTCAGGTGCAATGACAATTTTTTGACCGCTCAAGTTTTCGAGGGTCTTCACATTCGCGGTTGAATCCATCAAACGACGACCAGCTGGAATGCGCCGCAAAACGCCGTTTTGCCAAGTCACCCGCGACCAAAAAGCCATCCAGTTCCAAAAACGCCTCGGGCCAACCGCCGCAACGTCCAAAACTCCATCGTCAACCGAAGCATCTGGCATCAACAAAATGCCACCGGGCAATAAACCGCAATTGCCAACAATTAAACTGTGCAACTTCAACCGTCGAGCAGGCCCGTCGTTGACAGAGACAGACATCCTCTCAAAAAATGTTGGCAAAGACTTAATGCCGCCATCGATGTAGGCGACCCAGCCAAACCGGTTCTTCAACATTTTGTCGGTGTTTGCAAAAATCTTGGCATCGAGACCAACACCCGCCATAACCGAAAACACCTGCGATGTGGCGGGCTCTTCGCCGGCATAGGTGAGGTGCGCCAAGCCGAGGTCGATTCGCCACTCGTCGCCAAGAAGCGCACGTCGAATCGAAAGCTGCAGATTGCCCAGAGGAATTCCCAAGTTTCGAGCCAGAACGTTGCCGGTGCCAACAGGAACAATGCCGAAAGCGACACTGTCGGGGTCAACCGGGCTTTCAAAGAGGCCTTGCAGAACGTGCCTGATCGTGCCATCGCCACCAACAACAACGACCGTCGTTGCACCAGCTCGCAGGGCATCTTGCACCTGACTGTGCCCGGGTTGCTCGGTTTCAGTGGGCAACCATATGGTTTCAGCCCAATCTAGCTCGCCAAGGTTTGCTTCAACGGCTGCATGCAAGCGCAATAAATCGACGCGATCAGCCCGATAAATAATGGCCGCTCGCTGCTTAGGCGCGGGTTGTGCCATTGCCCCCGAGTTTGCCACGTTGCTCACATGCCTAATCTAACAAGAGTTAGTAACACATTGGGCTCATCGTCTGATTGCTCCAACTCAATCGAGCGAGTATTTTGGAATGACAATGACGCACTCGATCAACCCAGCCACTAAAGCGCAGTTAGAAAAGCTAAACGCTGAAATAGCTGAAGCCGCTCTAGAACGCCAGCCGGTGCTGCCTACTGCCTCTGAACTCGAAGAACAGAAATCAGTGCTTGCCGCTGTCGTAAGTCGGGTGCTTGCAGAAGACGGTGAATTGCTTGAGCGCTTAGCTGATGCTTGATGGAGTAGCCAAACTTTGACTTGGTTGTAGAGCAACTAAATCGCGTCGGGTTTAGCGTTCGCGACTACAGGCTTTTGCAGGGCGCACTTGCGAGACCACAAACCACCTTCGAAGACTCTCTCTTGTATCCGACTTTTGAGTTGCAAGCTGCTGCTCTGATGCATTCCGTTGTCAAGAATCATGCGCTATTTGACGGCAATAAGCGCAGCTCTTGGCTCATTTTGCAGATGTTTGCTGGATTGAACGGTATGAAAGTGACTGCATCGGCTGACGAGGCTTATGAGTTCGTTCTTGCCGTCGCCAAAGACCAAATGACCCTTGATGACGCGGCCGATTGGATTGCTAGGCACCTAATAGTTATCAGCCTCGGGTAACCTAGAAAGCGTGATTGACCTAAACCTTTTGCGCGAAAACCCAGAAGCCATCAAAGCCTCTCAGCGAGCACGTTCGGCCGATGAGAGCCTTGTTGACCAGGCTGTCGCTGCTGACGCCAAATGGCGCACAGCTCTGCAAAACTTTGAAAGCAAGCGAGCCGAGCAAAACGCTTTTGGCAAGCAGGTAGCGTCAGCACCCAAAGACGAAAAGGCCGCCCTTGTGGCGCAGGCCCAAGAGATGGCCGCAGCCGTGAAAGCCGCCGACGCAGAAGCGATTGCCGCGCAAGCCGAGCTCGATGCTCTCATCTGGCAGATCGAAAACATTGTGGTCGAGGGCGTTCCCGTTGGTGGCGAAGACGATTATGTTGTAGTTCGCGAAGTTGGACAGCACCCAAGTTTTGACTTTGAGGCCAAAGACCACCAGCAAATCGGTGAAGATCTTGACATTATCGACATCGCTCGTGGTGTGAAGATTTCGGGTTCGCGTTTCTATTTTCTAAAGGGATGGGGCGCGCGTCTCGAAATCGCACTAATGACAATGGCGCTTGACCAAGCTGCCGAAGCAGGCTTCACCGCTTTGATTACCCCAACTTTGGTTCGCCCTGAAATCATGGCGGGCACTGGCTTTTTGGGTCAGCACAGCGACGAGATCTATTACCTACCTGCCGACGACCTTTATCTAACTGGCACCAGCGAAGTTGCGCTCGCTGGCTATCACCGCGACGAAATCATTGACTTTGACAAAGGCCCTAAGCGTTACGCTGGCTGGTCAACCTGTTATCGCCGCGAAGCTGGTTCGGCCGGCCGCGACACCACTGGCATTTTGCGTGTTCACCAGTTCAACAAGCTCGAGATGTTTGCCTATATTCACCCTGACGAGGCTGAGGCTGAGCACGCTCGCCTTTTGGCTTGGCAAGAGCAGATGCTTCAAAAGTGTGAGTTGCCCTATCGAGTGATTGACACTGCTGCTGGCGACCTCGGGTCATCAGCCGCGCGCAAATATGACGTTGAGGCTTGGGTGCCATCGCAACAGACCTATCGCGAACTCACTTCGACTTCGAACTGCACAACTTTTCAAGCTCGTCGTTTGAACGTGCGATACCGCACCGAGTCTGGCAAGACCGCTCCGGTTGCAACCTTGAACGGAACCCTCGCGACCACACGCTGGTTGGTGGCCATTCTTGAGAACCACCAGCAGGCCGACGGCACCGTTCGCGTTCCCGCAGCATTGCGCCCATATCTTGGCGGCCAAGAGTTCATTCGCCCATGAAAGTAGCAATTGGGGGCGACCGCTGGCTAATCGCCATTGACATCGACGGCACGCTTGTGCACGACGATGGTTTTTTGTCGCCCGAAGTTGTCAAAGAGGTCAATCGTGTGCGCGACCTCGGCCATGAGGTAATCATCGCCACCGGCCGCTCAGCTGCCAACGCTATTCCCGTAATAAAAGATGTCGGCTTCGAATCTGGTCGCGGCGTTTGCTCTAACGGTGCGGTCACCATTGAGATCGAAGAAACCGATGGGCGAGGATACCGCCCCCTTGAGGTCATCACCTTCGACCCGAGCGAGGTTCTGCAACAGCTAATCACAACTTTGCCCGACGCACACTTCGCTGTCGAAGACGCCGACGGCAGCTACCGTTTTCACAAGCCGTTCCCAACATATGCGCTTGGTGAGCAGAACTACGAAACCCCGCTGCAAGAGCTAATGAATCACCCAGTCTCGCGCGTGGTTGTGCTTTCACCAGAACACGATGTCGAAGAGTTTCTCGGCCTAATCGCAGGTGTCGGGTTGCACTCGGTTAGCTATGCAATCGGATACACAGCTTGGCTCGACATTTCGCCCAGCGGAGTCACCAAGGCAAGCGCACTCGAGAAACAGCGTGCTGAACTTGGCATCGCACCTCACCAGGTAATCACGATTGGTGATGGACGCAATGACATCGCAATGTTTCAATGGGCAAAGGCTGGCGGCGGCTATGCCTTCGCCATGGGTCAGGCACCAGACGACGTTCAAGAGCACGCAACAGCAGTCACGGCGGCTGTCGAAGCCGACGGTGTGGCACAAGTTCTCGCAGGTTTTGAAGGAATTCTCTTCAGCCAAAACCTTTGATTTGCCTGAGCATGGTTACGAAATGGTCACGAAGTTCTTAAACTTATAGGACAACACATTTTTAGGGAAACCATTTGACCGACAGTCGCAAAACCAAGCCAAGTCGCGTTCGACGCGCGTTTGCTAGGCACCAAACTCTTAAACCCCAGTCACGTGCAAAAGCACTGACCGGTTTGGCCTTTAAGTTTTTGGCACTTGTGCTCAGCTCGGCAATCGTGGTGACGGGCGTGAGCGCCTGGCAAATCGCCGACGAAATCAAGTCAAACGGCATTCAGCTGCTCGATGAAAACGGCAAAGCGGTGGCAATCTCGGCCGATGACATCAAAGGCCCCATCAACATTCTCTTGGTTGGTTCAGACACCCGCAAAGGTCAAGGCGGTGGTTTTGGCTCGGGAATCACATCGAACCTAGCCGACGTGATTATTTTGTTGCACGTCTCACAAGATCGCAAAAACGCCGTCGCCCTTAGTTTTCCGCGAGACCTCATGGTGCCATGGCCTGCCTGCCCAAGCACCTCGGGTGGGCCTGGCTATTTGCCTCAGAGCCTCGGTCAAATCAACGCGACTATTGCCAATGGTGGCCCAGGTTGCACGCTGAAAACCGTTGAATCAATTACCGGTCTCAAGATTCCGTTCCTTGCAATGATCAACTTCAAGGGCGTTATTGAAATGTCAAACGCTATCGGTGGCGTCGAAGTTTGCCTCACCAAGCCAATCGAAGATACCTACACCCACACCTCCTTGCCTGCCGGCTTGCAGGTTTTGCAGGGTCGCGCGGCGCTACAGTTCTTGCGCACCCGCCACGGTGTGGGCGACGGCAGCGACCTTTCGCGCATCAGCAACCAGCAGGTCTTCTTGTCTTCCCTGGTTCGCAAGATCAAGAGCCAAGGCGTTTTGAGCAACCCAGTTTATCTCTACACACTGGCAACCGCCGCCGGTCGCAACATGAC
>JBDLVN010000045.1:0-7981 GCA_039804775.1 Actinomycetota bacterium
CATGCCGAATATTTGGGTTCAGCCGCCAATGACGTGGTGGTTGAAAACACCAAAGATCGTCGATTCTTGCGTTTGCTCAACCCACGCAACCTGCCAGAGGTTTTCGGAATCAACCAAGACCCTGCAGCCTTCTTGCCTGAGTCTGAAGAATATCTAGAGCTCATTCTGAGTCAAACCAAGAGCCGGGTGCGAATGCATCGATTGCGACAATTCTTCGGAGTTTTCGCTGGGTTTGCCCTTATTGCTGGGTTGCTTTGGGCGGCATACAGCTACACGCAGACCCGCTACTACATCGGTGAATCAGCCAATGGCAAGGTCTCAATCTTTCGAGGCATTCACGAGTCTTTTGGTTCACTCAAGTTCTCTCAGCTCTACCGTGAAACCAGCACAAACGTTAACGACTTGACCCTGTTGCAGCAAGACGAAGTGCGCCGAACCATTGCGGCCGACAGCCTTAATGACGCCTACATAAAGTTTGACCTGCTGCTCAGCATCGAGGGCCAATGAGTGGGCCATCACTGCTGCAGCGAGCCAGCCACGTCATCAAAGACCAGACTGACCCGCACACAATAACCATGAACCTCGGTCGGTTGATTCGTGTTGTTCCACGTAGCCGAAACATTGAGGCAAGCCTGATTTTCTTTGTGCTGGGGTTGTATGCCTTTGAGTTGGCGCAGGTGCAACTATCAACTATTGCCAAAATCACACCTGAACTGCTGACGCTGTGGTTGCCAATTGCCGTTTTAGCCATTGCCTTTCACATCGTGTTGCGCTTCAAAGCCAGCGAGGCAGACAGTCTTATGGTGCCAATTGCACTTGCGTTGAACACGCTCGGCATTTCTGAGATCTATCGATTAGACATAGCAAGAACCATGGCTGGCGGCACCGACCTGTTCGGGGTCAAGCAGGTAATCTGGGCGAGCGTTGCCATGGCAATCGGTTTTTTAGTGGTTTGGCTAGTGCCAACCCATCTCTTCTTGCGCAAGTACATCTATATTTCGATGATTGCCGGTGTCGCGTTGCTGCTCTCACCGATGCTGCCGTTTATTGGTCTCAAGATCAACGGTGCGCAGTTGTGGCTGTCGGTAGCTGGTTTGACTTTTCAGCCGGGCGAACTTGCCAAGATTGCGTTGACAATCTTTTTTGCGGGTTATCTGGTAACCCACCGTGACTCACTCGCTGCAGTTGGCCGCAAAGTTGTAGGAATCAAACTGCCGCAAGCTCGAGATCTCGGCCCGATTCTGTTGATTTGGTTGGCCAGCTTGGCGATTTTGGTGGTTCAACGTGACCTTGGAACCTCACTGCTCTATTTCGGCCTTTTCTTAGTGATGATTTATGTTGCAACCGGCAGGGCAATCTATGTTGTTGGCGGTCTTGCGGTGTTTGGCACCGGCGCTTTCGTTGCCGGGCGAATTCTTGATTACGTTGGCGGGCGTTTCGATGCATGGCTAAACCCATTTAGTGACCTGCACTACAAAGCAGAGGTCAACAGCAGCTATCAGCTAGTTCAAGGTCTTTTCGGCATGGCGCACGGTGGAATCTGGGGCACTGGGCTCGGCGGCGGTGTTCCACAGATGGTTCCGGTGGCTGAGAGTGACTTCATCATTTCTAGCCTGGGCGAAGAGCTAGGTCTCGTCGGGCTGTTTGCCATTCTGGGGCTCTATTTGCTGCTGGTTTCTCGAGGGCTTCGAATCGCTTTCAACCACACCGACGATTTTTCGAAGCTTCTGGCTATGGGTTTGAGTTTCGTAATCGCACTTCAAACATTTATCGTTGTTGGCGGTGTGACTCGTGTCGTTCCTCTAACCGGGCTGACCACCCCATTTTTGGCAGCCGGCGGTTCGTCGCTTTTGGCCAACTGGATCATCGTTGCCTTGTTGCTTCGCATGTCTGACTCGCTCAAATCTGACGCCCCTAGAGTGAGGGTGGTCGAATGACACGCGAAATTCGTCGAGTGACGCTTTTGATTTTTGCAATGTTCTTTAGCCTTCTATTGGCCGCGAGCATGATTCAGTTTCTGAACGCCGACTCGCTAAGCGCTGATGCGCGCAACCCGAGAAGCCTTTATGACAGTTATAAAACCCAAAGAGGATCCATTCTCGCCGACGGAAAACTCGTTGCGTGGTCAGTCAAGACCGACGACAAATATCAATACCTGCGCGAATTCGACAGCGATGCTTTCAGTGCGGTGACCGGTTTCTATAGCCTTGCCCAGGGCACCACCGGCATCGAATCAGCACTAGACAGCTATTTGAGTGGCAAAAACTCGTCACAATTTTTTGAACAGGTGAACTCACTGTTGTCAGGCAGCCCCGTTGCTGGTGCGTCGGTCTATCTAACTATTGACTCAAAAGTTCAGAAGGTCGCCTACGAGGCTATGGGCAACCTCACCGGCGCTATCGTCGCGATCGAGCCTTCAACGGGCAAGATTTTGGCTCTGGTTTCAACACCAGGTTTCAACGCAAACCTTCTAGCGATGCACAACACAACGGTTGCCAGCAATAACTACCAATCACTGGCCAACCGCACCGACAGCCCACTCATCAACCGAGCTATCGGTGGTGAGCTCTATGCGCCTGGGTCAGTGTTCAAGATCGTGGTTGCGTCAGCAGCATTCGAATCTGGCAAATACAAACCAAGCTCCACCCTGCCAAACCCTAAAAAGTTCAAATTGCCTGGCACGACCACCTACATCTATAACTCGGGTGAAGGCAAGTGTGGCAAATCAAAGGCCAAAGTGACAATCGCCGACGCCTTGCGTTTCTCATGCAACATTCCATTCGCCGAATTGGGAATCGCTCTTGGTCAAGATGCAATCGCAGCCCAAGCCGAACGATTTGGTTTTGGCAAGTCTTTCAACATTCCGCTGCACTCGACTGCAAGCGAGTATCCAACCGGCATGGACGATGCTCAAACCGCCCTTTCGGCATTTGGTCAATTCAACGACAAGGTGAGCCCATTGCAAATGGCAATGGTCAGCGCGGCCATAGCTAACGGCGGTGTCATGATGCAGCCAACACTCGTCAACAGCGTGCTCTCGGCAAACTTGGCTGTGCTGAGCAGGCCGAGCAACGTTTCTCTTGGCCAAGCGGTGAGCCAGCCGACGGCATCCTCGATTAAAAACATGATGGTCGCAGCCGTTTCGAAGGGCGTCAGTTCAAACGGTCGCATCGCGGGTGTGCGCGTCGCGGGCAAGACAGGCACCGCGCAAAATGGACCAGGACAGCCCTACACGCTCTGGTTCACAGGTTTCGCACCGGCTGAAAACCCACAGGTTGCCGTTGCTGTTGTCGTAGCAAATGGTGGGGGAATGGGGCAACGTGGGTTTGGCAACCTACTAGCTGCCCCGATTGCTCGAAAAGTAATGAAAGCGGTGTTGAACAAGTGAAGCCTTTATCTGGTCAACTTTATGGAGGCAGATATCGCCTCGTTAGCCTAATCGCCACTGGCGGCATGGGTGAAGTTTGGATTGCGACTGACGAAGTGATTTTGCGTGACGTTGCCATCAAAATTTTGAAACCAGAATATCTGAGCGACCCCAACTTCTTAGAGCGTTTTCGCACCGAAGCCCGCCATGCAGCGATGGTCAACCACGACGGCATTGCAAACGTTTTTGACTACGGCGAAGACGGTGGCTCGGCCTATTTGGTGATGGAGAAAGTTCCTGGCGAATCACTGGCAAAGATTCTAGAAGTCGAAACATCGTTGCCAGCTAAAAAAGTTTTGAACATCGTTGCCCAAACCGCACGAGCACTTTATGCGGCGCACACCCAAGGTTTGGTTCACCGCGACATCAAGCCCGGCAACCTTCTGATCACGCCAGACAACGACGTAAAAATCACTGACTTTGGCATCGCGCGTGTCGCCGACCAGGTCTCACTAACCGCCACCGGCCAAGTTATGGGAACAGTGCAATACCTTGCCCCTGAACAGGCGACGGGCAAACCTGCGACAGCTGCCACCGACATTTATGCCCTCGGTGTTGTCGCCTATGAAGCGCTGGCCGGATCTCGCCCATTTAGCGGTGACTCGCAAATGGTCATAGCCATGGCCCACATTAACGACGCTCCGCCGGCGCTCCCCGAATTTATTGACCCAGCCGTCGCCGAACTAGTAATGGAATGCCTTGCTAAGAAAGCTGAGCACCGCCCAGCGAACGCTTTGATTTTGGCCCAACGAGCCGAGGCGCTTCTGAACAACCCAGGTGCACCCGTTGCCACGCGCGTGCTCTCTCAAGTTGAGAACTCGGCTACCACGGTTATCAGAACTGACACTTCGCCATTGCCAGGAGTGGTGGCAAAGCCAATTGTTTGGCCTTGGATCGCAGTGATCTCGCTCTTGGCAGTGACAGCGGTGGCGATTTTGGTTGCGATTATTTCGGGGCTCACCGCTGCGTCGCCATCTATTTCACCGACCGCGACCGATTCATCGACTCCAACAGCTACCTCATCGAACAGCCCTACATCATCTGCAACTCCGACAACCGAAACAGTCATTTTGCTCGCAGCCGACATTGACGGCAAAGACATTAGCGATGTTGAGTCACAATTGGCAACCATGGGCTTGGTGCTAGACGCCGTGCCAGGCACACTTGTGAGCACAGATAGCCCGATGCTCTACAAGGCATACGATGCAAGCCCACTCGGCACCCTCGAGCTGGGCTCAACAGTCACGGTTTATTACTACGCACCAGCGCCTGAGACTGCATCACCGACCCCAACGACATCAGCCACGGCAACACCACCGGCAACATCTTCAGCAACACCAAGTGCTACTCCATAGCGCGCAAAGCTAAACTAAAAGAGATATTGCCAAGAACTCGGAGCTCAGATTGACAGACAACCAGCGCACCATTGCAGGCCGCTATCAGGTCAAAGACCTGATCGGTCGCGGTGGCATGGCCGATGTTTATGAAGGCGTCGACTCGCGTCTTGGTCGAGTTGTGGCAATCAAAATTCTCAAAGCCGACCTTGCTGCAGACAGCACCTTTGAATCGCGCTTTCGCCAAGAAGCCCAAGCCTCGGCTCGCATGGCACACCCGAATATTGTGCGCATCTATGACGCCGGTGAAGAGCAAATAACTGACGCTAACGGCAATCTGCTTCGACGACCATACATCGTCATGGAATTCGTGCGGGGCGAAGTCTTGCGAGATGTCATCAATGCCCGCCAGCTTGAAATTCGAGATGCGGTTAGCTATGCCGAAGGTGTTTTGACGGCCCTAGAGGTTTCGCACCGAGCCGGCGTAATTCACCGTGACATCAAGTCGGCAAATATCATGATCACCGAACAGGGCAAAATCAAGGTCATGGATTTTGGCATTGCCCGCGCAATCACCGACTCTTCGGCAACCCAAGCCCACACAAGTGGAATCGTTGGTACTGCACAATACTTCTCACCAGAGCAAGCCAAGGGCGAAACAGTTGACTCTCGCACCGACCTGTATTCAACAGGCGTCTTGCTCTATGAAATGCTCACAGGCAGAGCCCCATTTAGAGGTGAAACTGCGGTTTCGGTTGCCTACCAGCACGTTAGCGAAGCGGTTATTCCACCATCTCAAATCAACCCAAATCTCAGCCCTGAGATTGACCAGGTTGTGTTGCGCGCGCTTGCGAAAGATCGAAACGAACGCTTTCAGAGTGCCGAACAATTTCGCGAACACCTGCTGGCAGCCTTTGCGGTCAGTCGCAACTTCGTAACGCCAAGCAGTCCCGTTGCACAGCCGACGACAGCACAGCTTTCTGACTTTTTTGCTGACACGCCTGATTCAGCCAGCGTGCAACAACCTGCAGAAGAAATCGTTGCTGAGCCAGAGGCAACCCCTGCAGTCAGTGAGACCGCGCCCACCGAGGTATTTGGTTTTGACGATCTGCTAAACGCGGCCGTCGCCGAGGCGACCCCAGAAGTCACTAGCGGGCTAAACACCGATATCTCTGCCGCACCACGAGTTGAGGCGGCTAGCCCGTCACTCGCATATGTCGAACCGGCGTTCACCGTTGCCACTAAAAGCAATAACATCGACGCCTATGTCAGCGAACACACCAACCCGTTCTCAGCCATCGGTGTTGACTTCGAGGCAGAGGTTGAGACTGACTCCCGCGCCGGTCGTGCTGGCAAGAAACATTTTGCCAAAACCCAAAGAAATGCGCTTGGTAGAAATGGCAAGACTGCTGATTACAGCGAAAAAACTAAGCTCAAATCGTCCATCTGGTTTGGAGCTTCGGCACTCGTAGTTATTTTGCTAGGTCTTGGCATCTGGAGCCTCTCAACGCTTGGCAATTTCAAAGTCAATGTGCCCACCACAAACCTTTCGGTTATCGTTCCCGACGTCAAAGGCAAGACCTATGACGAGGCAAACGCCGCCTTGTCGGGCGCCAACCTTCTGGTAACCCGCACCTACCAGGCCGATGATGGCGTTGCGCTCGACACCGTGATCAACACCGACCCACCAGCGGGTGCTGAAGTTTCGCCTCACACAACGATTACCGTGATTGTTTCTGGTGGCAAAGCCCAGGTTAAGGTTCCATACCTAATCGGCAAAAAAGAAGCAGACGCAAACGCTGCCCTGACTGCTGTCGGCTTGGCTCTTGGCAAGATCACTCAACAAAACTCTGTTGACGAGCCAAAAGGCACCATCTTGTCAACTAACCCTGAGCAATACATTCTGTTAGCAAAGGGAACATCTGTTGATGTTGTCGTTTCAACCGGAAAAGTAACCGTGCCTTCTGTGCTTCAGCAGAGTGTCACAACCGCTAAATCTGTCTTGACCGGGCCCGACGTTGCCTACACAGTCACCGTTGAAAGCAGCACCCCTGGTTGCACCGGAACCCTCGGTCAAATTGTTACCGCCCAATCAATTGCCGCAGGCGACGCTGCTCAGCACAAAAAGATTGTCATTTATGTCGATTGCATCGGTGGCACTACCGAGCCGACACCTAGTGCGACTCCAACACCTACCTCAACGCCTTAGCGCGCGTTAGTTGAGCTTTAGAACTTCACCATCGGGGTTAGCGACTTTGCGCGCTCTGCCGCACCAGTCAAACCGATGCTCTCGAGCCAGTTGCCCAACATTTGATAGCCGCCCTCGGTCATAACAGACTCTGGGTGAAACTGCACGCCATAAATTGGCTTGGATGCATGCTGCAAACCCATGATCACGCCACCCTTACCGTTGCCCGTTGACGGGTCATTCGGGTCGGCGGCAACGGTGCGGCTTGTGACGATGAGGTCGGCGGGCACGGTCGAATCGACTACGGCTAGTGAGTGATAACGAGTTGCGGTGAAAGGCTGAGCAACGTTCTGATAAATCAGTGACTCATCGTGGCTAACCAAACTGACCTTGCCGTGCATAAGCTCATCGGCGCTAGTGACCGTGGCACCCATCGCCTCGGCAATAGCCTGGTGGCCAAGGCAAACTCCGAAAATCGGCTGACCGGTCTGCAGGGCAAGTTTCACAACGGCAATCGAAAGGCCAGCTTCGGCTGGAGTGCCTGGGCCAGGTGAAAGCAGCACAGCGTCATAGTTTGCTAGCAGTGCAGGTAGTTCAGATTCGGCAACGATGTCGTTGCGCAAAACTTCGGTTTCTGCGCCGAGTTGGCGCAAATAACCGTTCAGCGTGTAAACAAAGCTGTCGTAGTTGTCGAGAACAAGAATTTTGGTCATAGGTGATTCAATCTTAACTTGTAGAATTGCTTCATGCCTGAATCAACCAGCCGCAAAAGAAAACCTGCCCGTGCCGCAAAGCCTCAAGGCCCACGCGATTACAACCTAGACAAAGGTGAGATGCCGAACCCAGTTTGGTTTCAGCCACTGATGTTTGGTTTGATGATCCTCGGCTTTTTGTGGATCGTCACCTATTACCTAACCAACATGCAGTTCCCACTAGGCAGTGCTACGCCTTGGGACATCCAATCTTGGAACATTCTTGTTGGCTTCGGAATCATCATGGCTGGTTTCATGATGACCACTCGCTGGAAGTAAT
>JBDLVN010000046.1:0-69411 GCA_039804775.1 Actinomycetota bacterium
GTCTGGACCGTGTCTCAGTTCCAGTGTGGCCGGTCACCCTCTCAGGCCGGCTACCCGTCGTCGCCTTGGTGAGCCATTACCTCACCAACTAGCTGATAGGCCGCGAGCTCATCCTTGACCAAAATTCTTTCAACACCTCGGGATGCCCCAAGGTGTCGTATCCGGTATTAGCTACAGTTTCCCGCAGTTATCCCAGAGTCAAGGGCAGATTGCTCACGTGTTACTCACCCGTTCGCCACTAATCCACAGAGCAAGCTCTGCTTCATCGTTCGACTTGCATGTGTTAAGCACGCCGCCAGCGTTCGTCCTGAGCCAGGATCAAACTCTCCGTAAAAAATGTTTTCAACCAGCAAGCTGGCCGAAGTTTTTTTGGAAGCGCCGGAAAATGGCGCCATCAATTTGATCTGACTAAATCAGATTGTCTGACAATCTGTCTAACCATATATCTTTTTCGAGACTAGATAAATCTGTCTCGATGTTTTATGGCATCGACATTGTGCACGCTGTTGAGTTCTCAAAGATCGGAGGCTTCTACAAATCAGTTTTCAGGCTGACCCGCGGAGCAACTTTTCTAACTTACCTAATAACTTGAACGATGTCAAATCAACATTCCGTTGAATCTGAAACATTCTTTCGAAGTTTTCGGAGAGGCAATCATAAACACATTTGGCGGCAACTAACAAGAGCCACCGGCCTGGAGTTTTGATTGGTTGCACTTGATTCGGGGAGACTTTTCAGTCTCACTCGCGCTTTGGGCAACAGGTAATAAGTTACGGGGTTATAACGACAAAGTCAAATCCACATGGCCAGAACGTGAATCTCGGGCGTGTCGCCCAGTAAACACGCGGATTCTTGACCTACGTTGTCGAAACGCCCTTTAGTGAAAGAAGTGACGTTCGCCGGTGAGATACATCGTCACGTTGGCTGCCTGAGCTGCAGCGATGACTTCTTCGTCACGCACGGAGCCACCAGGCTGCACAACTGCAGAGACACCAGAGTCGATCAAGATCTGCAACCCGTCGGCAAACGGGAAGAACGCGTCACTCGCGGCAGACGAACCGCGGGCACGCCATGAGGCACGATCAACAGCTAGCTTGCAAGAATCAACGCGGTTCACTTGACCCATGCCAACACCAACCGAAGCTAGGTCGCGGGCCAGCAAGATTCCGTTCGACTTGACCGAACGGCAAGCCCTCCAGGCAAACTGCAAGTCGGCAAACACCTGAGTGTTAGCTGGGGCACCAGAAACCAAACGCCAAGAGTTCGTGTTGAAATCACTGAACTCGTCAGGCTGTTGAACCAAAAGGCCACCGCTGATCTGTTTGAACTCTAAACTTTCGCGCGAGAAGTTAGCTGGCAACTCGAGCACGCGCAGGTTCTTTTTAGACATCAACAGCTGCAAAGCTTCGAGGTCATAGCCAGGCGCCACGATCACCTCGGTGAAAATCTCGGCAACCTGCTTAGCCATGCGCAGGGTAACGCGTCGGTTCGAAGCAATCACCCCGCCGAAGGCCGAGGTTGGGTCGCAAAGGTGAGCTTTGGCGTGGGCGTCAGCGATTGCATCGCCATCGCCGTCGTCACCCACAGCGATGCCACAAGGGTTCGCGTGTTTGATGATCGCAACCGCAGGCTCGGCAAAGTCATAAGCCGCGCGCACCGCAGCATCAGCATCGACATAGTTGTTATAAGACATCTCTTTGCCGTGCAAAACTCGCGCCTGAGCAATGCCCGCAACCGCGTCATCGCCAACCACCTTATAAAGCGCAGCGGCCTGGTGTGAGTTTTCGCCATAGCGAAGCACCTGCGCCAAATCAGCCTCAACGACAAACTTCGAATCAAAGCCCGGATTCTTAGTCTCGCCGGTTGCGGTCTGGCCAGCAGCGAGCATCCAAGCGTTTTCAATTTCGCCAGCGAACCATTTTGCAACCGCAGTGTCATAGGCGGCAGTGTGCGAGAAAGCCTCGAAAGCAAACTTGCGGCGCTGAGTCAGGGTGGTTCCGCCGTTTTGTAGCGCCTCAATCACCTCGGCATAGTTGCCAGGGTCAACCACAATTGCAACGTTGGCGTGGTTCTTTGCGCTAGCGCGAACCATGGCAGGGCCACCGATGTCGATCTGCTCAACAACAGCATCGCCCTTAGCGCCCGACTGCACAGTCTGAACGAATGGGTACAAGTTGACGACCACCAGCTGAAAAGCCTCGATGCCCAACTCGGCAAGCTGGTTTTCGTGCTGCACCAAACGCAAGTCGGCAAGAAGACCGCCGTGAATCTTTGGGTGAAGAGTTTTGACGCGACCGTCAAGAGCCTCGGCAAAACCGGTGACCTCAGCCACCTCGGTAACAGCCATGCCAGCGTCGGCGATGGTCTTGGCAGTTGACCCGGTCGAAACCAGCTGCACGCCAGCCTCAGTCAAGGCCTGAGCCAACTCGAGCAAACCGGTTTTGTCGCTCACCGAAATCAACGCGCGCTTAATCGCAACCTTGTCATAGTGGCGGTAGTCAGCAGGCGTGTAATCGTTGTGTGCGGCCACGGGGTTACCCTTCGAGAAAGTTATCGGCCGTGTGCTCGGCCAGGCTGTCAAGGTGAGCGAGGTTCAACTCACCGGCGGCGATGCTCTGCACCACCGAAATCAAAAGACCACGCTCGACCGACTTGATGCGTTCGTGCAGGTCGTGCTCGCTATCTTCGGGCAAAATCGGCACCGACTGCTGCGCAATGCGCGGGCCAGTGTCAACACCGTGGTCAACAACGTGAACCGTGACACCCGTGACGGTTGAACGCGCAGCGAGCGCGTCGCGAACGGCGTGCGCACCAGGGAACGCAGGCAACAAACTCGGATGCGTGTTGATCAGGTTAGGGCTCAGCGCAGAAACAAAGCTTGCCGGCAAGATGCGCATGAAACCAGCTAAGACAACAAGGTCTGGGTTGTAGAACTTCACGTTCTCGAGGAGAACCTCAGACCAAGCCTGACGGTCTGCAAAGTTTTGGGGTGCAACAACGAAAGTTGGAACACCAAAGAGTTCTGCGTGCTCAAGACCGGTTGCTGGGTTGTCGGCACCTACGGCCAAGATGCGAATGCCGTTGAGCGGGTTGCTGGCCGCCTCAAGTAGGGCTCTTAGGTTAGAACCAGACCCTGAAATTAATACGACGACCGACAGCACGCTCTAAGTTTATCGGTCGCATGGCAATAGGCCGGCAGGGGCTTGCGGGGCGGGGCGGGGTTTCGGGGGGGGGGGGGGCGGGGCGCTGGTCTTCGAGGCCGCGCCGCAGCGGGTGCGGCTAAAGCTGACTGCGGCGAACGCGACTGATGAGCTCTTCGTCGGGGGCATCAGGCTTGGCGCTATAAAAAGCCGTTAGCACTGCAACCACGCCAACTTCTAAGAAAGTGACAAGGCCAACCATGAACGGGTTGACCCCAACCTCGTGCAACCGGCCTGGGCCAGCCGCTCCTGAAGCAGCGGCAGCCAGCAAAGCCATTTCGATAGCCGCAACGGCTGCGATTGAAAGCCCTACAGAAAATGCGGCTGACCAGGCGTAGGCAAACTGAAAACGCACCTCGGCAAGGTGGCCTCGCACGAGAATGGTTGCGATGAAAGCTGCGAGCAACGGCACCGCCAAAGCAGCCAGACCGAAACTCAGTTGCCCCACCGGCAAAGCCCCCAGCATAGGCACGACAGGAATCGGGCCCAGCTCGGTGCCAACCGGGCTAACGTGTGAGCCCTCGCCAATCGCAAAGCCCGTGCCCGTGAACCAACTGGCAGCAAAAATGACCAAGTTTGGCAGCGTTGCCAACTGACCTACCGTGATTAGCAGCCCGCCTAGAAAAGTCACCTGCAAGCTTTCATAAAGCTGAGTGATTTGGATCCAGTTGAGAGTGAACGACACCGCTAGAGCAATCGAAGAAACCATCAGCAGCATAACCACCACGCCGGTGCCCGCGCGCAGAGCCGGAACCAAAATCGCGCTGAACCCAAAGTCGAGCCGATCACGCATGCGAGCACCCCAAACCGCAATGCGCTGGCGCTCTAGCGCAAAGTCGGCCGGGTTAGCCCCGACCATGGGAGCGGTTAGGGAACCAAAAACCAAAAAGCAGAAGAAAAACGTTGGCGGCAAAACCAGCGCAAGCCAGGGGTCGGGGCTAACCGCTGCGCTAGAGCCAAAGCCAGCCATTGCCCACGTGGCAACCGCATAAGCCAAGGTCGCGCCAAGCCAGCCGGGCCACAAGACGGTGGCGTATCCGAGTTGACGACCTAAGCGAAAAGAGGCGTAGGCAATAAAGATTGAAAAGCCGAGCGGCAAAAAACTATAGACAAAAGCAGGCACGGCTAACGAACCGAACTTGCTGGCGGCAAACAAAATGGGAACGCCGTGCGCGGCAAGCCAAACATCGATCGAGGCTTGCAAACTTGCCGACCAAGGGGCTGCAGCATCGTTTTCGATGAGCCAGCCAATGGTGAGTGGGGCAAGAGTGATGCCGATTCCGACAGCGAAAAGCAAAAGCGCCTGCACCGCGGCCACCACAAAAGTGAGTCTGCGTTTCAAGATGCCCCTCGCTGAATTCTAAGTAAGGCAAAACGGTTGCCAGCGAAATAAGACTATCGCTGACAACCGTTTTAACGGGTGTGCCACCACTCGCAGCGCCAAGCGCCGCGGCAGAAGCCTAAACCGAAGTTTAGAGAGCTGCGTAAACCTCGCGCATTAGCTTTGCGGTTTCGCTAGGGGTCTTGCCGACCTTCACACCAGCAGCTTCGAAAGCTTCTTTCTTAGCCTGGGCGGTGCCAGCCGAACCTGAAACGATTGCGCCAGCGTGACCCATGGTCTTGCCCTCAGGAGCAGTGAAGCCTGCAACATAAGCAACAACCGGCTTAGTCACGTTTGCTGCAATGTAGGCAGCGGCTTTTTCTTCTGAGTCGCCACCGATTTCACCGATCAAGACAATCGCCTTGGTCTCTGGGTCGGCTTCGAAAGCAGCCAAAGCATCGATGTGGGTGGTGCCGATAACAGGGTCGCCACCGATGCCGATAGCGGTTGAAATGCCGATGTCGCGAAGTTCAAACATCATCTGGTAGGTCAGGGTGCCCGACTTTGAAACTAGGCCGATTGGGCCGAAACCTGAGATGTCCCAAGGGGTAATGCCAGCGTTTGATTTGCCCGGGCTGATGATGCCTGGGCAGTTTGGGCCGATTAGGCGGGTCTTTGAACCGTGGTTCAAGTTGTATTGCCAAGCCTCGGCACTGTCGTGCACAGGAATGCCCTCGGTGATAGCAACAGCTAGCGGAATCTCAGCGTCGATAGCTTCGATTAGAGCTGACTTTGCAAATGCCGGTGGCACGAAAATAACTGAAACGTTTGCGCCGGTTGCGGCCATTGCCTCAGCAACGGTGCCGAACACTGGCAAGTCTTTGCCCTCAACGTTGACGGTTTCGCCAGCCTTGCGCGGGTTCACGCCACCAACAATGTTTGAGCCGCCCTTGAGCATGCGAGTGGTGTGCTTCATACCTTCAGCACCGGTCATGCCCTGAACGATGATCTTTGAGTTCTCGTCTAGAAAAATAGCCATTTTGTGTAATCTCTCTCGCTTAGCGGTTAGCTAGCTCGGCAGCCTTGTCGGCGGCTTCATCCATGGTTTCAACAACAGTGACAAGTGGGTGGTTGTATTCAGCCAAAATGCGACGGCCTTCAACCACGTTGTTGCCATCGAGGCGCACAACTAGAGGCTTTGATGCTGAGTCGCCAAGCGTGTTCAACGCACCGACGATGCCGTTTGCAACAGCGTCACAAGCGGTGATGCCGCCGAAGACGTTAACGAAAACGCTCTTGACCTGCTCGTCACCCAAGATGACGTCTAGGCCGTTGGCCATAACCTCAGCCGAAGCACCGCCACCGATGTCTAAGAAGTTCGCTGGCTTCACGCCACCGTGCTTTTCGCCGGCATAAGCAACCACGTCGAGGGTTGACATAACCAAACCCGCACCGTTGCCGATAACACCAACTGAACCGTCGAGCTTCACATAGTTAAGGTCAAGGGCCTTTGCCTTTGCCTCAAGCGGGTCAACCTTGGCGATTGACACGTGCTCGCGGTCGGTGTGACGAAACTCTGCGTTGTCGTCATAAGTGACCTTGCCATCTAGGGCAAGAATGTTGCCACTCTCGTCAAGAACTAGCGGGTTAACCTCAACTAGGGTTGCGTCTTCTTTCTTGAAGACGTTCCAGAGGCTAACAAAAACCGGTGCAACCTTGGCGGCTAGCTCATCGTTAAAGCCACCAGCCTTGGCAATGGCAAGAGCTTTGTTTAGGTCGATGCCTTCGATGGCGTCAACTGCAACCTTGGCCAGCGCTTCTGGGCGCTCGACTGCAAGCTGCTCGATCTCCATGCCGCCCTCAACGCTGCAAAGCGCCAAGAAGGTTCGGTTTGATCGGTCAAGCAAGATTGAGAAATAGAACTCAGATGCGATCGACGCCCCCTGAGCAATCATCACGCGCTTAACGACGTGACCCTTGATGTCTAGACCAAGGATGTTTTCGGCGTGAGTGCGGGCCTCTGCAACAGTCTTTGCAACCTTGACACCGCCAGCCTTGCCGCGGCCACCAACCTGAACCTGAGCCTTGACAACCACAACGCCGCCAATTTTGGCAGCTGCAGCTTCGGCTTCTTCTGGGGTGTCGGCGATTAGGCCTTGAAGAACTGGCACACCGTAGGCTTCAAACAAATCGCGAGCCTGGTATTCAAATAAATCCACTGTTTTTCCGTTCAAGAAATTTGGTAACGATTAAACAACAACCTTTAAAGACTAGCCTTTTTTGCTAGGTGAAAAGGGCGAAATGCTGGGGTTCGGCTGAGCAATATATGCTCGGATGCCCTGTGCAGGCCCGTTTGTAAGTGCGAGCTAGTGCCTTAGGCGTCGAGCTTGGTGATTGGCGCAACTTTCACCAGCAAGCGTTTGACCCCGATGCCGCTGAAGCGAATTTCGGCAGTTTGCTTCGGGCCAACACCAGCCGTGCCAACCACGACCCCGTTGCCGAAGTCGGCGTGTTCAACTTTGTCGCCAACCTCGAGCTGCAAGCCTTCGTTGTTGCGCACCGAAGAGATTGCACCAGCCCAAGCCGTTTTTGGTTTAGACGGTGTGCCGCCATAGCCCGAACTGCCACTTGAGCCACCGGCTAGACCGCCAAAGTTTTGGTCATCGGCGATCGAGTTGCGATAGCGGGTGTTGCTCATTGCTCGGCCCGCGCCAGACTCGCGCCAATCGATTAGCTCGGCTGGAATCTCTTGCAAGAAGCGCGAAGGCGTGGCCGACTCGGTTTCGCCAAAAGTTGTGCGGTTCATCGCAAGACTCAAGAAAAGCTTCTTGCGGGCGCGAGTAATGCCGACATAGAAGAGTCGGCGTTCTTCGCTGAGCCCGCCAGGCTGAATGAAAGACATTCGGTGAGGCAGAAGACCCTCTTCGATGCCGGTCAAGAACACGGCTTCATATTCAAGGCCCTTGGCGGTGTGCAAAGTCATGAGCGAAACCGAACCCGATTCGTCGTCGATGTCGTCGGCAGCTGCCACTAGCGCGACTTCGTTCAAGAAATCAGGCAAACGGCCCTCAGGGTTGTTGCGCATGAATTCGCGAGCAACCGACACGAGTTCTTCGAGGTTCTCGACGCGGGCTTCATCTTGAGGGTCGCGGCTGTTGCGCAAAAACTCGAGATAACCCGACTTGGCCAACATAGTTTTGACGACAACGTCAACCCCGCTATCGGCTGCTAAGAGCTCGAGCTCGTCGAGCAGGTCGCCAAGGTCTTTCATGGCACCGGCAACTTTCGCGCCGAAACCGATTTGGGCTGCCGAGCCCAGCGCCTGGCGAACCGACAGGCCGTTCAAGCTAGCAAAGTTAGCAAGCTGAGTTTCTGAAACGTCGCCTATGCCTCGTTTTGGCACGTTCAAGATGCGCCGGGTGGCAAGGTCGTCTAAGTTGTTTGAAACCGCAACCAGGTAACCAAACGCGTCTTTGATTTCTTGACGCTCATAGAACTTAGTGCCGCCAACCACGCGATAAGGCAGAGCCGAGCGAATGAAAATTTCTTCAAGCGCACGGGTTTGCGAGTTGGTGCGATAAAACACTGCGATGTCTCGATAGTCGGTGCCGCCCCGGTGCAGGCGCGAGATTTCGTCAGAAATGAACTGGGCTTCGTCGTGCGCCGAGAAACCCGTGTAGCCGACGATTTGATCGCCCGAACCAGAGTCTGTCCATAAGTTTTTATTTGGTCGATCAAAGTTATTGCCAATAACCGCGTTGGCGGCCGAAAGGATGTTTTGAGTTGAGCGATAGTTCTGCTCAAGCAAAATCGTCTTGGCGCCAGCGAAGTCTTTTTCGAAATCTGAGATGTTGCGAATGTCAGCGCCGCGAAAAGCATAGATTGACTGGTCGCTGTCGCCCACCACAGTTAGCGAGGCTGGGCCTTGAATGGCGCCGGTGCGAGGGTCAACGTGAGCATAGTCGGGCTCGAGCGCGCGAGTGAACTCGCGAATCAGCGCATATTGAGCGTGGTTGGTGTCTTGATATTCGTCAACCAAGATGTGGCGAAACTTGCGCTGGTAGTTAGCCGCAACCTCGGGAAAATTGCGAAACAGGTGAACTGTTTCGCTAATCAGGTCGTCAAAGTCAAAAGCATTGTTGCGGCGAAGCTCGCGCTCATAGCGGTCGAAGATCTCGGCCAGCATGCGCTGCACCGGGTCAGCCATGTCGGCGTTGCGGGCAAAGGTCTTGGCGTCAGAAAGCTCGTTTTTAGCATTCGAAATAATCGCCGAGACACCAGCTGGGGTGAGCTTGTGAACGTCAGCACCCATCTCGCGAATCAGACGCTTGAGAATCGCTCGGCTATCGCCCGAGTCATAAATGGTGAAGTTTGAGTTGTGGCCAAGCTTTTCGCTCTCACGACGCAAAATAGCAACGCAGGCTGAGTGAAATGTTTTGATCCACATTCCCTCAGCACCTTCGCCCAAAAGGTGAGCAACACGCTCGCGCATTTCGGCAGCAGCCTTGTTGGTGAAAGTGATAGCCAGAATCTGGCTAGGCCAAGCCTCTTTGTTGGCAAGCAGATGCGCGATGCGGTGGGTCAAAACTCGTGTTTTGCCCGAGCCCGCACCCGCCACGATCAGAAGCGCCGGGCCGCGATGTTCAACTGCCGCGCGCTGCTGTGGGTTGAGCCCCTCGAGCAAGTGAGCGCCGGCAGGGCCCTTCGCAGGCTCTGGGGCGAAGTCAAACATAAACTCGAGTTCATTCATAACTTTAGAAATCTTAGGCTAGGGGTGCGACAGAGTCGCGCAAGAAGTTCAAGAACAAATCGGGTTGGTCGGCAAACACTCCGTCAACGTTCAAATCAGCGAAATGTTGAAAATATTCTTCGATAGAAAACTGTGCTGATTCAGCCCTTGCAGTCCAGGTGAAAACCTTGAGGCCATGACCGCGAGAAACCTCAACCCAATCATTCGCCAAGCCAAACTGCGCTGAGCTGCCCTCTGGCACCGGGTCACTGAGCATCTCGTGGTCGAAGCTGATGCCGTCAAAATCTGCAGCGCAACGGCTCAAGAAATTTTCGCGGGTTTCGGTCGCCAAAAACTGGTCGATGCGCCACTGCTCGGTGAGCAACACAAACTCGATGCCGCCCAAGGCAATCTCGCCGGCTAGGCGCTCTTTGAGGTCGCTCAAAACCGTGTAGTCAAATGACTCAATGATGAGTTTTAGCCCACGCTCGCGCCAGTCGTCGCTAATCAACACCTCTGCAAGCAACGGCCCCATGTCTAGCCCGACCGACTTGAACAACCAACCGAACTTGACCTCAAGAATCAGCGTTCGACCTGCTGTGGCAAAATCGCCATGCAAAAACTCGGCAAGAGTAGGAATCTCAAATTGCCCGTCAAACTTTGCACTGCCAGGGCGCTCTTCGGGCAAGCGTTCTTTGGCACGCAACTGGCGAACCTGGTCGAGGGTGAGGTCTTGAATGAAGAATCCGTCGATTGTTCGCCACGGCAACTCGAGCTCGCGACGAAGGGCGGCGAACTGGGGCAAATAGGCAACGTTCGTGGTTGATGAAAGTTCAGGGTCGTGCATGATCACCAGCCGGCCATCTTTGGTTGGCACGATGTCGCACTCAACCGCAGGCACGCCCATTTCAAACGCGAGCGCAAAAGACTCAAGCGTGTTTTCTGGGCGATAACCGCAAGCGCCACGGTGGCCAAAGACGGCGGGAGTGACCTGCGGCGAACTCAACTTAATCTCACTTAATCGTGGGCAACCTGGGCGCGAACGCTCGGGTTACTCCCACTCGATGGTGCCGGGTGGCTTTGAAGTCACGTCGAGCACGACGCGGTTCACGCCGTCAACCTCGTTGGTGATGCGGTTCGAGATGCGCGCTAGAACGTCATAAGGAACGCGGGTCCAGTCGGCAGTCATTGCGTCTTCACTCGAAACCGGGCGAAGCACAATCGGGTGACCGTAGGTGCGGCCATCGCCCTGCACTCCAACTGAACGAACGTCGGCAAGCAGCACAACCGGGCACTGCCAAATCTCGGCATCAAGGCCGGCAGCGGTCAGCTCGGCGCGAACGATTGCATCAGCTTTGCGAAGTAGGTCGAGGCGCTCTTTGGTGATTTCGCCAACGATGCGAATGCCAAGGCCTGGGCCCGGGAACGGCTGGCGCTGCACGATTTCGTGAGGCAAACCAAGCTCGGCACCGATGGCGCGAACCTCGTCTTTAAATAGGTCGCGCAGTGGCTCAACGAGCTCGAACTGCATGTCGTCGGGCAAACCGCCCACGTTGTGGTGGCTCTTAATGCCGGCGGTTGCGCCGCCACCCGACTCAACAACGTCTGGGTAAAGCGTGCCTTGAACCAAGAACTTGATTGGCTGGCCCTCGCCCTTAGCCTCAGCGATTAGCGCAGCCTGGGCTTCTTCGAAGGTGCGAATGAACTCGCGGCCAATGATCTTGCGCTTGGTCTCTGGGTCGCTCACACCAGCGAGGGCGCTCAAGAATTTCTCTTCAACATCGACCGTCACAAGGCGAATGCCGGTGGCTGCAACATAGTCGCGCTCAACCTGTTCGGCCTCGTCTTGACGCAGCAAACCGTGGTTCACAAACACGCAAACCAACTGGTCGCCAACAGCTTTGTGTACGAGGGCTGCTGCAACCGCCGAGTCAACACCACCCGAAAGACCACAAATCACGCGGTCGGTGCCAACCTGCGCGCGAATCTTGGCAACCTGCTCGGCAATAACGTTGCCCGAGTTCCAGTCAGCAGCAATGCCCGCGGCATTGTGCAAGAAATTTTCGAGGATGTTCTGCCCGAACGGCGAATGCTTCACCTCGGGGTGCCACTGCACGCCATAAATCTTGCGCTCACGATTTGCGAAAGCTGCCACCGGAGTTGTCGCGGTTGAAGCCAAAACTTCGAAACCGGCAGGAGCTTGAGTGACCTGGTCGCCATGCGACATCCAGACGGTTTGGTCGGCCGGCTGGCTATCTAAGATTTCACCACCCGCAGCAACCTGCATGTCGGTCGCGCCATATTCGCGAATGCCGGTCTTATCGACAGTGCCGCCAAGAGTCTTAGCGATGGTCTGAAAGCCATAGCAAATGCCGAGCACCGGAACACCAAGTTCAAGAATCGCAGGGTCAAGCTGCGGCGAACCAGGCTCATAAACGCTGGCAGGGCCACCACTCAAAATGATGGCGGCAGGGTTTTTAGCAGCAACCTCAGCAGCAGTGATGTTGTGGTGAACAATCTCAGAAAAGACGTTTGCCTCACGCACGCGGCGCGCAATCAACTGGGCATATTGAGCGCCAAAATCGACGACGAGAACTGGTTGGCTAATGGTGTACCCCGCAGAGTGAAGAGTTGAAAAGGGATTGAACGCTAGAGCTAGTTTAAATCAAAAGTTGACGGCGCGAGCAGTCGAGCAGGTTTTAGGCGTCGCCAAGTTCAGCGCGAACCACCTTGGCAAAGTGGCGCTCGGTGAAGAATGACAAAAATGGAACAATGCCGCCAAGGGCGATGACGATGAAACGTTTGAAGTTCCAACGCATGAGAGTCCACAAACGAAAATCGCCGAACAGATAAAACATATAGAGCACACCGTGAACCTGCAGCACGGTGCGTGAAAGGTCAATGCCGGTGGCCGGCAGTCGGGCAGCGTCTTCGCTCGGAGTAACCAGCGAAACCGCACCATCAGGGCCACCGCCCCAAACGATAAAACCAAACGCATAACGAATGATCATCTCAACGACCAGCAACAGCAAAAAGCTGCCCGTGACATAAGAGGTGATGGCATAGTAGCGAAGCGCTGTGCGAATCTGAGGTGCCTGCGCAACCAGGTTCGCGTTGGGGGTTGGGTTTGACATGGCTCTAGTTTAGCTTTCGGGGTTGGTTGCGGTCAGCTCGGCATCGGCTTTGCGGCGCAAGCGCTCATCTTCGACCAAACGCCACCACATAAACACGGCAAAGCCTGCAAAAACGCTCCACTCGATGGCATAAAACGCGCTCAACCAGTTGACGTTTTCGAGCGGAGTCGAAGGCGCTGAGGTGAGCACGATTGTTTCAAGCCCTTCCGGCGCCGGCGTGCTCTGGGCAGTCGGCTGCAAAATCAAAAACCGTTCGAAAGTGTTGCGCTCTTGAACTGGCTCATAAACGTTCACGAGCTGAGCAAGCGAGAGGCTGTCAAACAGGTTCGGTTGGTCAGCGTGACTCGGCAACGGCGGTTCTGTCTCGGCAAGCACGCCATTGACAACGTGCACTTCGGCTGCGAAAGTTTCGTTACTAAGGTCGGCAAGTGCGCGTTTGGCCTGCTCGGAGGTTGAGGCCCAACCCCACGCAATCGTGAGATCGCGGCCAACATCGGCCGGCTCAGCCGCAACTTTGATTTGACTGTTTGTGACGAGCCAAAAACCTGAACCTCGGCCCGGCTGAACCCGCTCGCCAATCACCGCGAAGTTCGAGGCGTTCAGGCTCACCGTGAAAGTCTTCAAATCGACGGATGCACCTTCGGCGCCGGCACTCGCACTCGGGGTCGGGTTCGCATTGCCGCTAGGGTTCGCACTGACACTCGGGCTAGCGGTGGTTTGAGGCAGGGCGCGGCCAAGTTGCCACTGCCCCAGCAGGGCAAAGGCGGCGGCCAAAGCCAACGCAACAAGAAGTCGGCCAAGCCAAGTTGGTGTGCGAGCAATCGCAAACCAATCTTTTTGGGCTTGGCGCCGGTTCATGACTTGAGTCGATTAGCGAGCGTTATAAGGAGCGACAACTACTTCAACGCGCTGGAACTCTTTGAGGTCGCTATAGCCGGTGGTGGCCATTGCGCGACGAAGAGCGCCCATCAGGTTGGTGTTGCCGTCGGCTGTGGTTGCTGGGCCGAGCAGAATCTGCTCGAGGGTAGCAACCTGGCCAACCTCAACACGGTTGCCGCGAGGCAACTCGCTGAAAGCTTCTTGGCCCCAGTGCCAGCCGTGGCCAGGAGCATCGGTGGCTCGAGCCAAAACTGAACCGAGCATTACTGCGTCAGCGCCACAAGAGATTGCCTTGACGATGTCGCCTGAAGTGCCCAAACCGCCATCGGCGATTACGTGAACATAGCGGCCACCTGATTCATCCATGTAGTCACGGCGAGCGCCGGCAACATCGGCAACAGCGCTAGCCATTGGGGCGTGAATGCCCAAAACCTTGCGGGTGGTCGAAGCAGCGCCGCCACCGAAACCCACCAATACGCCAGCAGCGCCGGTGCGCATTAGGTGAAGGGCAGCCTGATAGGTTGCCGCGCCGCCAACGATGACCGGCACGTCAAGCTCATAAATGAACTGCTTTAGGTTTAGCGGCTCGGTTGATTTTGAAACGTGCTCAGCCGAAACGGTTGTGCCGCGAATTACAAAAATATCCACGCCCGCTTTAATAACGGTCTCGCTGAACTCAGCGGTGCGCTGCGGCGAAAGGGCACCGGCAACGGTCACGCCAGAGGCACGAACCTGAGCGATGCGGTCGCGAATCAACTCAGCTTTGATTGGGGCCGAATAGATTTCTTTCATGCGCAAAGTAGCTTTGTCGGCAGGCAAACCAGCGATCTCGACGAGAAGCTTCTCTGGGTTCTCATAGCGAGTCCAGAGGCCTTCAAGGTCAAGCACACCAAGACCGCCGAGGCGACCGATCTGAATCGCGGTGTCTGGTGAGACCACGCTGTCCATCGGCGCTGAAATCACCGGCAGCTCAAACTGGTAGGCGTCAATCGCCCAAGCAGTTGAAACATCTTGAGGGTCGCGAGTGCGTCGCGAAGGAACAATGGCAATGTCGTCAAAAGCCCAAGCGCGGGTGCCCTTTTTGCCAACACCGATTTGTACGTCGTTCATAAAAGCGGTTCCTAACGGGTTCCGTAGTTTGGAGCTTCGATTGTCATCTGAATGTCATGAGGGTGGCTCTCGCGAAGACCGGCTGAGGTGATGCGCACAAACTTGCCGCGCTTCTGAAGCTCGTCGATGCTCTCGGCGCCGACGTATCCCATTGACGCACGAAGGCCACCAATAAGTTGGTGAGCGACCGCCGCGACGGTGCCGCGATAAGGCACGCGACCTTCGATGCCCTCAGGCACCAACTTGTCTTCGCGAAGCACGTCATCTTGAAAATAGCGGTCTTTTGAATAGCTCTTGGCTTCGCCGCGCGACTGCATTGCGCCTAGCGAACCCATGCCGCGATAAGTCTTGAACTGCTTGCCACCAACAAAAGTGATGTCACCTGGAGCTTCGTCGGTGCCAGCAAGTAGCGAACCGAGCATTACAGCGTTTGCGCCAGCAACCAGAGCCTTGGCGATGTCGCCAGAATATTGCAAACCACCGTCGGCGATAACTGGAACACCGGCCGGCTTTGCTGCGAGTGAGGCCTGATAGACCGCAGTGACCTGAGGCACACCAACACCGGCAACCACACGGGTGGTGCAAATCGAACCTGGGCCAACGCCAACCTTGACGCCATCAGCGCCTGCAGCCACAAGCGCAGCAGCGCCTTCGCGGGTCGCCACGTTGCCGCCAATAACATCGACGTTCTTAGCGAACGGTTCGCTCTTGAGCTTAGAGATCATGTCGAGCACCGCACGGTTGTGACCGTGGGCAGTGTCAACAACCAAAATGTCAACGCCGGCATCAACCAAAGCCATTGAACGCTCCCACGCGTCAGCGCCAACGCCAACAGCAGCGGCAACCAACAAACGACCACTTGAGTCTTTGCTTGCCAGCGGATATTTCTCGCTCTTGTCAAAGTCTTTAACTGTGATTAGACCGCGCAGTTTGCCTGCGTCGTCAATCAGAGGCAGCTTCTCGATGCGCTGCTGGGCAAAAATCGCGATTGCGTCTTCTGGTCGAATGCCAACCTTGGCCGTGATGAGCGGCATTGGGGTCATAACGTCTTTAACCAGCGTGGTGGTGCGCTGCACATCAAGCACGAAGCGCATGTCGCGGTTGGTCACAATGCCAACGAGAATATCGTCTTCATCAACAACTGGCAGACCAGAAACGCGGTATCTCGCGCAAAGGTCGTCAACCTCTTGAATGGTTGCAAGTGGTGTTGTGGTCACTGGGTGAGTGATCATGCCGGCTTCGCTGCGCTTGACCATGTCAACCTCAGCTGCCTGACGGTCTAGCGAAAGGTTGCGGTGCAAAACACCGATGCCACCCTGACGAGCCATGGCGATTGCCATGCGGGCTTCGGTCACTGTGTCCATCGCCGAAGAAAGCAGCGGAACATTGATCGAAATGCGCTTAGTGAGCTGCGTGCGGGTGTTCACCGCGCTCGGCATGATATCTGACTCGCCCGGCAAAAGCAGAACGTCGTCGTAGGTTAGCCCAATAAAGCCAAATGGATCATTTTGTGTCATTCGAAAGCCCTCAGTTTGTGACCGCAGATTAAGGCAATTCTACCCTTTAGAACGGGCCCGCCCTTGCCTGAGCATATCGAAGGTCAAAATCGCCAGCGCTGACCAAACCAGCGCAAAACCAACCCATCGAACCACCGGCATCGGCTCGTGAAAATAGACCAGCGCAAGCACGAATTGAATCGTCGGCGTGAGGTATTGCATAAAGCCGATCACCCTCAGCGGCAGGTGCTGAGCGGCTGAGCCAAACAAGATCAGCGGCACTGCCGTGAGAAAACCAAAACCAACTAGCACAGCCGATGTGCCAAAACCGTGGTCGGCAAACTGCACCCCGCCACCGGCTAGCGCAACCCAAGCCAATTCGATTGCGGCCACCGGCAACAAAAAACCCGACTCAAGCGCGAACCCGTGAAGCGGCTTAACCAACCCGCCGAGCTTCGACTTGGCCAAACCATAAATACCGAAACTAAATGCGAGAGTCAGTGCGATCACTGGCAAATGGCCATAATCGACGCTTAAAATCACCACAGCCACGAAACCGGCCGCAACCGCGATCCACTGCGTCACCCGCAGGCGCTCCCCCAAAAAAATCACCGCGAGCGAAATCGTCACGAGCGGGTTAATGAAATAACCCAACGCCGTTTCGGCAACCTGGTGAGATGCCACGCCAATCACATAGGCCTGCCAGTTGGCCATGATGAAAACGGCCGAAGCCACAACCCAAATCAGCTGCCTTGGAGTCTTGATGACTCGAATTAACTGTGGCCATCCTCGCGTCGCAGTTATCAACGCCACGGCCAGACCAAAGCCGAACACAATGCGCCAAGCCACAACTTCTGAAGGACTGACCGAGCCGACCAACGAAATGATTATCGGAAAACTGCCCCAAATTAGGTAGGCACCAAAACCGAGGGCTAGCCCGCGCCCAAAGTGCTCGGATGCCGCCGCACCCTGCACAGCAGGCTGAGGTTTGGTTTTTTGCACCGAAGTTTTGGCCATCTGACTAGTCAATCAACAAATTGCTAAACTGACCCCATAGTTTGAGAATCAAAACATCTTTTTAGAGGGGAACATCCATGGTTTTCTGCACAACCTGTGGCACACAAATTGCCGAAGGCAGCTTCTGCACCAACTGCGGCACCGCAGCTGCCCCTGCACCAACTGCTTCGGCAACCTATCAGCGACCAGCAGCAACGAACACCCTTGCGATTGTTGCGCTTGTAACCAGCCTTTTGGGCATTGGTCTAGCCGGCATCATCTGCGGCCACATCTCACTTGGCCAAATCAAACAGACCAATGAACAAGGCAAAGGCATGGCACTAGCCGGCCTAATCATTGGCTATGTCAGCACGGCATTTATCATTCTTGCTGTGATCGGCTTCTTTGCACTCTTTGCAATGCGCGAACCTAACTATAACGGCATGTAATCGCTTCACTGTAGGCGTAAGCCGCCAGAGTTTTATTGTGCTAGCGTTGGCAACTGGGGGCGGGGATTTTCGTCTCTATTTTGAGACAACGGGGGAACATGAAAAAACCAATCGCCAAATCTATTCTTGCAATTGTGGCTATAGCCACTGCAAGCACCTTCGTAGGTGCCGATGCCGCCAGCGCCTACACCCTGACTGGTTGCCATTGGGGCACGGGGAATTTGCGCATCGATGAACGGGACGTGCAAGCACACACTGCACACCTAAATTCCTTGCATTCGGCAGTGAGCGACCTGAACATTAACACCGATGTGAGCCTGAGTAACGTCTATGTTGCTGGCCCTGCGTTCGTGGTCAATCTAGTTAATTCGTCAACCGTGGGCTGGGAAGGATTAACCACAACTCAGTGCAATTTTTTTGTTTGGTGCCACTAACTCAGTCGTTAGCACACTGAACTACCACTACCTGCCGAACACTACAAATGCAACTCAACTTAAGGTCGTTTGGGAACATGAACTCGGTCATGCCCTAGGTCTGGATCACGTCTCTGGCAAAAATCATGTCATGTACTCATACGCCACGGGAGCCTATCTCTATGGCGTGACCGCTCTAACATCAGATGAAATAAACGGCATTAACTCTCTCTACTAAGGATTTAAAACATGAAAACAACAAAAAAGAAAATCTCAGCCACCCTGGCAGTTTCAATCTCACTGGTTGCGGCAACTTCAGCGTGTTCAACCACGCTCACTTCATCGACGGGTTCGCTCTCGCGAGTGCACATCTATAACAGCCTCGAAGAGCTGGTTTCAGACACCCCAAACATCATTGTTGGCAAGGTCAAGGCATCAGAAGTTAGCCACGATGAGCAACTCAAGATGGATGTAACACTCGCCACCGTCGAAGTATTCAACGACAGCAAAGCCGAATATGGCGACACCGTAATCGTCAGACAAACCGGTTCAACCAATTCAGATGTTGGCTCGACTTATATGCAAGTCAACAAGGTTTATGCAATTTTTGCCGTTCAAAGCGACCAAACTGCAGCCGCAGAAACAGAGTTCGACATTCGTGGCGTTGACGCAGGCATCTATGAAGCCGATGGTGCAGTTTCAACAGCTGCCGCGGCTCTAGCCAGCGACGCAACCTATCACCGACTCGATGCACAAACGCCAGACAAACTACCTGCAACGATTCACCTTTCTGACATCATCGGTTAGCCCTGGCATAAACCTAACCAGAAATGCAAAAAACCCAGTCATCGCGTTTGCGATGACTGGGTTTTCACGTTAGGCGAAGTTATGGGCGAGGGCCATATTTGTTGTCTGCGTCTTGGCTCTTTGCCGCAGCCGCAACGATTACGAGAATCCAGCCGACAATAGGCAACAGTGCCCAAAGAAGGTATGTTCCTGAGCGGCCAGTGTCGTGCATGCGACGAATTGCAACCGACAGCCCGGGTAGCAAAAATGCAAGCGAAAGCAGACTAGACAGCGCACCGCTGCCAAAAGAATCACTCATGCCAGCACCAGACTGAATTGAAGAAACAACCATGCTAACGATGAAGTTGAATAGCACCGCAAACCAATATGCCGACTGAGTCGCGCGACCTTCGAAGTTTACATAGTTCGCAAAGAACGACTTGATCGCCTCAACGAAGGTTAGGCGACCCGTCTGCAAAGATTTGCCGGTGTTGCCAGCTGCTGGCGCTGAAGGCGCAGCATAAGTTGGTGCATCTGTGGTTGAGGAGCCGGCTGCAGATGCAGCACCAGCCACGGCGGTGCCACAGACCGCGCAGAACGCAACGCCGTCAACGGCCTCGCCGCAGTTTGAACAATATGTTTTTGCCATTTGAATCTCCTAAATAGATTGTTGCAAATCGCCGCACAGCAGATTGGCTAAGCGGTGTAAGGGCCGTACTTGTTGTTGCGAGGTTCGCTCTTGCCGAGGCACCAGACCAACAGCATGATCCAACCAACAATCGGCAGCGCGAAGAACCAAAGATTTTTAGCCGAACGACCAGTGTCGTGAAGGCGTCGTGCCATAACGGCAAGAGTCGGCACCAAAACCGCCGCCCAAATCGCGAATTGGATTGCAAGAACAATCAAGTCGCCAGTGGTGATTTCATCGCCGCTGCTCGAACCGACTGACGTGAGACGGTTAATCAGAATCATCATCAACCACGGGTAGCCAAACTCATCGCGTGTCGATCGACCTTCGAACACCGAATAATTTTTAAAGAACGACTTGATCGCATCTTTGATTATCTGCCAGCGCGACTTCTCTGCCAAGACAGCTGCGACAGCCTCGGGCGATGCGACAAGAACTTTGTCACCACAGTTGGTGCAAAACTCCAGACCATCAACTGCATCGCCGCAGTTGTCGCAAAAGATTTTCGCCATTTAGTTCCCCTCCAAAACAAATCCCATAATTGTTGCCAAGCCTAGCAAAGCACCGATGCGAATCTTGAGCAGTCTGAGCAACGAAAGCAAAACGTTAGGTTAAAAGAAGAACCCAGGCGGCCGGAGGGAATCCGTCTGCCTGGGTTCTTAGAAAACGTTTGTGGTTAGCGAACCACGATAGCAAGCACGTCGCGAGCTGAAAGAACTAGAAACTCTTCGCCGCCGAACTTAAGCTCGGTGCCGCCATACTTCGAGAAGATAACCTTGTCGCCAACAGCAACGTCAAGTGGCACGCGGTTGCCGTTGTCGTCGATGCGACCTGGGCCAACAGCAATAACCTCAGCCTCTTGTGGCTTCTCTTTAGCGGTGTCAGGGATTACCAAACCTGAAGCAGTGACCTGCTCAGCGGCAACCGGGCGAACAACGATGCGATCTTCTAGTGGCTTAATTGAAACCGACACAATGACCTCTTTTTTATCAAAAATGGAGTGGACGCCTGTTTAGCGCCTGTGTTCAAGTGTAAAGCTTCGTTAGCACTCGGTCAAGGTGAGTGCTAACTCTGCGTAACATGAGTTCGCTCAGCTTAGTTCGCGAGCTCGTGCCGACGGCACGCAAGATATGCTTGAGCTGTGAACCGCGAAGACTTTATAGCCCTGCTGGCGCCCGAAGGGCAACAGCTGCTCGCGCGGGTTGAGTATGACAACAAAACAGACGTAGTGAAACTAGTGAGTCACCTGCGCGCCGAAGGTTTTGACCCTGCCCTAGTTGCAGCTGTGTTGACTCAAGCAAAGCTGCGTCGTCGCGGTGCCGCCAAGTTTGGGGAGTTTGCGGGTCGCATGCTGTTCACTGAACCCGGTTTAGAACAAGCCAGCAGGTTGTCGGTGTCGGCACTTCACGCAGGGCGTTTCAAGAACGCCGGCATCAACACGGTTGCTGACCTCGGCTGCGGCATTGGCACAGAGTCATTGGCCTTTGCCAGCGTTGACCTCGAAGTGACTGCCTTTGAGCTCGATGAAGTCACAGCCGCGGTGGCGACCTATAACCTCAACGTTTTAGACAACGCACGTGTCGAGCAGGGTGACGTGACGACTTTGAATCTAGATGGCTTCGACGCGATCTTTTTTGACCCTGCCCGGCGCGACCTGACGGCCGCCAAAGGTGAGCGAGCAATTCGCAAGTTTGACCCTGCCCAGTTTGCTCCCAACTTTGACTGGGTTACCGAGCAGTGCAAAACACATGTGCGCGGCGGCGCGGGCGGCGGCGCGACGACACCTCGCGCAGCTGGAATCAAACTCGGGCCAGGCCACCCGCACGAAGCCATCGATGACGAAGCTGAAGCCCAGTGGGTTTCTGTGAACGGCGATCTAGTTGAACTTTCGCTTTGGTTTGGTGCAGCAGCAAGACCAGGCATAAAGAGAGCGGCTCTGCTGATTGATGGCGCTGGCAAGCACCACGAAATCACGAGCGAATCAACCGATCGGCTTGATGCGCCCTATGGTGACCTTGGCGAATACATCTATGAACCAGATAACGCAATCATTCGCTCACACCTTCTGGGCCAACTAGCGAACAACCTGGGTTTGCACATATTCGCCAACGAAATCGCCTATTTGACCGGTGGGGTGGGGTCGGAATCCGTCGTTAAATCACCTTGGCTGAAAGGCTATCGGGTGCTAGACAACCTCACCTTTGACCGCAAAAAACTCAAAGCCTACCTGCGCGAGAGAAACATCGGCACCCTCGAAATCAAAAAGCGCGGCAGCGACGTCGTGCCAGAACAGTTGCGCAAAGAGATGGCACTTAAAGGCGAAGGCGCCGCCACCCTGATTGTTACCAGAGTGGGCGACGCCCATCGAGTTTTGGTTACCGAACCACTAGCCAACTAGGACTGTGAGAAGGTTAGCGCTCGGCTCTCAAAACACTTGCCCTCGTTAGTTAGTCTGTGTGCTTGGGTCAAGCGGTGCAGGCTGCAACTGAATGTCGCCTGTCTTGCCACTGAAGCCTTGGTCAAAACCGTGACCAAAACCCTTGCCACCCATCATGCCTGGGCCACCGGTCAAAGTCTTGGTGGTGCCGTCAGGCAAAGTGATGGTTGCGTTGCCGTTGCTGTCGATAGTGACCTTGCCACCAAACTGGTCTGGGCCAGGCAGCTGCCCGCCCTGTGAAATGCCGCTGTCGCCTGAGTTAGGCACAACCATAGTGTTGCCACCCATCATGCCGAAGCCATCGTCATCTTGACCGCGGCCGCCAAACTGGCCACCCATTGGCCCGCTGCCGATTTGGCCATTTGAGAAACCGTTGCGAGGGCCGTCAAAGCCACGCTCGGCCCAGTGACCGCCAAGTGCTACTGCGCTCATTAGGGCGAAACCTGCGATGCCCACATAACCGGTGATCAAACCTGCGATGGCTAGACCGCGACCCTTTTCGCCACTGCGGCGAATTTGAGCGAGCGAAACGTGACCAGTGATGACACCGGCAACCGCACCAAAGCCGGTGGCGGCTGTTGCAATCGAAACCACTGAAAGGGTGTTGAGCTTGGTTGGGTCGTTTGCTGGAACGAAAACTACAGGAGTCTCGGCCTCAGGAACATAAACGACGTCTTCTGCTGCAGCTTTTGCTGCTTTTGAATCTTTTGACTTCTTGTCTGCCATGGTGACTCCTAAAGTTAGTTGGGTGTGGCTGAACTCTTATAGCTCACCAGCCTAGGTTGTGTTTAACCTGAAGCATGCCTTAGGCGAAGCTGAAGAAAAAAGTTGTTTTTATTGCGACTAACTTTGCACTGTAGTGACAGGCAGTGTCGAATCGACGCCAAAATCCAAGTCGGATGCCTGCCTGCCGTGCATAACCAATTGGGCACCGAGCGCGGCAATCATCGCGCCGTTGTCTGTGCAAAGTTTGAAGGCTGGCACGCGCAACTCGATGCCGTTTGCCGCGCAGCGTTCGGCGGCGAGCGCACGAAGTCTTGCGTTGGCAATCACGCCACCGCCGAGCAGAAGTCTTGGAACATTGTGGTCGAGGCAGGCCGCGACCGCTTTGCTGATCAGCACATCAACAACGGCCTCGCGAAAGCTAGCTGCAATGTCGGCGGTTTGTTGGTCGCTTAGCGCAGCCTGCTGGGTGTTTTCGGTGACCTCGATGTGACGCGCAACTGCGGTTTTGAGCCCGCTAAAGCTGAAGTCATAGCGGTGCTTGGCCATGTCTTTTGGCAGGGTGAGGCCGCGGGGAAACCTCACGGCTTTCGGGTCTCCACTAGCCGCCACGCGATCGATTTCTGGGCCCCCGGGATACTTCAGGCCCATGATTCGCGCGATTTTGTCAAAAGCTTCGCCGGCAGCATCGTCGATGGTTTCACCGAGCAACTGCACGTCGTCGAGCAGGTCGTTGACCAACAGCAAGGAGGTGTGCCCGCCGCTGACCAGCAGCGCGATGGTTGGCGATTTGACCTCGCCGCGTTCAAGAATGTCAACACCGACGTGACCAACCAAGTGGTTCACGGCATAGATGGGCTTGTCGAGCGCTGCGGCGAGGGCCTTTGCCGCGCCAACGCCAACCATCAGCGCACCGGCAAGACCTGGCCCGTTGGCCACGGCAATCGCGTCAACGTCAGCAAAAGTTAGGCCAGCTTCGGCGAGCGCAGAGTGAATCGTTGGTTGTAGGGCTTCGAGGTGGGCTCGTGCGGCGATCTCAGGAACAACGCCGCCATAGCGCGCGTGTTCTTCCATCGAACTGCTAATCACGTTTGCTAACAGGGTGGTTCCGCGCACGATGCCTACACCGGTTTCGTCGCAACTGCTTTCGATGCCCAAGACAACTGGTTGGCTATTGATTGGCTCAAGCGGGGCGCGCATCACAATCGCGTCAACGCCGTCTGGCTGATAGTAGGCTCGGCGACGGTCAATCGTCTCAAACCCGAGGCTGGCATAAAGTGCCTGCGCCACCGGGTTATCGGCGCGCACCTCAAGAAACATGTCGGTTGCCTCGCGGCGACGCGCCTCGGCGATGAGGCGATTCATCAACCGGCGGCCAAGACCCCGCCCGCGAAACTCGGGGGCAACCGCAATCGTCTGAACGTCGCTCTGCTCACCGCCGGGCAACTTGCTCAAGCCGGCATAAGCCACAACGCGCTCGGTGCCTTCGTCAAGCTGCGCGGTTGCAACCCAATAGAACGTGTGGTGTGCGACAAGTTCGAGGTGCATGTTCGCCTCGCTCCACGCGTCGTTGCCAAAACACTCGTGCTCAACTGTCATGATTGCCGCAAGGTCGGCTTCGACCGCAGGGCGCAAACCAAACTCGCCAACAAATAGGTCGCTCACTCGGCACCGCCCACTTCGTTCGCGCTGGCGGTCGAGCCGCCATCTGAGTTGGAGGTCGAGCCGCCGCCTGCAAGCACGGGTTTTGAATATTCGGCCTTGCCATAGCGAGCGTGAGGCTTTGGCAACACGGCATCTGGTGCGCGCAAATAAAGCGCCGAAGTGTCGTGGCCGAGCTCACCCTCGACTAGCAAAGCTTGAGCCACTCGACCAAGTGCTGTGCCAATCGCGGCACCCTCGAAACTCTGGGAGGTTGCAGGGCCTGTAACTTCAGTGTGAGCATCAAGCCGCACCGCATCGACGTTTCGATCAATCAAAAGTTCATCAAGCGCGGCGGGTTTGTTCACCGCTGGCAGATCGGTTCGCATGGGCACGCCGTTGCTCGATAGCCCAGTGTAGAGCGCCCAAAAGACTTCGCTTCGCCGAGCGTCGCTGGTGATGAGCAAAGGAGTGCGAGTTGAAACTTTGGCGGCCAGTTCGGGGTCTTGCAGCGCCGCCCAAGCTAAAGCGTCGAGACTCACTGCCCCGAAAAGCCTGGCACCGACCGCCTGAGCAAAAACAGTGCCGGCGGCAATGCCAACGCGCAGGCCGGTGAATGGCGCAGGGCCGCGACCAACCACAACCGCCTGAATCTCTGAACCCTTGAGGCCCGCAAGCACAAGAGCCTGAGCAATCGCGGTGCCAATGCTCTCGGCGTGCAGTTTGGTGTCGGCAACATTAACCTCGCCCAAAACATCAGAACCGCGCAAAATCGCGATGGATGTTCCCGCCGAAGTATCGATAACCAGCAGGTTCAGCGTCAAAACGTGACCCCCAGCCAACGCTCGCCAACACCGATAACAGAGACCTCACGAACGTCGTTGTGCACGTTCGGCGAGCGCGTGATTTCGACATCGAGAAAGCTGTCGGTAATGTCTTCGGTGAAGCCCCTACCCCACTCAACGAGTGTGATTGAGTTTTCAAAATCAATGTCTAAATCGTCAAGCTCGGCAGGGCTGCCCAAACGGTAAGCGTCAACGTGAACCATTGGTGCACCTCCATCACGCGTCTTGTGAGTTCTGGCAATCACAAAGGTTGGGCTCGAAACTGTGCCCAAAACTCGCAAGCCCTCGCCAATGCCGCGACTCATGGTGGTTTTGCCAGCACCCATCTGACCGCTCAACAAAACCAAGTCGCCTTTGCGAAGCTCCTTGGCAATCATCAAACCTAAGCCGTGCATAATCTCGGGGGTGTGAACTTCAAACTTTGCTAAAACGATTCCGGTCAAAACAACAGCCTCATTAAAACGCAACCCCAGGCGTCGGCAAGGCGTGCGTGGCACCAGGCGTTGCCGAGCCGAAAAACTCGCGCACAAACCGACCACCCATGCGAGTAACGATTTCATAGTTGATGGTGTCGGCTGCCAAGGCTAAAGCATCCACCGAAAAATGGCCCTTGGATGGATCACCGAAGAGAACCACCTCATCGCCGACCGAAATGGCTTGTTGACCAACGTCAACCACGAACTGATCCATCGCAATTCGAGAAATAATGGTGTGGGTTTCGCCGGCAACCTGAACCTGCGCTTTGCCACTGGCCGAACGAGGCAAACCCTCGGCATAGCCAACTGGAACGAGCGCCAAGTTGGTCTGCTCGGCGGTGCGGTGCAAATAGCCATAGCTAACGCCCTCGCCAGCCTCAGCGCGCTTGACCTGAACCACATAACTCTTGGCCGTCATTGCCGGAACCAAACCATATTCGCCCGAGCTGTGATCGGTGAAAGGCGAAAGACCATAGAGGGCAACGCCAATGCGAACCATCTCGAAATGTGCCTGAGCATATTTGAGCGCACCATCGCTAGCCACCAAGTGGCGCATGGCAAACTTCAGGCCGGCTGATAGGGCGGTTTCAACCGCTTCATTGAAACGCTCAATCTGCGCCAAATCATCTTCGGTCGAAGTGCTCGAAAGGTGGCTAAACAGAGCAACAACCTCAATGCGACCCAGCAGCGCAAGTTCGTGCGCGTCGGCAACCAACGCTGGCCAATCGCGCAGGTGGGCGCCGTTGCGGCTGAGACCAGTGTCAACTTTGAGGTGAACACGGGCGGTTTTGCCCAGCTCGGCAGCAGCCGAAGCGATCGCTTCAAGTTGAGCGGTGGTGGCCACTCCCAAGTCGATATCGGCCTCGAGGGCAGCTTCAAAAGTTTCGGTCGGGTTGTGAAGCCACGCCAAAATTGGGGTGCCGACACCGGCTTCACGAAGAGCCAAAGCCTCGGCAATATCTGCAACGCCAAGATAGTCAACCGACTCGGCCTCAAGGCGGCGCGCCACCTCAACCATTCCATGGCCATAGGCATCGGCTTTCACAACACCCATAACCTTGGCGCCACCGGTTCGCGCGCGCATGGTCGCCAGGTTTGCAGCAACTGCATCTAAGTTAATCTCAAGCACGCGCATCGGGCGCTGCGAGTTGTTCACAGGCGAGCTATTCATCGCGAGTCTCTGCTACTACAAAAGCACAAGCCATGCCACCGTCGTGACTAATCGAAAGCTGCAGGCGCACAACCCCGGCCTGCGCAAGCGTCACGGCTGACTGGCCACTCGCTAAAAACACTGGGCGGCCAGCTTGGTTTTTTGAAACCTGAAGCTCGTTCCAACGCAAACCGGTCGGGCCACCAAGGGCTTTGACTAAAGCCTCCTTGGCCGCGAAACGACCCGCCAAAGTGCGGGTTGAAGCCTGGGCTTCGTTCTCGGTGAAGAGCCGCTGCGCCAGACGAGGTGCGCGATTCAAGGCGCGTTCGAAACGGCTGATATCAACCAAATCGACGCCCACGCCAAGAATGCGAGTTGACATTATTCGACCGTAACCGACTTGGCAAGGTTGCGCGGCTGGTCAACATCGAGACCCTTCGCGGTTGAAAGCTCGAGCGCAAAACGCTGCAGCGGAATCACAGTGAGAATCGGTGCCAACATCGGCTCGCTCTGCGGAACAAAAATCACGTGCTCAGCGAACTGCCCAACCAACTCATCGCCGTCTTCGGCAATCGCAATAACCACTGCACCACGGGCACGAATTTCTTGGATGTTCGAAATCACCTTAGGGTGCAAAGTTTCAGCATCGCGTGGGCTCGGCACAATCACAATCACCGGCTGGCCGGTTTCGATCAGTGCGATCGGGCCGTGCTTGAGTTCACCGGCAGCAAAACCTTCGGCGTGAATGTAAGCCAACTCTTTGAGCTTGAGAGCACCCTCCATTGCAACCGGAAAACCAACGTTGCGACCTAAGAAAAGCACTGATTTGGCGTCGGCCATTTCGCGACCGAGCTCGGCGACAGCGTCGAGGCGCTCAAGCACTGCGCTCACTTTGGCTGGCAAAGTTAGAAGTTCGCGACCAAGCTCGCCGGCCGCCTGCGGCGACAAAGTCGCGCGCTGCTGAGCCATGAACAGTGCAAGCAAATAGCCGGCAGTGATTTGCGCAACCAGAGCCTTGGTCGAAGCAACCGCAACCTCAGGCCCAGCGTGGGTGTAGATAACCGCATCGCTCTCGCGGGCCAAAGTCGCACCCTGCGTGTTGCAAATCGCGAGCACCTTCGCACCGCGCTCAGCCGCATAGCGCGTAGCCATGAGAGTGTCCATGGTTTCGCCCGACTGGCTAATCGCAACCACCAAAGTGTTTGACGTGATGATTGGGTCGCGATATCTAAACTCGTGAGAAAGCTCAACCTGAACCGGCACGCGCGCCCACTTTTCGATCGCATACTTGGCGATGTCGCCGGCATAAGCAGCTGTGCCACAAGCCACAATCACAATGCGGTCAAGCGCGCGAATGTCAGCCTGGCTCAAACCGTCGATTTCACTCAAAGTCACAATGCCGTCGCTCGAAAGGCGACCCATCAATGTGTCTGCAACAGCCTGAGGCTGGTCGGCGATTTCTTTGGCCATGAAACTTGACCAGCCGCCTTTGCTTGCGGCGGAGGCATCCCAGTCAACTAAAAATTCTTCAAGCTGAACGCGCTCGCCCGCGAATGTGTGAACCTCAACCGAGTCGCGACGCAGAGTCACAATCTGGTCTTGCCCAACGCTGATAGCGCGCTTAGTGTGCTCAACAAACGCAGCAACGTCGCTGCCCAAAAAGTTTTCGCCATCGCCGAGGCCAATAACCAGTGGCGCGTTTCGGCGCGCAGCAAGAACCACATCAGGCGCATCTTCGTGAATCACCAAAATCGTGAAGGCGCCGTGCAAACGGTTCACCACATTTGCAAAAGCCTTAGGCAGGTCGCCAGTTGCCTCGAACTCGCGCGCAACCAAGTGAGCCGCAACCTCAGTGTCGGTCTCGCTGCTAAAACGCGTGCCAGCAGCAGTGAGCTCAGCCTTAAGCTCAGCAAAGTTTTCGATAATGCCGTTGTGAATCAACGCAAGCTTTTGGTGCGGGCCGCCAAGGTGCGGGTGAGCGTTGCCGTCAGTCGGCGCGCCGTGGGTCGCCCAACGAGTGTGGCCAATGCCAATGTGGGCAATTGGCAACGGATGCTCGGTGACCTCGCCAATCAGCGCGTCAAGTTTGCCCGCCTTCTTGCGGGTCAAAAGCCCTTCGGCCGGGTCAATAACGCTAACGCCCGCGCTGTCATAACCACGATATTCGAGTCTTCGCAAACCGCCGAGCAAAACATCAAGGGTTGACTTTGGGCCCACATAGCCAACGATTCCGCACATAAATAACAATTTACGGCAGAATTAGGCATTATGAGCGCCGACCTGAGTCCATTTGTCGAAATCAAGCGAGCCGACTGGGCAGAACTGGGTCGAAGCACCGACCTGCCTTTGACCCAAATTGAGATCGACCAGATTCGTGGCCTTGGCGATCGAACCGACATCGCCGAAGTGGCCGAGGTTTATTTGCCCCTCAGTCGCCTGCTAAACCTTTATGCCTCAGAGGCTGGTGCATTGCACAGAGCAACCTCGGCTTTCTTGGGTGAGCGCGCACGTCAAACACCTTTCGTGATTGGCGTGGCTGGCTCAGTTGCTGTTGGCAAATCAACCGTGGCTCGTTTGCTGCGCGAACTCTTGAAGCGTTGGCCCGGCACGCCTTCGGTTGAGTTGATCACCACCGATGGGTTCTTGCACCCCAACGCCGAACTCGAACGTCGTGGGCTGATGGCACGAAAGGGGTTTCCCGAGAGCTACGACCGCCTCGCGCTTCTCAAGTTCGTTGCCGACGTCAAGAGCGGCGTCGAAGTGGTTTCAGCACCCGTGTATTCACACCTGAGCTACGACATTGTTCCAGACGAGCGTGTTGAGGTGCGCCGCCCAGACGTTTTGATTGTTGAAGGCCTAAACGTTTTGCAACCTGCTGGCCCCGGCCAAGACGTTGCCCTCAGCGACTTCTTTGACATCAAGATTTATGTTGACGCCGACACCAGCAACATTACCGAGTGGTTCTTGAGCCGCTTTTATCAGCTGCGCGAATCAGCATTCACAAACCCAGCATCTTATTTTCACCGCTATGCCGAAATGCCCGTTGAAAAAGCCCTCGACCGCGCCAAAGAGATTTGGCAGACCATCAACCTGCCAAACCTGATCGAAAACATTTTGCCCACGCGGGCCCGCGCAACTTTGGTTTTGAAGAAGGGCGCGAACCACGCCGTTGAAAGTGTGTTGCTGCGCAAGATTTAGCGATAGGCCTGGTGCGCGCCCAGAGCGCTAGCTCTGTAACGGTTAGAGCGCTAGCTCGGTAGCGGTTAGAGCGCTAGACGGCGCTCGACAACGCGAGCGATGCGATCTGCCCAAGACTGGGCGGTGCCCTCGTCGGCGGCCTCGACCATGACTCGCACAAGTGGCTCGGTGCCAGAGGCACGCAGCAACACTCGACCGGTGCCTGCTAGCTCGGCCTCAGCATCGCGAACACTTTGTTGCACCTCTGGGTCACTATCAACGCGGGTGCGGTCAACGCCCGGCACGTTTAGCAAAACCTGCGGATACACCTTCATAACCTTGACAAGTTCGTGAAGTGATTTGCCGGTTCGCTTGACTTCGGCAAGGAGCTTTAGACCTGTCAAAATGCCATCACCGGTTGTGGCGTATTGCGAGAAAATCACGTGTCCTGACTGCTCGCCGCCAAGGGTGAAACCGCCCTCGCGAATAGCCTCGAGCACATAGCGGTCGCCCACTTTGGTTTCAATCATTTCGATGTCAGCTGCCTGCATGGCCAGCTTCAAACCCAAGTTGCTCATAACGGTAGCCACCAAAGTGTTTCGAGCTAGCTGCCCGCGCTCTTTAGCCGAGATTGCCAAGACAGCCATGATCTGGTCACCATCAATGATTGCGCCCGTGTGGTCAACAGCTAGGCAGCGGTCAGCATCGCCGTCGTGGGCAATGCCGGCGTCAGCGCCGTGTTGCAAAACCGCAGCCTGCAAAGCGCTGAGGTGAGTCGAGCCGCACCCCTCGTTAATATTCAAGCCATCGGGGTCATTGCCGATCACGATTACTTTTGCACCGGCATCGGTGAAGGCCTCTGGCGAAACCGCTGAGGCTGCACCGTGAGCACAGTCGAGCACTACCGTTAGGCCATCTAAGCGGTTTGGCAAAGCGCCTAAAAGGTGCACTAGATAGCGGTCTTCAGCATCAGCGAATCTTTGAACGTGCCCGACACCGCCGCCGAGCGGGGTGATTTTTGGCAACGCCATGGCAGCTTCGATGCGGTCTTCAAGAGCGTCGGGTAGCTTGTGGCCACCGCGTGCGAAAAACTTGATGCCATTATCTGGCGCTGGATTGTGAGATGCAGAGATCATCACGCCAAAATCAGCGTCGAGGTCTGCCGTTAAAAAAGCTGTGGCTGGGGTGGGCAAAACGCCTGCATCGAAAACATCGACACCTGAACTTGCAAGCCCGGCAGCGACAGCGGCGGCTAGAAACTCCCCCGAAATTCGAGGGTCGCGGCCAATGACAGCCTTGGGTTTATTGCCTCTCGAACGGGCTTCTTCGCCCAAAATAATAGCGGCTGCCTGGGCCAATGAAACTGCGGTCTCAACCGTGATATCACGGTTTGCGAGCCCACGCACTCCATCGGTTCCAAACAGCCGCGTCATATTGAAAGCCTAAAGCTTTTTCGCGAACGAAGGCTAAAAGATTAACGCTTCGAGAACTGTGAAGCCTTGCGGGCCTTCTTAAGACCAGCCTTCTTGCGCTCGATAACACGTGCGTCGCGCTTCAAGAAGCCAGCCTTCTTAAGAGCTGGGCGGTTGTTGTCGCGGTCGATCTCGTTTAGAGCACGAGCAATGCCAAGACGCAGTGCGCCAGCCTGACCAGCAACGCCACCACCAGTGATGCGAGCGACAACGTCATAGCTGCCCTTTAGCTCAAGAATGGTGAATGGGTCGGTGATTAGCTGCTGGTGCAACTTGTTCGGAAAATAGTCTGCAAGCTCGCGACCGTTCACCTTGATGGTGCCGGTGCCTGGAACCAAGCGAACACGAGCGATTGCCTCTTTGCGGCGGCCAAGACCTGCACCTGGCACTGTTAGTGCTGGGCGAGCTGCCTTTGGCGCAGCAGCAGCTGCAGGGGTCTCGGTGGTGTAGCTGTCAGTTGCTACTACTACTTCTTCAGCTGCAACGGCAGCTGCTGGGGCTTTAGCCATGATAGGTCTCTAATCTTCTTTGTGGGCCAGTGACTACTGGGCAACCTGGTCGATGATGAACGGCTTTGGCTGCTGTGCAGCGTGTGGGTGCTCAGCACCGCGGTAAACCTTTAGCTTTGAAAGCTGGTCAGCACCGAGCTTGTTCTTTGGCAACATGCCGCGAACTGCCTTCTCGATTGCCTTCTCAGGGTTCTTCTCTAGCAACTCAGCATATGTGGTTGCAGTTAGGCCGCCTGGGTAACCCGAGTGGCGGTAAGCCTTCTTCTGTGCAAGCTTGGCACCGGTCAACGCAACCTTCTCGGCGTTGATCACGATTACAAAGTCGCCGTTGTCCATGTGTGGAGCAAAGGTTGGCTTGTGCTTGCCGCGCAACAAAGTTGCAGCGTGGGTTGCTAGACGACCGAGAACGATGTCGGTGGCGTCAATGATGACCCACTGGTTGCTCAGTTCGTGAGCCTTTGGTGAATAAGTACGCACGCTTATTTGCCTTCTACTTCTGTGTCGGATTGAAATGAACCCGCGCACGAAGATAACTAGAGCTTCTCGGGATTCAAGTTTTGTGTTCGGCAGCAAAACACTGCCAATACCAAAGGTCAAGTCTAGCCCGTTGATGCCACGCTGGTCAAGTCAGTTATTCGTCGAAGTTTGCCGAGCTTCGTTGAACCTTGGTAATCACCGCTTGCGCGGCAAGCAACTCGTCGGCTGGGTAGCCGATTTGCATCAAAGTTAGACCTTTTGGCGCGACAACTTTGAACATGTCTTCGCGACTTTTCGCAGCCAAAACAGTAGCCACTTCGGCAGCTGTTGCAAGGCCTTGCCCAACAGCCATAAGGGCACCCACGATTGCGCGAACCATGTTGTGACAGAAAGCATCGGCGGTCAACCAAATCTCAATGACCCCAGATTCAGTGCGCACGACCCTGACCTCGCGCAGTTCGCGAATGGTGGTTCCAAAATCTCGCGGACGGCAAAACGTTGCAAAGTCATGCAAACCAACCAGCTCAAGAGCCGCCCCCTGCATCGCAAAAGCGTCAAGCGGGCGGGTGTGCCACAGCGTGTAGTCAGCTTCGAGTGGGTTGCGTTGGCTGTCGTGATCACTAACTCGGTAGCGATATTGCCTAAACAGAGCGCTAAAGCGAGCGTCAAAACCCGGCGGGGCGACATCGACGCTAAAAACTCTTATGTCAGCAGGCAGAAGCGAGTTCAAACGTGAAAGCAGATCTGGCCCGCGCTCGATTCTCTTCATTCGTTGCGGCGAGACGTCGAAATGCAACACTTGGGCTAGCGCGTGAACGCCTGCATCGGTTCGACCAGCTACCCGCATGCCAAAGTCATCATCGGTTTCACCGAACACAGTGATGAGCGCCTTAGCGAACTCGGCATGCACCGTGCGCCTGTCAGGTTGCTTGGCATAGCCGTTGAACTTGCCGCCGTGATAGCTCAGCTGGGCTTTAAAGCGAATCAGCCCGTCGACCTCATGGTCAACGGGCTGATTCATAGCTTGAAAAGCGGTGATTAGGCCTGAGCCTCGTCAGCAGCAACTTCAGCCGCAGCTTCGGTTGCAACTTCAGCAGGTGCCTCAGTAGCGGCCTCTGCAGGAGCTTCAACTGCAACTTCAGCAACTGCTTCAGCAGGTGCCTCAACTGCTGCCTCAGCAACTGCCTCTTCGACGATTGAGTCTTCGATTACGGCCTCTTCAACAACTGGAGCAACAACGTCTGAACCCTTGATGGTGTTGACGATGCGCTTCTTGTTGGCGCTTGGCTGTGCGTTAACCGGCTCAAGAACAAGCTCGATTAGCGCCATAGGGGCGTTGTCGCCCTTGCGGTAGCCAAGCTTGGTGATGCGGGTGTAGCCACCCTGACGGTCAGCAACAAGTGGTGCGATGTTCGCGAACAACTCGTGAACAACACCCTTGTCTAGAATCTGCTGCATCACGCGACGGCGTGAGTGAAGGTCGCCACGCTTTGCGAATGTAACCAAACGCTCAGCAATCGGACGAAGACGCTTGGCCTTGGTCTCAGTGGTGGTGATCTTCTTGTGCAAGAACAATGAGGTGGCCATGTTGTTTAGTAGCAGACGCTCGTGAGCTGGTCCGCCACCGAGGCGTGGTCCCTTAGTTGGGGTAGGCATTATTTACTCCTGTTTGATTTCTAAAGACCGAAGCTTAAGCTAGGTCGTCGTCGAAGGCTGAGCTAAAGTAGGCGCCGTCAAAGCCAGGAACTGAATCCTTGAACTTTAGGCCGAGTGAAACGAGCTTGTCGCGAACTTCGTCAACAGACTTGCTGCCGAAGTTGCGAATGTTCATCAACTGGTCTTCAGTGAGGTTGATTAGCTCACTGACGGTGTTGATGCCCTCACGCTTTAGGCAGTTGTAGCTGCGAACTGTTAGCTCTAGCTCTTCGATAGGCATTGCCAACTCTGGTGATAGACCAGCTTCAACTGGAGCTGGGCCAATTTCGATGCCCTCAGCAGCTGTGTTTAGTTCACGAGCCAAGCCGAAAAGCTCAACCAAAGTGTGACCTGCCGAAGCAACAGCATCGCGTGGGGTGATCGAAGGCTTGGTTTCAACATCAACAATTAGCTTGTCGAAGTTGGTGTACTCACCGGCACGAGTTGCCTCGACGCGGTACGAGACCTTCAAAACTGGTGAATAGATCGAGTCGATAGCGATTAGGTCAACAACGCCTTCTTGGCGGTTCTGAGTTGCCTGAACATAACCGCGGCCACGCTCAACGGTTAGTTCGACATCGAACTTTGCCTTTGAGTTGACGTGTGCGATAACTAGCTCTGGGTTGTGAATCTCGATGCCTGCAACAGTCTCGATGTCGGCTGCAGTAGCAACGCCAGCACCTGACTTGCGCAAACGAATCACAACAGGGGCATCGTGCTCTGACGAGACAACAAGTTCTTTAAGGTTCAAGATGATTTCAGTTACGTCTTCAGTAACACCTTCGATGGTGCTGAACTCGTGACGAACGCCATCAATGCGAATTGTGGTTACTGCTGCACCAGGAATCGAAGACAACAAAGTGCGGCGAAGCGAGTTGCCAAGGGTGTAACCAAAGCCTGGCTCTAGTGGCTCAAGGGTGAAACGTGAGCGATTTTCGCTCAGAACTTCTTCTTCAAGGGTTGGACGCTGTGCAATTAGCACGGTTATTCCTTTCGCATAGGCACCCGAAATATGACACCTATTTGGTATTGGCTGCACAGTGGCCACTGCGCAGTTTGCTGCAAGGGTTTGGTCGCCCGCTAACGATTACTTGCCAGCGGGCATCCGAGATGTTTAAAAAACTTAGACGCGACGACGCTTTGGTGGGCGGCAGCCGTTGTGAGCCTGTGGGGTCACGTCGCTGATTGTGCCAACCTCTAGACCAGCAGCCTGAAGTGAACGGATAGCGGTTTCGCGACCTGAGCCAGGGCCCTTCACGAAAACGTCAACCTTCTTTAGGCCGTGTTCCTGAGCCTTGCGAGCTGCTGACTCAGCGGCTAGCTGAGCGGCGAAAGGAGTCGACTTGCGTGAACCCTTGTAGCCAACATCACCAGATGAAGACCATGAGATAACGGCACCGGTTGAGTCGGTGATCGAAACGATGGTGTTGTTGAACGTGCTCTTGATGTGAGCCTGGCCAACGGTGATGTTCTTTTTGTCTTTTTTGCGTGGCTTGCGGGCTGCTGAGCCGGCTTTTGCCTTAGGTGCTGCCATGATTCTCTCCTAAATCCTGATAAACAGTCGCTAGTAGCGGGGGCTACTTGCGAGCTGCCTTCTTCTTGCCGGCTACGGTGCGCTTCGGGCCCTTGCGGGTGCGGGCGTTGGTCTTGGTGCGCTGACCGCGCACTGGCAGACCCTTGCGGTGGCGAATGCCTTCGTAGCTGCCGATTTCAACCTTGCGGCGAATGTCTGCTGCTACGTCACGACGTAGGTCACCCTCAACCTTGTAGTTGCCATCGATGTAGTCACGAATAGCAACCAACTGGTCGTCGGTTAGGTTTTTGACACGAGTGTCTTTGTCGATCTCGGTACCTTTAAGGATTTCAACCGAGCGGGTACGGCCAATGCCGTAGATGTAGGTAAGGGCGATTTCAACGCGTTTTGCGTCTGGAATATCGGCTCCGGCAACACGTGCCATGGGATTTCTCCTGTTGTTTTGCGAAGGTCTGCAGCAACGATGCCCGATTACTCGGCTTTGGCCTTCACCAAAGGTGCCCTGTCATGCACATTGTCACTTTCGCGACTCTCTGCACTCGATTGATCGTTGCCTTTTTAGTTGTTGCGGCGAACCGCGGTGCCGGTCGAAACCAGCGGGTGAAACTTATTTAGCCCTGGCGCTGCTTGTGACGAGGGTTCTCGCAGATAACCATGACACGACCGTGACGGCGAATGACCTTGCACTTGTCGCAAATCTTCTTAACGCTTGGGTTAACCTTCATGTCTTTACTACTTCTCTAGGGGCCTGAATCGTTCTGCAGACCAGTTTGTTCAAATCTTTATTTGTAGCGATAAATGATGCGACCTCGTGTGAGGTCGTAAGTGCTGAGCTCAACGATTACGCGGTCTTCAGGAAGGATCTTGATGTAGTGCTGACGCATTTTTCCTGAAATGTGCGCCAAAACCTTGTGACCGTTGGTTAGCTCCACCCGAAACATTGCGTTCGGAAGCGCTTCAACAACTTGGCCCTCGATTTCGATGACACCGTCTTTGTTGGCCATAGCCTCACTTATCTACCTAAATTTTCGACGTTACGAGCGCACGACAACAAAAACCTTGCGATTTAGGGGTTGCGTGCAGAAACGCCGAAACTCCATCTTATGACAAATAGCGCTTAATTGGAAATTTGTTTTCTCAAAACGTCGCCAGAACGGCGTGTCGCCAAAGTTTTGCGCCAAAATGTGCAGGTTTCGAAGCGATTTGACGCAGGTGCAAAGAGCCAGCCGGGCAAAGCTAGCTGCCCAAAGCTAGTTACCCAGCGCAACCGGTTTGATGCCAAACTTAGCCAACTTTGCAGCGCCACCATCTGGCTCGGTCAAAACCCAGATTCCAGTTGCATGGCGGGCAACGGTATGTTCCCAATGCGAAGCGTCAGAGCCGTCAACGGTCGAAACAGTCCAGCCATCCTCGAGAATTTTGGTGTCTTCACTGCCAGCAGTAACCATCGGCTCGATAGCAATTACAAGCCCTGGCTTGACCTTTGGGCCAGTGTCGCGCGTGCGATAGTTGAACACTGGTGGATCTTCGTGCATGCTGCGACCAATGCCGTGACCGACATAGTGTTCGAGAATGCCAAAAGTTCCGGCGTTATTCACGGCGTTCTCGACCGCGGTGCCAATGTCATTCAAGCGGCCAGCAGTTGCCAGCGAGGCAATGCCAGCCCAAAGCGAGTTCTCGGTGACATCACTTAGGTGTTGACGCTTTTTAGTCAGCTCGGCGTCGCCACCAGGAACGATCACCGTGATGGCTGCATCACCGTTCCATCCGTCGATCTCAGCGCCAGCGTCAATAGAAAGAATGTCGCCCGGTTGCAAGATGCGATCGGCCGAAGGAATTCCGTGCACAACCTCGTCGTTAATCGAAGCGCAGATGGTGTGAAAATAGCCAGGCACAAGCTGAAAGTTCGAACGACCGCCGAGTTTGACAATCGCAGCCTCGGCGAGTGCGTCGAGTTCAAGGGTTGAAACGCCGGGGTGAACCGCATCGCGAACTGCAGCTAGAGCTGCTGCTGTGGCCAAACCAGCACGACGCATTGCAATAATGTTGTCATTGGTTTTGAGTTGAAACTTGCTTCGAGACATTTTGCCTTAGCGATCGCGAATCGGTTGGTGCGGTTTATTAGAGGTTTGGCTCAAAGCCGCGAGCTGCGAGAGCTTCGAGAATGCGCTCGGTAACCTCGGTTACTTCGCCAAGACCGTCAATCATGATCACGTTGCCGCGAGCTGCATAAATGCTGATTAGCGGGGCGGTTTGCTCTTCATAAACTGCAAGACGGTGACGAATGACCGGTTCGGTGTCGTCGGCGCGACCCTGCTCAATGGCACGGTTCAACAGGCGACGAACAACCTCGTCGGTGTCGGCCGTGAGTTGAATCACAACGTCAAGGCCGTTGCCTTGAGATTCTAGGATGCTGTCAAGCTCGATGACCTGGTCACCGGTGCGAGGGTACCCGTCAAGCAAAAAACCAGCTTCAGCGTCGGCTTGTGAAAGTCGATCGCGAACTAGGTCGTTAGTTAGGCTGTCGGGAACGTATTCGCCGCGGTCCATAAACGCTTTGGCCTGCTTGCCCAACTCGGTTTCATTTTTCACATTGAAGCGAAAAATGTCACCGGTTGAGATTGCAGGAATACCAAATGTTTGCGCTAGGCGCTCAGCTTGGGTTCCCTTGCCAGCGCCTGGAGCGCCAATCAAGAGAAACCGGCTCATCGCAGAAGACCTTCGTAGTTTCGCTGTTCCATCTGGGCGCTGATCTGCTTGACGGTCTCAAGACCAACACCAACGATGATGAGAATTGAGGTTCCACCGAACGGGAAGTTCTGGTTTGCGCCGATTAGCGAGAATGAAACTAGCGGAATCAGTGCAATCAAGCCTAGGTAAAGAGCGCCTGGGAACGTGATGCGGCTAAGAACGTATTCAAGGTATTCGGTGGTCGGGCGACCAGCGCGAATGCCAGGAATAAAGCCACCTGACTGCTTGATGTTGTCACTAACCTCTTCAGGGTTGAAGGTGATAGCCACATAGAAGAATGTGAAGCCAACAATCATTAAGAAGTAGAGAAGCATGTAAAGCGGGTGGTCACCACGGGTTAGGTAGTCAGAAACAAAAGAAACCCAAGGTGCAACGTTGCCGTTCTTGTCTGGCTGGTTGAACTGCGCAACTAGACCAGGTAGGTAGAGCAAGCTTGATGCGAAGATAACTGGCACAACGCCGGCCATGTTCACCTTGATTGGGATGTAAGTGCTCTGACCGCCGTATTCACGACGACCAATCATGCGCTTTGCATACTGCACAGGCACGCGGCGCTGTGACTGCTCAACCAAAATAACAAGTGCAACGATAACCACACCAACACCGAGAACGATTAGAAGAGTTTCGATGCTCTTGGTGTTCGCGATTGAAGCAAGTGACTGCGGAAAACGCGATGCGATTGAGGTGAAAATCAAGAGCGACATACCGTTGCCGATGCCGTGCTCAGTGATGAGCTCACCCATCCACATGATCAAGCCGGTGCCTGCAGTCATGGTCAAGACCATAAGTGCAAGAGAAACCGGAGTGGTGTCGGTCAAAATTGGGAGGTTACACTTCGAACCAAACAGGGTGCCTGAGCGAGCAACAGCAATCAACGTGGTTGACTGAAGCACTGCCAAGGCAATGGTTAGGTAACGGGTGTACTGGGTCAAAGTTGCCTGGCCCGACTGACCTTCTTTGTGAAGTGCCTCAAAGCGAGGAATCACTACACGAAGCAGCTGAATGATAATCGATGACGTGATGTACGGCATGATACCCAGCGCAAAGATTGAAAGCTGGAGCAAAGCGCCACCGCTGAACAGGTTCACTAGTTCATAAAGACCACTAGTGTTCTGAGTTTGCGTTAGACACGACTGCACGTTGCCGTAGTTGACCAATGGAGCAGGGATGAATGATCCCAATCGGTACAACGCGACGATTGCGAGTGTAAAGGCTAGTTTGTTGCGTAGGTCGCGGGTGCGAAATACACGAACGATGGCGCTTAGCAATTAGGCCTCCAGGCGGGTGTGAACTAGTCGATGACTAGTTTTTAACTGAGCCACCAGCGGCGACAATCTTTTCAGCAGCTGATGCTGAAACCTTGTCGACACTAACGTTTAGCTTAACCGAGATGTCACCGTTGCCGAGCACTTTTACGAGCTCGTTATCGCGAACGGCACCTTTGGCTACCAAATCAGCAACGGTTACGTCGCCACCGGCTGGGTACAGCTCGGCTAGACGGTCAATGTTGACAACCTGGTATTCCACGCGGAACGGGTTCTTGAAACCACGAAGCTTAGGAGTGCGCATAACTAGACGCACGCCACCTCCCTCGAAGCCAGGGCGAACCTGGTAACGAGCCTTGGTACCCTTGGTTCCACGACCCGAGGTTTTACCCTTCGAACCTTCACCACGACCAACGCGAGTGCGCTCTTTCTTTGAACCTTCAGCTGGGCGAAGGTGGTGCACCTTTAGAAGTTGCACCTTCTCGCCAGCGTCGGCCTTAGCAGCCTTAGGGGCAGCCTTTGCAGGTGCCTTCTTTTCAGCAGCTGGCTTTGCGTCAGCCTTTGGAGCAGCAGCCTTTGCAGGTGCTTTCTCGGTTGCAGGCTTAGCAGCGGCGGCCTTTGGGGCAGCAGCCTTTGCAGCAGCAGGCTTCTTTTCAGCAGCTGGCTTTGCAGCAGCTGACTTGGTCTCTTCAGCCATTAGTTGATCTCCTCAACGGTAACAAGGTGTGCAACCGCACGAACCATGCCGCGAACCGACGGGCTGTCTTCTTTGACGATGATGTCGCCAATGCGCTTCAGGCCGAGGGTGCGAAGGGTCTCGCGGTGATTTGGCTTGCCACCAATTTCACTCTTAATCTGGGTCACCTTTAGACGAGTAGCCATTAGGCACCTACCTTTGCTTCTTGCTGACGTAGCAAACCAGCTGGGGCTACTTGGTCAATCGGAAGGCCACGGCGTGCTGCAACTGCTGCTGGCTCTTCGAGCTGGCGCAAAGCTGCGACGGTGGCGTGAACGATGTTGATTGTGTTCGATGAACCGAGCGACTTGCTTAGAACATCGTGGATTCCTGCGCACTCAAGTACGGCACGAACTGGACCGCCAGCGATAACACCGGTTCCCTGTGATGCTGGGCGCAGCAAAACTACACCGGCAGCAGCTTCACCCTGAACTGGGTGAGGAATGGTGCTTGAAACGCGTGGAACGCGGAAGAAGTTCTTCTTTGCCTCTTCAACGCCCTTGGCGATCGCGGCTGGAACTTCTTTTGCCTTGCCGTAGCCAACGCCAACTAGACCGTTGCCGTCACCGACAACAACTAGTGCGGTGAAGCTAAAGCGACGACCACCCTGAACCACCTTCGAAACGCGGTTGATTGTTACAACGCGCTCCAAGAAAGGGCTCTTAGTCTCTTCGCGGTCGCGACGCTCCCCACGAGGGGCGCGGTCACGGCTGCCACGACGAGCTTCGCGCTCGTTTGGCTCAGCGACTTCAGTGGTAACAGTTGTTGCAGCTTCTTCAGTTGCCACGGTTGTCTCCTTGACTTCTTGACTCATAGTGTCAGCCCACCTTCACGTGCGCCTTCGGCAATCGCAGCAACGCGACCTGCATACTTGTTGCCACCGCGGTCAAAAACAACCTCGGTGATGCCAGCGGCTAGTGCGCGCTTAGCTACAAGCTTGCCAACCTCAGTTGACTTAGCGGTCTTGTCGCCAGCGAACGAACGTAGCTCGGCTTCCATGGTCGAAGCCGATGCCAAGGTGTGACCCTGGGCGTCGTCAACGATCTGAACGAATACGTGACGTGCTGAACGAGTGACCACTAGACGTGGACGAAGTGCGCTACCGACGATCTTCTTGCGAAGACGTAGGTGACGACGGGTGCGGGCAGCGCTTTTGCTCTTGCCGCGAGTTTTGCTAGTTAGACCCATGATTACTTACCGCTCTTTCCGGCCTTGCGACGAACAACTTCGCCGGCATAGCGCACACCCTTGCCCTTGTATGGCTCTGGCTTGCGAAGCTTGCGAAGGTTGGCAGCAACCTCACCCACAGCCTGCTTGTCGATACCTGATACAGAAAGCTTGGTGTTTCCCTCAACGGTGAAGGTGATGCCCTCAGGCGCCTTGACCAAAATCGGGTGTGAATATCCAAGTGCGAATTCAATGTCAGAGCCCTTGGCGGTAACACGGTAACCGGTACCAACAATCTCTAGGCCCTTGGTGTAGCCCTGAGTTACTCCGTGAATCTGGTTTGCGATTAGGGTGCGGGTTAGGCCGTGAAGTGAACGCGAGTTGCGCTCGTCATCTGGGCGGGTAACCACAACGGTGCTCTCTTCGAGAACAGCCTGAATCGGTGCAGGAACAGTGTGAACCAAAGTGCCCTTAGGGCCCTTGACTGTCACAACGTTTTCAACGATCTTTACTTCGACGCCAGCTGGAACCGGAATCGGCAATCTACCAATACGTGACATGTCTGATTACCAAACGTAGGCGACAACTTCTCCGCCTACTCCCTTCTTGGCTGCTTGACGGTCAGTCAGAAGACCTGACGATGTTGAAAGGATTGCGATACCTAGGCCGCCAAGAACACGAGGAAGCTCGGTTGACTTCGCGTAAACACGAAGACCTGGCTTTGAAACGCGCTTGATGCCAGCGATTGAACGCTCGCGGTTTGGGCCGTACTTTAGGTCGATAGTAAGCGTCTTGCCTACTTCTGCATCTGCTACTGCAAAGCCAGCAATGTAACCCTCAGACTTGAGGATTTCTGCGATCTTAGCCTTTAGCTTGCTGTAAGGCAGGCTAGCCGACTCGTGATACGCGCTGTTGGCATTGCGCAGACGGGTCAGAAAGTCTGCGACCGGATCTGTCATTGTCATTTTGTTGCGCCTCTCTCGGTGGTTTCCAGAAGCTTTACGAGCAGCTGGACCTATCCGATGATTAGTTGGTCTGGAAAGGGAAGCCGAGTGCGGTTAGAAGCGCACGGCCCTCGTCGTTGGTCTTGGCAGTAGTCACAAAAGTGATGTCCATACCGCGAGCACGGTCAATCTTGTCTTGGTCGATCTCGTGGAACACTGACTGTTCTGCGAGGCCGAAGGTGTAGTTACCGTTGCCATCGAACTGGTTTGGCTTTAGGCCACGGAAGTCACGAATACGAGGTAGCGCTAGAGCCAAAAGGCGGTCTAGGAACTCCCACATGCGGTCGCCGCGCAAGGTTACGTGTGCACCAATTGCTTGGCCCTCACGAAGCTTGAACTGAGCGATTGACTTGCGAGCCAAGTTAACCTGTGGCTTCTGGCCAGTGATCGCGGTTAGGTCGCGAATCGCGCCGTCGATTAGCTTGCCATCTTTAGCAGCGTCGCCAACACCCATGTTTACAACGATCTTGGTCAGGTTAGGAACCTGGTGTGGGTTGCTGAAACCGAACTCTGCCGTTAGCTTGGCGATGATTTCATCGCGGTATTGCTGCTTTAGACGAGGAAGTGGCTTGCCAGCAACAGCAGCTTTTGCTGCAGCCTTCTTTGGCGCTGCCTTGGTTGCTTTTACAGTTGCGTCAGTCATTAGATGTCCTTACCTGACTTCTTAGCAACGCGAACGCGAACGGTCTTCTTGACGCCGTCTTTTACAACGGTCTCAAAGCGAACGCCGATGCGGGTTGGCTTTTTGCTCGATGGGTCGATTAGCGCCACGTTTGAAATGTGGATCGGAGCCTCAACGGTCTCGATTCCACCAGTCTTTGTGCCGCGCTCGGTCTGAGAAACCTTGGTGTGCTTGGTCACGATGTTGATGCCTTCGACGATAACGCGGTTGCGCTCTTTGTCGATGCTCAAAACGTGGCCCTGCTTGCCGCGGTCGCCGCCGCGGTCTTGCTTCTTGCCGGTGATGACCTGAACTAGGTCACCCTTCTTGATGGTCGCCATGATTAAATAACCTCCGGGGCTAGCGAGATGATCTTCATGAACTTCTTGTCGCGAAGCTCACGGCCAACTGGGCCGAAAATGCGGGTGCCGCGAGGCTCGCCGTCATTCTTGATGATCACTGCTGCGTTCTCGTCGAACTTGATGTATGAACCGTCTGGGCGACGGGTCTCTTTTTTGGTGCGAACGATTACAGCCTTGACGACGTCACTCTTTTTGACGTTGCCGCCAGGGATGGCGTCTTTAACGGTGCATACGATGATGTCACCCAAGCCTGCATAGCGACGCTTTGAGCCGCCTAGCACGCGAATGACGAGTAGCTCCTTAGCGCCGGTGTTATCGGCAACTTTGAGTCGTGACTCCTGCTGAAGCATTTGTTACTCCTTGATAGTGGGGCGCTCGATTTTGCGAGACCCCAGGGGTTTACTTGGCCTTTTCGACGATTTCGACTAGACGCCAGTTCTTGGTGGCTGACAATGGACGGGTCTCGCTGATGATCACGAGGTCGCCAATGCCTGCTGAGTTAAGCTCGTCGTGAGCCTTGACCTTGTTGCTGCGGCGAATAACCTTGCCATAAAGCGGGTGCTTTACGCGGTCTTCAACCTCAACAACGATGGTCTTGTTCATTTTGTCGCTGACTACATAGCCACGACGGGTCTTGCGGTAACCACGAGTTTCTTCAGCGGTTGCCTCAGCCGATGCTGCTGCGTTGTTTGCTTCAGCCATGGTTATGCCTCCTCAGTTGCGACAGCTGGGGCAGCTGCAGCCTTCTTTGCCTTGGTTGCTGGGGCAGCGGCTGCCGCAGCTGGAACGGCACGAATGCCGAGTTCACGCTCACGAATGATGGTGTAGATGCGGGCGATGTCGCGCTTTACAGCACGCAAACGTCCGTGGCTCTCTAGCTGGCCGGTGGCCGACTGAAAACGCAAGTTGAAAAGCTCTTCTTTAGCTTTCTTGAGCTCTTCGACTAGAACTGAGTCTTCAATCTTGTCGAGGCTTTCTGGGGTTAGGTTCTCTGAACCGATCGCCATTATGCGTCACCTTCTTCGCGCTTGATGATGCGAGCTTTTAGTGGGAGCTTGTGGATAGCGCGAGTCATTGCTTCGCGGGCTAGCTGCTCTGAAACGCCGCTAACTTCGAAAAGCACGCGACCAGGCTTAACGCTGGCTACCCACCACTCTGGTGAACCCTTACCTGAACCCATGCGGGTTTCGGCAGGCTTCTTGGTTAGTGGACGGTCTGGAAAGATGTTGATCCAGACTTTTCCACCACGCTTGATGTGACGAGTCATTGCGATACGCGCTGACTCAATCTGACGGTTGGTGACGTATGCAGGGGTTAGTGCCTGAATACCGTACTCACCGAAGTTCACAGTTGTGCCACCCTTTGATGCGCCTGAACGCTTTGGGTGGTGCTGCTTGCGGTGCTTGACACGACGTGGAATCAACATGATTATGCCTCCGTTGCTACTGCTGCAACAGCCGGTGCTTCTGCGCGAGGAGCAGCGCCACGACGTGGACGGTCTGATCCGCGGCCATCGCGGTCGTTGTTGCGAACTGGTTTAGCGTTGGCCTGCTCACGAGCAAGCTCCTTGTTGGTGATGTCACCCTTGTAGATCCAAACCTTCACACCGATGCGACCGAAAGTGGTCTTGGCCTCATAGAAGCCGTAGTCGATGTTTGCACGAAGGGTGTGTAGTGGAACACGACCTTCGCGGTAGAACTCTGAACGTGACATTTCAGCGCCGCCAAGACGACCGGCACACTGAATACGAATACCCTTTGCACCCTGACGCATAGCGCCCTGCATGCCCTTGCGCATGGCGCGACGGAATGCAACACGGCTAGCAAGCTGCTCAGCAACACCCTGTGCTACAAGCTGGGCGTCCATCTCTGGGTTCTTAACCTCAAGAATGTTTAGCTGAATCTGCTTCTTGGTTAGAGTCTCGAGCGAAGCGCGGATCTTCTCTGCCTCTTCACCACGGCGACCGATAACCAAGCCCGGGCGTGCAGTGTGAATGTCAACGCGAACACGGTCACGAGTGCGCTCGATTTCAACACGAGAAACACCGGCACGGTCAAGGCGGCTGGTTAGAAGCGCGCGAATCTTGATGTCTTCGGTTACATAGTCTTGGTAGCGCTGACCCTTTTTGGTTGAGTCTGCGAACCAACGCGACACGTGGTCGGTTGTGATTCCAAGGCGAAAGCCGTATGGGTTTACTTTTTGACCCATTAGTTGTTCCTCGTCTTCTGCGCGCTTGCCTTGTCAGCAAGTTCATCTGGGGTAGCAACCACAATGGTGATGTGGCTGGTGCGCTTTAGGATGCGGAATGCGCGTCCCTGGGCACGTGGCATGAAGCGCTTAAGCGTGGTGCCTTCGTCAACAAATGCTGCCGAAACGATTAGGTCGTCTTCATCAAAGTAAGTGTTAGCTGCGTCAGCTTTGACCTTTGCGTTTGCCATAGCAGCGTGAACCAACTTGTAGATTGGAACGCTGGCTGCCTGTGGAGCAAACTTCAAGATTGCTAGTGCCTCAGTTGCCTGCTTGCCGCGGATCAGGTTAACGACGCGGCGAGCTTTCATTGGGGTGACGCGGATGTGGCGCACACGTGCGACTGCTTCCATTGTCTTTCCTCTCGTCTTCTCAGGCGCCGCTTACTTGCGGCGACCCTTCTTGTCGTCCTTCACGTGACCACGGAAGGTGCGGGTTGGTGAGAATTCGCCTAGCTTGTGACCAACCATGGTCTCGCTAACGAATACTGGGATGTGCTTGCGACCGTCGTGCACTGCGATGGTGTGACCCAACATTGCAGGAACGATCATCGAGCGACGTGACCAGGTCTTGATTACGTTTTTGGTTCCGGCTTCGTTTTGCTTGACTACCTTTTTGAAAAGGTGGTCGTCAACAAACGGGCCCTTCTTTAGACTGCGTGGCATATGTTCAGACTCCTACTAGCGCTTCTTGCCAACGGTACGACGACGAACGATCAACTTGTCGCTCGGAAGGTTTGGCTTGCGGGTGCGGCCCTCTGCCTGACCCCAAGGTGTTACTGGGTGACGACCACCAGAGGTCTTACCTTCACCACCACCGTGTGGGTGATCAACAGGGTTCATAGCTACACCACGAACGGTTGGGCGAACGCCCTTCCAACGCATGCGGCCGGCCTTACCCCAGTTGATGTTTGACTGTTCGGCGTTGCCAACTTCACCAATCGAAGCACGGCAGCGAGCGTCAACGTTGCGAATTTCACCAGATGGCAGACGAAGCTGCGCATATGGTCCATCTTTAGCAACGAGACGGATGCTTGCACCAGCTGAACGACCAAGCTTTGCACCGCCACCAGGCTTCAACTCAATGGCGTGAATCACGGTACCCACTGGGATGTTCTTTAGTGGCAGGTTGTTACCTGGCTTGATGTCGGCTGTTGGGCCCTGCTCAATGCGGTCGCCCTGCTTTAGCTTGTTAGGCGCGATGATGTAGCGCTTTTCGCCGTCTGCATAGTGAAGCAGAGCGATGCGAGCAGTGCGGTTCGGGTCGTACTCGATGTGAGCAACGGTTGCCGGAACACCATCTTTGTCGTGGCGACGGAAGTCAATGACACGGTACTGGCGCTTGTGGCCACCACCGATGTGACGAGTCGTGATGCGACCTGAAGCGTTGCGGCCACCGGTCTTGTGCAGCGGGCGAAGCAATGACTTCTCTGGAGTTGAGCGAGTGATCTCGGCGAAATCTGATACCGATGAACCACGCAGACCAGGGGTCGTTGGCTTGTATTTGCGAATTCCCATTTTCTAAATTCCTCTTTGGCCTTGGGGTTAACCGACGTTTGTGAAGATGTCGATGGTGCCCGACTTCAAGGTGACGATGGCGCGCTTGGTGTCTTTGCGCTTGCCAACACCAAACTTGGTGCGGCGCACTTTGCCAACGCGGTTCAAGGTGTTAACCGAAGCAACCTCAACCTTGAAAATGTTTTCAATGGCCTGCTTGATTTCGGTCTTGTTTGAACGAGGGTCAACTTCGAAAGTGTATTTACCCTGGTCGATCAAGCTGTAGCTCTTTTCAGAAACAACAGGCTTGATGATTACGTCACGAACGTTCTTGTTTAGAGCAGTCATGATTAGGCCTCCTTGATCTCAGCTGAGCTTGCAGCGGCCTTGACCGATGCGCCCTTAGCAGGACCCGCGATGTAGGCCTCAAGTGCGGCCTTGGTGAACACAACGTCGTCGCTAACGATTACGTCATAAGCGTTGATCTGGTCAACAGGCAGAACGTGAACGGTCTGCAAGTTGCGTAGGCTCTTGTAGCTCAAGTCGTCTGAACGGTCTAGGACTACTAGAACGTTCTTGCGCTGGGTTACGGTAGCCAAGAAAGCTGATGCTGCCTTGGTTGAAGGAGCTTCGCCCTGTGCAAAAGCTGATACTACGTGCAGACGGCCGTTGCGGGCACGGTCTGAAAGAGCACCCTTGATTGCAGCTGCGATCATCTTCTTAGGAGTGCGCTGGTCGTAGTCACGTGGCTTTGGACCATGTGCAACCCAACCGCCGCGCATCTGAGGTGCACGAAGCGAACCCTGACGGGCGCGACCGGTTCCCTTTTGCTTGAAAGGCTTCTTACCTGTTCCAGAAACTTCACCGTGACGCTTGGTTGACTGGGTGCCCTGACGAGCAGCTGCCAACTGTGCAACAACAACCTGGTGAATAAGTGGAACGTTTGCCTGAACATCGAAAAGTTCAGCCGGAAGGTCGATTGAGCCGGCCTTCTTGCCCTGAACGTCTAGAACGTCAACCTTGCTGTTTTCTGACATGGGGTTACGCTCCCTTCACTGCATTGCGAACGAATACGAGCTGACCCTTAGGGCCTGGCACGGCACCCTTTACAAGCAATAGACCGCGCTCGGCGTCAACTGCGTGCAGGGTGAGGTTTAGTGTGGTGACACGGTCTGTACCCATGCGACCAGCCATGCGAGTGCCCTTGAACACGCGTGATGGAGTCGATGATGCACCGATCGAACCTGGCTTGCGGTGGTTGCGGTGAGCACCGTGAGATGCACCTACACCGTGAAAGCCGTGACGCTTCATGTGGCCAGCGAAGCCTTTACCCTTGCTGGTGCCAACAACGTCAACCTTGATGCCGGCTTCGAGAACCTCAACACCAAGCTCTTGGCCAACTTCGTAAGAAGCGGCGTCAGCTGTGCGAATTTCTGCGATGTGACGACGTGGGTTAACGCCTGCCTTGGCGAAGTGGCCAGAAGTTGGCTGGTTCACCTTGCGAGGGTCGATTGCGCCGTAGGCAACCTGAATGGCGTTGTAGCCATCGGTCTCTAGGTTCTTGATCTGGGTAACAACGTTTGAGCCAGCCTCGATAACGGTAACTGGAACCAACTTGTTGTTTTCGTCCCAAACCTGAGTCATGCCCAGCTTCTTGCCGAGCAGACCCTTAACAGTCTTGTTTTCGGTAGTCATGGGTTTCCTTAGAGCTTGATCTCGATGTTGACATCAGCAGGCAAGTCAAGACGCATCAACGAGTCAACTGCTTTAGGAGTTGGGTCGATGATGTCGATTACGCGCTTGTGGGTGCGCATCTCGAAGTGCTCGCGGCTGTCTTTGTATTTGTGAGGTGAACGAATCACACAGACTACGTTCTTCTCGGTAGGCAGTGGAACTGGACCTACAACGGTGGCGCCGGCACGGGTAACCGTGTCGACAATCTTGCGCGCCGACGAATCGATGACCTCGTGGTCATACGACTTTAGTCGGATGCGGATTTTGTTAGCCGCCATATTGACTCGCTCTCATTCACACCCGCACCTTTCGGCACGGGACGCTTTAGTAGCACTACTTGTGTTGCACCACTGTTCTTCTGTCAAAACCCATCGGAATGCCTTTCGGCATGAACCCGGTGGGGTACTGCTACTCCGACCCACGCTGTCGGGCGTGTCGCGCGAAAAACTCACGCGAAAGTCAAACAAAGTTTGATCGGATAATTTTCTGTTCTTGCCGCGGCCGGCACGCTTCAACTTTTTTGTATCAAAGCTGAGCTGCAAGTTGCCTGCGGTGTGCGTGATTTATACCACGCAAATTTGCGAACTTGACTATCTTGCCACATCATGGCGTGTCATTGCAAGTTAATGGCGAATCAAATCACTACTATCCACGGCGTTTTGCGCGAAGAACCAAAATCTGCATGGATTTAGCCTTTGACAATGCTTGAACAAACGATTCCTGTGATTCCAGTCAGCGAATTTGCGATTGCCCATGAGACTCTAACCAAGGTCGGTTTCGACCTCGCCTGGCAACACAACGCTGGCCAAGGCCTCATGTATGCCGAGTTTGTTCACCCCGACGGCGCGGTCGTGCATGCGAGTGAATCGCGCGGCGATGGTGTTGGGCCGGTCGTGGTTTATTTCAGGGTTGATAACGTCGATGATCTCGCCGCGCATGCTCAAACAACAGCCAGCGATCAGACCTGGCACATGCGCGAGTTTTGGTTGCGCGACGCCGACGGCAACACCTATCGCTTTGGGCAACCAGTCGCTGGGTAACTAGTCGCCGGGTAGCGAAGCATCCGTCGCAAGAAGCACCGCCACTTAAATAAAAGAACCCTCAAGCCGAAGCCTGAGGGTTCTTTTGAGATCTAAGTAGAGACTACTTGTTGATCTTTACAACGGTACCTGCGCCTACGGTGCGGCCACCTTCACGAATAGCGAAGCGTAGGCCCTCCTCCATAGCGATTGGCTGGATGAGCTCAACGGTCATCTCAGTGGTGTCGCCAGGCATAACCATTTCGGTGCCTGCAGGAAGGGTGATAACACCAGTCACGTCAGTTGTACGGAAGTAGAACTGTGGACGGTAGTTTGCATAGAACGGGTTGTGACGGCCACCTTCATCTTTTGAAAGGATGTAGACGTTCGCCTCGAAGTTGGTGTGAGGGGTTACTGAACCAGGCTTTACTAGAACCTGACCACGCTCAACGTCTTCACGCTTGGTACCACGTAGCAATAGACCAACGTTCTCGCCAGCCTCTGCATAGTCGAGTAGCTTGCGGAACATTTCGATACCGGTAACGGTGGTCTTTGCCTTGTCGCGGATGCCCACGATTTCAACTTCTTCGTTAACCTTGATCTGGCCACGCTCGATCTTGCCGGTAACAACGGTGCCACGACCAGTGATGGTGAACACGTCTTCAACAGGCATCAAGAATGGGCGCTCGGTGTCGCGAACAGGCTCAGGCACGTTCTCGTCAACTGCGTCCATAAGTGCAAGAACAGTTGCACCCCAGGTTGCGTCGCCTTCAAGAGCCTTTAGAGCTGAAACGCGAACAACAGGAGCGTCGTCACCAGGGAACTCCTGGCTTGATAGTAGGTCGCGAACCTCAACCTCAACAAGCTCTAGGATTTCTTCGTCGTCAACCATGTCTGACTTGTTTAGAGCCACAACGATGTAAGGAACGCCAACCTGACGAGCAAGAAGAACGTGCTCGCGGGTCTGAGGCATTGGGCCGTCAGTTGCAGCAACAACAAGAATAGCGCCGTCCATCTGAGCAGCACCGGTGATCATGTTCTTGATGTAGTCAGCGTGGCCTGGAGCGTCTACGTGTGCGTAGTGGCGCTTTTCGGTCTGGTACTCAACGTGTGAGATGTTGATCGTAATACCGCGCTGCTTTTCTTCAGGCGAGTTGTCGATCTGGTCAAACGCTGACGCAGTGTTTAGGGTTGGATACTTGTCGTGAAGCACCTTGGTAATAGCAGCAGTCAAAGTGGTCTTACCGTGGTCAACGTGACCGATAGTACCGATGTTGACGTGCGGCTTGGTGCGCTCGAATTTCGCCTTAGCCATGATGGGTCCTCCTCAGGACTCGTAGTAAATCATCGGACACTTTTGCCCGAAGAGATTTTGGGATTGCTTTGATATTACTAGGTTTGAGCGGTGTTAGTAAAACTACTACTCGCCTTTGGCCTTCTGAACGATTGCGTCAGCGACAGCCTTTGGAACCTCAGAATAGGTTTCGAAAGTCATCGAATAGACCGCGCGGCCCGAAGTCTTCGAGCGCAGGTCACCAACGTAACCGAACATTTCTGACAATGGAACAAGGGCGCGAACGACCTTTACGCCAGAGGCGTCATCCATCGACTGAATCTGACCACGACGAGAGTTTAGGTCACCGATTACGTCACCCATGTATTCTTCAGGGGTGCGAACCTCGACGGCCATCAACGGCTCGAGTAGTACAGGGTTTGCTAGACGCGATGCTTCCTTGAAAGCGATCGATCCGGCAATCTTAAACGCCATTTCAGACGAGTCAACGTCGTGGTACTGGCCGTCAAGTAGTGAAGCCTTAACACCAACCATTGGGTAACCCGCAAGGGTTCCAACCTGCATAGCGTCTTGGATGCCCGCGTCAACGCTTGGGATGTATTCGCGAGGAACGCGACCACCGGTAACAGCGTTTACGAATTCGTAAGTCTTGTCGCCTTCAACTTCCATAGGCTCAAGCTTGATCTGCACCTTAGCGAACTGACCTGAACCACCGGTCTGCTTCTTGTGGGTGTAGTCATACTTGTCAACAGCGCGACGAATGGTCTCGCGGTAGGCAACCTGTGGCTTACCAACGTTAGCCTCAACCTTGAACTCGCGACGCATGCGGTCAACAAGAATGTCAAGGTGAAGCTCGCCCATGCCCGAGATAACGGTCTGGCCGGTCTCGTGGTCGTGCTCAACGCGGAAAGTCGGGTCTTCTTCGGCTAGCTTCTGAATTGCTAGGCCAAGCTTCTCTTGGTCACCCTTGGTCTTTGGTTCGATAGCAACCGAGATAACTGGCTCTGGGAAGGTCATCGACTCAAGAACGATTTGGTTGTCTGGGTCACAAAGTGTGTCACCAGTGGTGGTGTCTTTTAGACCAATAGCTGCATAGATGTGGCCAGCGGTTACAGACTCAACCGGGTTTTCTTTGTTGGCGTGCATCTGGAATAGCTTGCCGATGCGCTCCTTCTTGCCCTTGGTTGAGTTAATAACCTGGTCACCCTGGTTAGCTGCACCTGAATAAACACGAATGTAAGTCAAGCGACCGAAGAATGGGTGGGTCATAACCTTGAACGCAAGAGCTGCGAATGGGGCTGTTGATGAAGGTTCGCGGGTTAGACGAATCTCTTCGTCACGCGGGTCTCCACCCTCAACGGAAGCAACGTCTAGCGGGCTTGGTAGGTAGTCAATAACTGCGTCGAGCATTGGCTGAACACCCTTGTTCTTGAAGGCTGAGCCACAAAGAATTGGGTACATGATCGAGTTGATGGTCAAGTGGCGAATGGCCTTCTTGATTTCAGCAACGGTTAGCTCTTCGCCTGCGAAGTATTTCTCCATTAGCTGCTCGTCGGTTTCAGCAACGGCTTCTAGAAGAAGTGTGCGGTATTCGTTGGCCTTGTCAACAAGGTCAGCTGGAATCTCTTCGACGGTGTACTTTGCGCCCATTTCGACGTCGCCGCGCCAGGTTAGGGCACGCATCTCAACTAGGTCAACAACACCGGCGAAGGTGCTCTCAGCGCCGATTGGCAACTGAATAACAAGTGGCTTCGCGCCAAGACGGTTGATGATTGTGTCAACTGTGAAATAGAAGTCAGCACCAAGTTTGTCCATCTTGTTTACGAAACAGATGCGAGGCACGTCATATTTGTCAGCCTGACGCCAAACGGTCTCTGACTGAGGCTCAACACCCTCTTTGCCGTCGAAGACAGCTACAGCACCGTCAAGAACACGCAATGAACGCTCTACCTCAACGGTAAAGTCAACGTGACCTGGGGTGTCGATGATGTTGATCTGGTTCTTGTTCCAGAAACAGGTGGTTGCAGCAGAGGTGATCGTGATGCCACGCTCTTGCTCTTGTTCCATCCAGTCCATGGTGGCTGCACCATCGTGCACTTCACCAATCTTGTGAGTAATACCGGTGTAGAACAAGATGCGCTCAGTTGTGGTCGTCTTGCCGGCGTCGATGTGAGCCATGATGCCAATGTTGCGAACCTTGTTCAGGTCGGTAAGCACGTCTTGTGCCACGGGATTCCTCCGAGTGTTATTTGGTTAATGAAGTCTAAAAAAGAAAATACATCCGCTTGCTAAACACGAAGTTAACAAGCGGATGTAGGCGCTTGCTACCAGCGGTAGTGAGCGAAAGCCTTGTTTGATTCAGCCATCTTGTGAGTGTCTTCGCGACGCTTAACAGCAGCGCCAAGACCGTTAGATGCATCGAGAATCTCGTTCATCAAACGCTCAGTCATGGTCTTTTCGCGACGTGCCTTGGCATAGCTAACCAACCAGCGCATAGCCAAAGTGTTGGCACGGTGTGCCTTAACCTCAACTGGAACCTGGTAGGTCGAGCCACCAACACGACGTGAGCGAACCTCAACGGTTGGGCGCACGTTGTCTAGAGCCTTCTTTAGCAATACAACTGCTTCGGCGCCGCTCTTGTTCTTAGCACCCTCAAGGGCACCATAAACAATCTGCTCAGCCAAGCTCTTCTTGCCGTCAAGCAAGATCTTGTTTACTAGCTGTGAAACGACAGGTGAGCCATAAACTGGGTCGGCTACGACCGGGCGCTTTGATACTGGACCTTTGCGAGGCATTACTTACCCTTCTTTGCACCGTATTGGCTACGAGCCTGCTTACGGTTCTTAACTGCCTGGGTGTCTAGAGCACCGCGGACGATCTTGTAACGGACACCTGGTAGGTCTTTAACACGGCCACCACGCACGAGCACCATTGAGTGCTCCTGAAGGTTGTGGCCCTCACCAGGGATGTAGGCGGTAACTTCGATACCGTTGCTTAGCTTGACACGTGCCACCTTGCGAAGAGCCGAGTTCGGCTTCTTTGGGGTGGTGGTGTACACACGGGTGCAAACACCGCGGCGCTGTGGGCTGGCCTTAAGCGCAGGGGTCTTGGTCTTGCTGACCTTTGCCGTGCGTCCCTTGCGGACCAACTGCTGAATTGTTGGCACTGCTTCTCCTTGTTCGGATGTTACTGATTTGCAAGCTTTGATACGCCATTTTGGCGTTTCTAAAGTTCGGTGGCCCACCGGAGCGTTTGAAGCTGCTAGGGCATCTGCGTGTTACTTAGCACACGCTTATGCAAGCCTACTGCAAGACTCTCCGATGGGTCAAATGGATTTACTTACTCGTTGGTTGAATAGTCTTCGAGTGAGGTTGATGAGAACAGGTTAACCGCACTAAACGCGTCAGCAGCAAGAGCTCCTGGGGTTTCGATTGGTTCTGCCCAAATGCGGTTTGGATACTTCTCGTTCTTAGCTGCTTCTGTAGCTTCGACCGAAATGTTGCGATACTGCTTCAAACCGGTTCCCGCAGGAATCAGCTTGCCGATGATCACGTTCTCTTTGAGACCAACAAGCTTGTCTTCGCGACGGTCAAGAGCTGCCTGAGTTAGAACTCGGGTGGTCTCTTGGAACGAGGCTGCTGACAACCATGACTGAGCTGCCAATGAAGCACGGGTCATACCCATTACTTCTTGACGAGCCGATGCTGGCTTCTTGCCGTTCTTCACTGCTTCGCGGTTAGCTGCGGTGAAGCGAGCGCGGTCAATGATTTCACCAGGAAGCATCTCGGTGTCGCCACTTTCGATAACGGTGACCTTGCCGAGCATCTGACGAACGATAACCTCAAGGTGCTTGTCGTGCAGTGGCACACCCTGTGAACCATAAATCGCCTGAACACCACGGATGATTTCGGCTGCAGCTTCACGCGCACCCTTGACCATCAACACTTCGTGAGGAATCGGGGTTCCGTCAACCAGGTAGTCGCCTGCCTTAACTTCTTCGCCGATTTCTACAAGAAGGTCATCGCGGCTGACCACAGAGGTGATCGGTGCATACGGTGAAAGCTTCTTGAAGGTCTTTGAGGTTGTGCGGCTGAATGAGTAAGCATTTGCTAGGTCTTCTGCCTCTTTTTCGGCAGCTTCACCGATTGGGCGAACATAGACGTCGTATTTGCTTGCACCAGAAGAGGTTGGAACCTCAACGATGTCAACCTTGCCTGGCCAGAATGCCATAACGGCAACCTTGCCTGCCTGGCGCCAACCCACACGAGCCTCGAGCAAGTCGGTAACACCGTTTAGGCCCTGGGTGATGTCATAAGAGATCAGACGCTCAACACGAACCTTCTGGCCACCGATTGACTTCAAAATGGTCTGCTTCTTAGCGTTCGATGCAGCACCACCGGTGTGGAAGGTACGCATTGTTAGCTGAGTTCCAGGCTCACCGATTGACTGAGCTGCGATGATGCCGATGGCCTCACCGAGGTCAACTGCATCGCCCGTTGCCAACGAGGTGCCGTAGCACTTCGCGCAAACGCCGGTCTGTGACTCACAGGTGAGCACTGAACGAACGTTGATGACCTCAAGGCCAGCATCTTTGAACTTGTTTACAAGTTTGCTGTCAATGATCTGACCAGCGACTGCAAGAGTCTCTTTGCCCACCTTGATGTCTTCAACTAGGCAACGAGCCAAGATTGAAAGCTCAACCTGGTCTGCGTCTAGTAGGTCTTTTTCTAGGCCACGAGTGGTGCCACAATCTTCTTCGCGAACGATTACGTCTTGCGCAACGTCAACTAGACGACGGGTTAGATAACCTGCAGCAGCAGTCTTCATCGCGGTGTCAGCGTTACCCTTTCGAGCACCTGTTGCGTTAATGAAGTATTCGTTTGCGGTTAGACCTAGAAGGTAGTTGCCCTTCACCGGCATCGGCGCAAAGTCACCTGATGATGTAGCCACAGGGCCACGCATACCAACAATCGAACGAATCTGGAGCCAGTTTCCGCGAGCACCCGAGTTCACCATCTTTGAGATGGCGTTGTCTGCAGGAATCGAGTTCTGAAGCAACTCTTGAATCTCGTTGGTGCGCTTGAACCACAACGAACCAAGTTCGTCACGACGCTCAAGGTCGCTCTTTAGACCAGAGTCGAATGCTTCTTGAATCTTGGTGTGCTCTGCCTCGGCCGAGATGATCATCTTGGCGCGCTGAGTCTCGAACTCACCAGAGTCGAAGTTAGCGTCAGAAATCGACATCGAAACGCCTGAGCGGGTGGCCCAGTAGAAACCTGCGTCTTTGATGCGGTCAAGTGCCTGAGCAACTTCGGTGCGGCTGAAAGCTTCTACAAGGTCGGTAACGATCTTGCCGATTTCTTTCTTGCCAACCTGGCGCTCTTGGTATTCAAAACCGGCAGGAAGCGTCTGGTTGAACAGTGCGCGACCGAAGGTTGTCTCGCGAAGTTCGCCGTTGAGGCGAATCTTTACTAGAGCCTGTAGGTCAAGAATCGGCTTGCGATCAACGCGTGCGTCATAGGCCTGCTGAGCTTCTGCGATTGAACCAAAGACCTTGCCCTCGCCAACAGCACCCTCTTTAAGAGTGGTCATGTGGTAAAGACCAATGATCATGTCTTGAGTAGGCACTGCAACTGGGCGACCGTCTGAAGGCTTCAAGATGTTGTTCGAAGCAAGCATCAAGATGCGAGCCTCGGCCTGAGCCTCAACCGATAGAGGAAGGTGAACAGCCATCTGGTCACCGTCGAAGTCAGCGTTGAACGCTGCACAAACGAGAGGGTGAAGCTGAATAGCCTTGCCTTCGACAAGTAGAGGCTCGAAAGCCTGGATGCCTAGGCGGTGAAGGGTAGGTGCACGGTTTAGTAGCACCGGACGTTCGCGAATAACTTCTTCTAGAACACCCCAAACCTGTGGGCGGCTGCGTTCAACCATGCGCTTTGCACTCTTGATGTTCTGAGCAAGGCCCAGGTCAACAAGACGCTTCATAACGAAAGGCTTAAAGAGCTCGAGTGCCATTAGCTTAGGCAAACCACACTGGTGAAGCTTGAGCTGAGGACCAACAACGATAACCGAACGACCTGAGTAGTCAACACGCTTGCCCAGAAGGTTCTGGCGGAATCGACCCTGCTTGCCCTTGAGCAAGTCGCTCAGTGACTTCAAGGCGCGGTTTCCCGTGCCTGTAACGGCACGGCCACGACGACCATTGTCGAACAACGCGTCAACAGCTTCTTGAAGCATGCGCTTTTCGTTGTTCAAAATGGTCTTAGGCACAGCACCGAGGTCGATGAAGCGCTTTAGACGGTTGTTGCGGTTGATCACACGACGGTATAGGTCGTTTAGGTCAGAGGTCGCGAAACGGCCACCGTCAAGCTGAACCATCGGACGAATCTCTGGCGGCAAGACAGGAAGTACGTCTAGAACCATCGAGGTCGGAGGTGTGCTTGAGCTGATGAACGACTGAACAACCTTGAGGCGCTTGATTGCCTGAGTCTGCTTTGAACCCTTGGTGGTTGCAATCTGCTCACGAAGCTCAGCAGCTGCAGCGTCAAGGTCAAACTCAGCCAAAACGCGCTGAACAGCTTCGGCACCGATTGAGGTCTCGAAATATTCGCTGAAGCAGTAGTCGAAGTGGTCAAAGATGACGTCGTTCTGAATTAGGTCGCCTGGCTTTAGAGTCAGGAACAAACGCCAAGCCAACTGCTCTTTCTGCAGGTTGGTTGGGCGCTCGATGCGAGCATATTCGCGAACAATCTTGTCGGTCTTCTTCTTGAACTCAGAGATAAGCTGCTTGATCTGCTTCTCTTCTGCAGCGGTGCGCACCACTGGAGCGTCTTCGCCCTCTTCTTCGGTTGTGGTGCTGGCTTTCTCGTTAGCGTTGGCGTTGTTAGCCAAAGCCTTCTTGCCCCAGAAACCGTCAGGGTTTTTCTCTTCAGCATCGATGAGCTGTTCAACATTCTTTGCGAACGCTGAGTCAACCCAAAGTGGTGCCTCCCAGAACTTGATCGAAGGCTCTAGAGTTAGACCCTTTTCGCCAAGTGCGTCGAACTCGGTCTGAGCAACTGCCATCATCTCTTCGTGACGGCTGTTCCAAAGTGCGCGAACGCGAGCAACATAGTCTTCTTTGATAAGCAGGGCGTCCATTGACTTGCCAGTCTCATCAACCTTCATCACGCGATAAGCGGCGAAGTAGATGATCTTTTCAAGGTCTTTTGGAGCCATTGCCAATAGGTAACCCAAGCGGCTAGGAACACCCTTGAAGTACCAAATGTGAGTTACCGGCGCAGCAAGCTCGATGTGACCCATGCGCTCACGACGAACTGAGCTCTTGGTGACCTCAACGCCACAGCGCTCACAAACGATTCCCTTAAAGCGGTTGCGCTTGTACTTGCCGCACGAGCACTCCCAGTCTTTTGTTGGGCCGAAGATCTTTTCGCAGAAAAGACCGTCCTTTTCAGGCTTTAGGGTGCGGTAGTTAATGGTTTCTGGCTTCTTAACCTCGCCGTTTGACCATGAACGAATGTCGTCAGAGGTGGCTAGACCAACTCGTAGGGCGTCGAATGATTCAACTTCCATGATTATTCCTTAACCTTTCGAAATCTCTTAGAAGTCCGAGAACTCAGAGTCAACTGAGCTGTTCTCGTTGCGTGACAAGTTGATGCCGAGTTCTTCGGCGGCGCGATCTGATTCGAAGTCATCTTCTTTCAGATTCACGGTCTGACCAGCTGCGTTTAGAACTTCAACGTTTAGAGCTAGCGACTGCATTTCTTTTGCAAGAACGCGGAACGATTCTGGAATGCCAGGTGCCTGGATGTTTTCGCCACGAACGATTGCCTCGTAGGTGCGAACACGACCAGTGATGTCATCTGACTTGATAGTTAGAAGCTCTTGAAGGGTGTGTGCAGCACCGTATGCCTGCAGAGCCCAAACTTCCATCTCACCAAAGCGCTGACCACCGAACTGAGCTTTACCACCCAACGGCTGCTGGGTAATCATGCTGTAAGGGCCGGTTGAACGAGCGTGAATCTTGTCGTCAACCAAGTGGTGAAGCTTCAAGATGTACATGTAACCAACCGAGATGTCTTCTGGAAAAGGCTCGCCTGAACGGCCGTCGAACAACTTGGTCTTGCCAGTCTTCTTCACTAGGCGCTCGCCATCGCGGTTAGGCAATGTTGAATCGAGTAGGCCGACGATTTCGTCCTTCGAAGCACCATCGAAAATCGGGGTTGCAACCTTAGTGCCAGGTGCAGCCTCGCGCATCTCTTCAACCAAGGTATTAGCCCAATCGGCAACGCCGTCGACCTTCCAACCCTGCTTGGCGATCCATCCGAGGTGGGTTTCAAGAATCTGACCGAAGTTCATTCGACCAGGAATACCTAGCGGGTTCAAAACAACGTCAACCGGGGTTCCGTCAGCCATGAACGGCATGTCTTCGACCGGAAGGATCTTAGAAATAACACCCTTGTTACCGTGTCGACCAGCAAGCTTGTCACCCTCGGTAATCTTGCGCTTCTGAGCGATGTGAACAACAACCTTCTGGTTTACACCAGTGCCGAGCTCGTCGTCGCCAGCCTCGATGTCGAACACCTTGACACCAATGATGGTGCCCTGCTCGCCGTGAGGAACCTTAAGTGAGGTGTCGCGAACTTCGCGGCTCTTCTCGTTGAAGATTGCGCGAAGCAAACGCTCTTCGGCTGAAAGCTCAGTCTCACCCTTAGGTGTCACCTTGCCAACGAGAATATCGCCAGGGCGAACCTCTGCACCGATGCGAATGATGCCGCGCTCGTCAAGCTGAGCCAAAGCCTCTTGCGAAACGTTTGGTAGGTCAGCGGTGATTTCTTCTTTGCCGAGCTTGGTGTCGCGAGCATCCACTTCGTATTCTTCGATGTGAATCGAGCTCAAAGTGTCTTCTTTAACCAGGTTTTGGCTCAAGATGATCGCGTCTTCGAAGTTGTGACCCTCCCAAGGCATGAATGCCACTAGAAGGTTCTTGCCTAGAGCCAACTCACCGTTGTCGGTTGAAGGGCCGTCGGCCAAAGCCTCACCAGCCTCAACGCGCTGACCAACCTGCACGATAACGCGCTGGTTGATTGCGGTGCCCTGGTTTGAGCGGTCAAACTTGCGAAGTGCGTAGGTGCGAGTGCCACCTGCGTCTTGCGCAATAACGATTAGGTCTGCTGAAACTTCTTCGACAACACCGGCAGTTTCGTTGATCAAAACTGCACCTGAGTCCATAGCTGCAACGCGCTCCATGCCAGTGCCCACATAAGGAGCCTCGCTGCGAAGAAGCGGAACAGCCTGACGCTGCATGTTGGCACCCATCAGCGCACGAGACGAGTCGTCGTGCTCAAGGAACGGAATCAACGAGGTTGAAACCGAAGCCAACTGGCGTGGTGAGATGTCTAGGTAGTCAACGTCTTCTTTGTCAACTTCAACAACGTCGCCCATGAAGCGAGCGAAAACCTTCTTGTTAGCGAAAGTCTTGTCAGCATTCAAAGGAACATCTGCGCCGGCGATGGTCTTGCCCTGCTCAGCGGCTGCGTCAAGGTATTCAATCTTGCCCGAAACCTTGCCGTTTACAACCTTGTTGTAAGGGGTCTCGATAAAACCGAAAGCGTTGATGCGTGCATAAGCAGTTAGCGAACCGATAAGACCAATGTTCGGGCCTTCAGGGGTTTCAACTGGGCACATGCGGCCATAGTGAGAAGGGTGAACGTCACGAACCTCCATTTGGGCACGTTCACGGGCGATACCGCCCGGACCAAGCGCTGAAAGACGACGCTTGTGAGCCAAACCAGCAAGTGGGTTGTTTTGGTCCATGAACTGTGACAACTGGCTAGCACCAAAGAACTCTTTGATAGCTGAAACCACAGGTCGCAGGTTAATCAGGGTCTGAGGTGTGATTGCTTCGATGTCTTGTGTTGACATGCGCTCGCGCACAACACGCTCCATGCGGCTTAGGCCGATGCGAACCTGGTTCTGAATCAACTCACCAACCGAACGAATGCGGCGGTTGCTGAAGTCATCGATGTCGTCAGCGCTAACAGCGATCTTGACTGGGTTGCCAGCCATCTTCACTGGGAACTCAACACGAGTATTTGACTGAGCCGACTGGTTTGCAATGCCCTGGTCGAACAACAAGAGGTACTTCAAAGTAGCCACTACGTCATTGACGGTTAGGGTGTTGGTCTCGATCGGTTCGTTGATCTGAAGCTTGCGGTTTAGCTTGTGGCGACCCACGCGAGCCAAGTTGTAACGCTTAGCTTCGAAATAGGTTGACTTCAACCATGCGTCAGCAACTTCGGCACCGGCGGTCTCGCCGCGAACCTTGCGGTAAAGCTCACGAAGTGCGTCTTCACGGCTAACGATTGGGTTAACGAAAACCTTCGACTCGTCATAAGCCAAAGTGTTGTGAATAAGGTCAACGTCGAATTCCCAACCCTGAGCGCCAGATTCAACGGCACCCTTGATGTCAGCGAACTCTTCAACGATCTGCTCTTTGGTTAGGCCAAGAGCCTTCAAGAAGATGGTTGCTGAAACCTTGGTCTTGCGGTCAACCTGAACCTGAATGATTGGCTGGCCGAAACGAGCGATTGGCTTGCGGTCGTCGCGAACCCACTCGGTCAAGAACTCTAGGTATGAACCACGGCTAGGAATGATCTGAGCCTTGTTGTTGCGAACGTCGAGGTTACCGGTGGTGTTGGTCGAAACCGAGAAATAAACACCAGGTGAACGAACGAGCTGAGAAACCACAACACGCTCGGTGCCGTTGATAACGAAGGTGCCCTTTTCGGTCATAACCGGAAAGTCACCCATGAACACGGTCTGAGACTTGATCTCACCGGTTAGGTAGTTTGTGAACTCAGCCTTGATATAAAGAGGCTGGGTGTAGCTCTTGCCCTTGGTCTTGCACTCGTCTGGAGTGTAGCTAGGGTCGAAAAGTTCAGGCTCACCAAAAGTTAGACCCATCTTGGCGTCTTGAGTTGAGTTAGCTGAGTCTTCGATCGGCGAAATCTCTTCAAAGATCTCTTCAAGACCGGTTCGAGCGGTCGGTCCAGCCTTTTCGCGCCAAGCCGGGTTGCCGACGAGCCAGTCAAAGCTCTCGGTCTGAAGGCTCAGTAGGTCTGGAATATCAATAGGCTCTTGCACTTTCGCAAACGAAAGGCGCTGGGCCAAGCGGTCGTTCTTCTTTTTTGATGCGTTTTTCGCAGCCAAGAAAATCCCTCCAAGGGCATAACTCTAATTAAGGTGAGTGAATGGAAGATCGCGACCCTTAAACCGGTGCCGCCACAATATGCGGGCACGCACGCCAACCACAATATGAGGGCGGGGTGTTTGGGAGCAAACCACTAGCTTATAACGATTTGCTTCCCTATGTAAACAATTTCTTGCGAATTTGAGAAATCTCGAGTTTTTTGCGGTATAAACCGAATTTAACTCGGATGCCCTTCGGCAGCGGCGCTACTGCGCAGGCGACAGCTCGTTCGTGAGGGCCTCGGCTGCCGCGAGGGCATCCACGCCAATTATTAGTCGGGTGAAACGCGCGCCGGTGAGTTTGATCTCGACCGGTGTTTGGCCTTTGAAATAGCTGACGAAAGCCCGATCGCCTTTTTTGATGTAGGTGCCTGAGATGATCAGCGGGGGCAGGCCGGTGCCTGGCACGCGAAGGCCGAGGGTTGGCCAAAAGTTTGTTGGCACGATTTGGGCTGAGACCACTTGGTCGCGGCCGAAGCTCAAGTTGCCGTGAAATGCTGCGAGCTTCTCGCCCGCTGACATCAACACCCTGAGCGATTGCGGTGTTAGTTCAATCTTTGCCATGGCTCGATATTACGGTGCGGGAATCAAGGCGACCTATGAGAAACTTGCCGAGCGCTTAGGCAGAACCGACGTCACGGCAGCAAACAACACAACCAAAACGACCTGAATGATTAGCGCGTTGCGAAAACCAGCGTCGGCCTGGCCAAGGGTTGCGAAGTGAAAGAACACCGTGCCGAAAATGGCAACACCAACCGAAGACATAACCGACTGCACAGCCGAGAGCACGCCGCTTGCCGAGCCGCTCTGCTGAGGTTCAACGGTCGAAAGCACGGTGTCAAAGATTGGCGCGGCAATCAAACCCGTGCCTATGCCCGAAACCACCAAAGCAGGCACAAGCTGCCAGATTGAGAAGTTGCTAAGAGATGGCACAGCAACCCACATCAGAGCCACACCCAAAAGCTGAACGACCGCACCAATCTGCAGCGTGAAACGGCCGCCGATTTTTTCGGCCAAGAAAGCACCGCTGATCGTGCCACCAATGGCAGAACCAAGAGCAATCGGAATGTTTCCCAAACCCGCGTCAGCCGAAGTGAAGTTTTCGCCGAACTGCAAGAAGAGGGTGAGAATCAGATAGACGCCGGTGAAGCCCGCGAAATAAAGACCCAACCCAGCCAGACCCATTGTGTAGGCGCGCTTTTTGAAAATGCTCGCATCAATTAGCGGGGTGCCGCCGCGGCGTGCGGTGGAACGTTCCATCGCCGCGAACAAAAAGAACACCGCAATCGAACCGGCGAGCATCAGGTATGTCCAGAGTGGCCAGCCTGCGTCTTGACCCTTAATGAGCGGATAAACCAGCAAGCCGCTCGCCAAAATAACCAACACAGCGCCGCCGAGGTCAATCTTGATTGTCTTGTCGGCAGGTGACTTGGGCAAAAAGATCAGTGCCAGAACGAACGCCGCGATTCCGATTGGTAGGTTCACCAAGAAAGTGGCGCGCCATCCCAGGTCAAAAATATTGGCCTGAATGATGAAGCCACCGATAACAGGGCCGAGAATGCCGCCAAGACCAAACGCCGGGCCATAGGCCGCAAAGGCCTTGCCGAAATCTTGCGGAGGAAAAGTTTCGCGCACCAAACCAAAACCCTGAGGCAGCAGCATCGCACCCAAGAAACCCTGAATGAAACGCAAAACAATCAGTGCGAAAATGCCAGGCGCAATTGCGCACAAAAGCGAAGCAATGGTGAAGCCAGCAAGACCAAACAGGAACATGTTTCGGCGACCAAAGCGATCACCCAAACGGCCACCCAAAATCAAACCCGAACCGAGGGCTAACGCATAACCGCCAATAACCCACTGAAGGTCAGAGTTTGATGCGCCGAGTTTCTCGGCCAAAGTCGGCCCAGCAACGTTCACGATAGTTGCGTCGAAAAGGTCCATGATTTCGGCAACAAGCACAACGGTTAGAACTAGCCAACGAAATTTATAGCCGGTCACGGCGGTTTCAGTCATGCGGGCAAGTTTATTCGACGAACGTTAAAACCTTCTTAGGCAACGGCCTTATCTGCGCGCGACAGTCTCGCGTTGACCCACTGCGTTATCGGTTTTTCAAGGTAAACCTTTGAGAGTTGCGCGGCACCAATCGAGATCAACAGAAGCGCGACAAACCAAGCAAAGTGGAATGAATCGCTAGTCTCATCAAGATGAAATGCCCTCACGATTATCCAACGAGTTGAAACCTGGAACACTGCGTGCCAAACGTAGATTCCAAACGAAAGAGAACCTAACCAATCACCGAATCTTGCAAAACGACTTTGACTGTATTTTGGGTCAAAGTTTTTCACGACCATTAACAGTGCTGCAAATAGGTAAGCCGCCAAAATTAAGGCGATCCAGCTAAAGGTTCCCAGCCAGTACATCAACATGACACAGAGCGAAATTGCAACGAGTGAGATGGTTGATTTTTTCACAGGTTTGAAACGTGATATCAGCAAGCCTGCACAGAAACCCGCGAGTGCTCGCCCAAATGCAGAGAACCCGACATAGTAGGCAGAGGCAGATTCGTTCGTGAGCATGCCGATTGTAATTAGTAAGGTTCCTGCTGCAAGCAGAGCCCAAAGCATCGGGCGCCCAAACCGACGAACTGGCCAAAAAAGAACAACGTTCACCCACCACTCTGCGGCTAAGCTCCACAGTGGCCCCATGGCAAAGGGTGCGATTGATACAAAGATTTGCATCATCAGAAAGCTTGGCACGACACTCCAAAGAGTTATCTCTGCCGGAGTGTCAGCGATTTGATTTTCAAATGCGACGATTACTAGAGAAACGAGCAAGCCCGCAACTGTCAAAGGAAAAAACCTAGCGGCGCGTTTCGCAACAAAAGCTGTAGTGTGCAAGCTTGAAGTGTCAGGGTAAAAGAACTTCGACAGCACAACACCACTTAAAACGAAGAAAAAATCAACCATTAGGTAGTTCGCGCTCACTAAAGGCAACGGCACTTTAGTGTGTAGCGCAACCACACCAATCGCAGCGATACCTCTGAGCGCATCGCCAAGTCTGAATCGCATTTTTGCTCGCTTCAACTATCTTTTATTGCAAAGTTTAGCCTTGAGAAAAAACGGTCTCTGACCTTTGCATCCTTATTGAAGAAATAGTCAGAGTTTTTCAACTTCACCCGCACCCAAGATTTGTAAACAAACGAAACAGCCGCCCTCGGCCTCCCGACGATTTTTTCGCCGCCTAGAACCCCACCAAAAGCTTCTCTAGGATAGCGGGGATGCGGGAGCGCATGACACCACCGGAGGCAGAATCGAAGCAAAAAAGCCAGTGCATCAGCACTGGCTTTTTTATAAATTCGATGGCGGTGACGGTGGGATTTGAACCCACGGTGGGCTTTCACCCACACAACTTTTCGAGAGTTGCACCTTCGGCCGCTCGGACACGTCACCGTCAAGTAGATTACTACATAGGAGGTATGCATGAGCACCGAGAGTTCTTCTAAAGCAATTCTTGCAGCGTTGACGGCGAATATTGGTATTGCGGCAACGAAGTTTGTTGCAGCCGCAATTTCAGGCTCAGCCTCGATGCTCGCTGAGGGAATTCATAGTTTGGCTGATTCTGGCAACCAGGTGCTTTTGCTAATCGGCGGGCGTCGGAGTCGTCGTGAAGCCACAGAGAATCATCCGTTTGGCTATGGCCGTCAGCGCTACATTTATGCGTTCATTGTGTCAATCGTTCTTTTCAGCGTTGGTGGACTCTTCTCTATTTATGAAGGCATCACAAAGCTCAACGAACCTCACGAAATCGATGCGGCTTGGCTGCCTCTGACAGTGCTGGGTGTTTCGATTCTTCTCGAAAGTTTCAGCTTGCGCACCGCTTTGCGAGAGGCGAAACACCAACGCGGCAGCCAGAGCTTGGCGCAGTATGTTCGCCACGCCAAGTCTCCGGAACTACCCATCGTGGTGCTCGAAGATATCGCTGCGCTTTTCGGTTTGGTGCTTGCGTTTGCCGGCGTTGGGCTGACCGTGATTACGCACGATGCCATGTTTGACGCGCTTGGCACTCTTGCAATCGGTGGCTTGCTGGTCATTGTGGCAGTTGTGCTTGGAATAGAAACTTCAAGCCTGCTGATTGGCGAGGGTGCGACAGCCGAAGATCACGGCAAGATTCGCGCAGCGCTAGAAGAAACCCCTGGGGTTGGCGGCATCATTCACATGAAGACCCTTTATTTAGGCCCCGATGAGCTATTGCTCGGTGCGAAAATTGCTGTTGGCGCAAGTGAATCTGCTGCCGAAGTTGCACGCACTATTGATGCAGCCGAGGCCGCCGTGCGCACCGCTGTGCCAGCGGCCCGGGTTATCTATTTAGAGCCAGACATTCTGCGCTGAGCAAAAAAGCCTCGAAGTTGAGAGTTTGCCTCTTCGGCTAGAACTCCCCCATAAACCTCAACAGGTTTGCCCAACCTAGAGTCGCGCAACAGGTCATAAAGCGAACCTGAAGCGCCGACGGGAGCATCCCATGCCCCAAAAATCACGCGGGGAATTCGAGCTGCAACAATAGCCCCAGCGCACATCACGCATGGTTCGAGGGTGACCACCAGCGTGAGGTCTTCGAGCCGCCAATCGCCACGGGCCTGGGTTGCCGTTCGAATCGCGACTATTTCAGCGTGAGCTGTTGGGTCTTGGCGCAACTCGCGCTCATTGCGACCTATAGCGACCACTTGACCGGCCTCGTTCAGCAAAACGGCACCAACTGGAACATCTGCCGAAGCATCGATGGCGGTTTGCGCCTCGGCGAGCGCCAAACGCATGGCCGCCTGCTGGGTTTTGAGATCCATGGTTAAAGGTTAGCCACCAACACCTTCAGAGGGCATAGATTTAAGTCATGCACGTTCACATTGCCGATCACCCGCTAATCACCCATAAGCTCACCGTTTTGCGTGACGTTTCGACACCTTCGCCAGTCTTTAGGCAACTTGTCGAAGAGCTAGTCACCCTTTTAGCTTATGAAGCCACCCGTGACGTTCGTGTCGATAGGGTTCAAGTGCAAACACCTGTTGCAATCGCCGAAGGCGTGAAACTCAGTGTGCCCCGCCCACTGGTGGTGCCAGTGCTGCGAGCCGGTCTCGGAATGCTCGAGGGCATGGTCAAGCTCTTGCCAACCGCTGAAGTAGGATTCTTGGGCATAAAGCGCAACGAAGAAACCCTAGAGCCACATACTTATGCAAATCGCCTGCCTGATGATCTAAGCGGTCGACAGGTTTACATCATTGATCCAATGCTGGCAACGGGTGGCACTCTGATTGATTCGATTAATTATGTTCTCGAACGCGGCGCAACTGAGGTAACAGCAATTTGCCTAATTGGTGCTCCGGAGGGTTTGGCTACAGTGCAGGCCGCAATGACAGGAAAAGACGTTCGAATAGTTTTGGGAGCTCTAGATGAGCGCCTCAACGAGCTTGGTTACATCGTGCCGGGCCTAGGTGATGCAGGAGACCGACTTTATGGTCTCGGCCAGTGACGCGAAGTAGAGCTTGAATTAATAGGCTCCGGTGCGGCCAGCGACCACTCTGAAGGTGCGCAAAATAATAAAGATGTCTCCGGCCAGCGACCAGTTTTCGACGTAATACAGGTCTAGCCGCACGGTTTCATCCCAGCTCAAAAGTGACCTGCCGCTAACTTGCCAAAGCCCGGTGATGCCAGGTTTCACGAGCAGGCGTCGATGCGCTTTTATCTCATATTCGGCAACCTCAACCGCTAGGGGTGGGCGAGGCCCAACAACACTCATCGAACCGTTCATGACGTTGAAAATCTGAGGCAGCTCGTCGATGCTGTATCGGCGAATAAAGCGGCCAACTTTAGTTAGACGCGGGTCGTTTGGGTCTTTAAACATTTTTTCATTCAAGAGATTTGTTGCGTTTTTTCGCAGCGTCGCGTGCATCGATTCTGCGTTGACGATCATCGAGCGAAACTTGAACATTTTGAATGGCTTACCATTTTGACCAATTCGCTCTTGGGCATAAAAAATTGGCCCTCGGTCTTCACACCAAACGGCTATAGCAGTCACCACCATGATTGGCAACACCACGACAAAAGCGACGACCGCAAAGATAAGGTCAAAGGTAGTCTTTGCTAAATATTTAATGCCCTCAAAACTTGGAGTTTCAACATGCAAGAAGGGCATTCCTGCAACGGGGTGCGAATTGATTCTGGTTCCGGCAAAATCTACTAAAGCGGGTGCGACAATCAGTTCGGCGTTGGTGCCCTCAAGCGACCATCCGAGTTGTTTTAGTCTCTCTGACGACAGCTGGTCTGAGCCGATGATTATCACGCTATCAATCTTGAACTGCTCAATATCTTCGGCGACGGAATCTTCAAAGGTCACAAGTTCAATGCCCTGGCGAGCAAACTCGGCGTGTAGCTTTTGAGAGAAAACATTGGCAAACACGGCGGCACGAACAGGAACATAACCTTCGAGAGCGTTTAGCTTCAGCCTGTCGGCCAACTCAAACATCTGCTCTGGTGGGCCAACCAACAATGTGCGTTTGATGTAACGACCCTGGCCGCGCTGACGCAAAAGCCACTGCCGACAGAGCCAACGGTGCACGATAAGTGCAGATGCGCCGAGGGCAAAGGCACTGAAAACAAAAGTTCGCGAGACGTCAACTTTGAAAATTAGTGAAGCAAACGCAAGAAACAACACAACCGCGACAGAAGCTTTTGTGGTCATTAGGTATTCTGCTATGCCGGTGCCTGCGATTCGTGCGTTCCAAGACTTGGCGACCGCGAGCGCTACGACCCAGACGATAAACATTGATATTGCCAAGGCCACCGGGGTCAAACTGATTGTGAAACGATCGTTGGTGGTGAGAATCGCTGAGGCGTCTTCACTGTCGCGAAAATGTATGAATGCCATAGCTAACAAGGTTGTGGCAGCGATTAGCACGTCTAAAACAAAAAGTCGCAACGCAAACCTCTGCATCAGGGTTACGTTTGGCAGCTTCATTAGATTCAAACCTTCGTGGATTCATGTGTGCTCGTGCATTCGAAAACGAAACCGATGTTCTCATCGAGCCCAGTTTTAAGTTA
>JBDLVN010000047.1:0-4619 GCA_039804775.1 Actinomycetota bacterium
GTCGCTCAAGTTCAGAGTTGCGTCGTCAGTGGCCTGGCGAAAAGACTCAACCGAGGTGATGCGCAGGTCATTGCCGAAACGACCAGCCATTGTGCTGGCAAATAAACCAACCCCGCCATAGAGGTCGAGATTGTCGGCGGCTTTGTCGATGCCGGCAGCCGCGATCATGTCGAGCACCGCACTGGTTAGAACCTGTGGGGCTGCTCGGTGAACCTGCCAGAAACCGCCACCGCTGATTCGAAAGGTGCGGCCGGCAACGCGCTCGATTAGTCGGTCGTCGCCTTTGAGCTTGCCGTCAATCTTCCATTGAATCTGACCTGAGCTTGAGGCTGCAATTTCAATGTTTTCGACGCTCTGGTAGTTCTTGTTTTGAAACTCGAGTTCTTGAATGTCATCGATTGCAAGTGGCAACTTTTTGACCTTCACAACTTCGTGGCTGCGTTCGCGATATGGGCCGACGTTGCCCGCCTCATCAACGTGAAGTTGAATGCGCGTGCGATATCCAAGCCCATTCGACTCAACATCGCCAGGTGCTGGCTCAACGGTCACTGCCATTTCGACGCCAGCCATGCGCTGCAACGCCTCGGTGATTACCTCGGCCTTAAGTTCACGCTGACGTGAGAGCTTGATGTGGCCAAACTCGCAGCCGCCAGCCTTGCCAACGCCGGCGTCTTTCCAGACCTGAGGCACACGGTCTGGTGAAGCCTCGAGAATTTCGACAGGTTCAGCACGGCAAAAAGAAGCGCCACGGTCTTCAAAAACGCGAGCCTTGACGCGCTCGCCTGGCAAAACGTGAGAAACGAAAACCACGCGACCTTCGTGACGGGCAACAAAGATGCCTCCGTGAGCTACTTTTTCGATGTTCAGCTCGAGGGTCTTGCCCAGCCAGTTTGGTTTTGCGTTCATGGTTATAGTGTTTCACATCGTGGCGCTTCGCCGATGCGCTTCACCGGTGCGCTTCGAGCGCCCAGCTAATCTTGACCCATGACCCGCTTAGTTTTAGCTTCGACCTCGCCAGCCCGATTGACACTCTTGAGAAACGGTGGCATCGAACCGATTTGCATTGCGCCTCAGGTTGACGAAGACCTCGTGGCTGCGGTTGCTGAAGCCGAAGGGCTAATCAAGTCAACGGCTGACATGGTTGGCATTTTGGCTCGCGCTAAGGCCGAGGCGGTTTTGAACCACCCTGACGCAGCCGACGCAATCATCATTGGGTGCGACTCTTCGCTTGAGTTTGGTGGCGAATCGCTCGGCAAGCCGCACCTGCCTGAGGTTGCCCGAAACCGTTGGTTGGCGATGCGCGGTCAGAGCGGCAAGCTTTTTAGCGGTCATCACCTAATCGATAATCGAATTAACGCGGATGCCGCTGCCGCAACCCTCGCCGGCTCACGCCCAGCAACCACTCGCGTTTCACACGCAACGGTTTTCTTTGCAAACCTGAGTGATCACGAAATCGATGCATATGTGGCAACCGGCGAACCACTCAAGGTTGCAGGTGCGTTCACGATCGACGGGCTGGGCGGCGCATTTATTCGCTCGATCGAAGGCGACCCGCACACCGTTATCGGCCTTTCGCTGCCGACGCTGCGTGAGATGGCCCTTGAGCTCGGGGTTGACTACTCGTCGTTTTGGAATCGATAACCTTTTTCAGCCCTTTTTCGGGCGAAAACTAGGCGTTTGCCAATAGGCTAGAGCATTATGAACGCAGCAAACGGCCAAAAAATTACCAAACTGCTCATTGCTAACCGCGGTGAAATCGCGGTGCGAATTGCTCGTGCAGCTCGCGATGCAGGCATCACCTCGGTGGCGGTCTATGCCGACCAAGATCGCGATGCGATGCACGTGAAGTTGGCTGATGAAGCTTATGCGTTGAACGGCACTACTGGCCCAGAAACCTACCTTGTCATCGACAAGATTCTTGACGTCGCGGCCCGTTCGGGTGCCAATGCGGTTCACCCTGGTTATGGTTTCTTGGCTGAAAACGCCGAGTTTGCTCGCCGTGTTATTGCTGCAGGTTTGATTTGGATTGGCCCTTCGCCTGAGGCCATTGAGCGCCTAGGCGACAAGGTTTCAGCCCGTCACGTTGCCGAAAAAGTTGGCGCGCCACTTGCGCCTGGCACAATCAACCCGGTTTCAGGTGCCGCCGAAGTTCTTGAGTTCGTTGCCCAGCACGGTGTGCCGGTAGCTATCAAGGCGGCTTTCGGCGGTGGCGGCCGTGGCATCAAGGTTGCCTATGCAGAATCTGAAGTTGCAGAGCTTTTTGAATCAGCCACGCGCGAAGCCATTGCGGCTTTTGGCCGCGGTGAATGCTTCGTCGAAAAATATCTTGAGAAACCACGCCACGTTGAAACCCAGTGCTTGGCCGACGCCTACGGCAATGTTGTAGTTGTCTCAACTCGCGACTGCTCACTGCAGCGTCGCCACCAAAAACTTGTCGAAGAGGCACCTGCGCCATTCTTGACCGCAGACCAGATCAAGCGCCTCTATGAGTCTTCGAAGGCAATCTTGAAAGAGGTTGGCTATCAAGGTGCCGGCACCTGTGAGTTCTTGGTTGCCCAAGACGGCACAATCTCATTCTTAGAAGTCAACACTCGCCTTCAGGTTGAACACCCGGTCTCAGAAGAGGTCACCGGCATCGACCTAGTGCGCGAGCAGTTCAGAATTGCTGAGGGCGGCAAGCTCGACTATGCCGACCCAGTGGTTAAAGGTCACAGCTTCGAGTTTCGCATCAACGGCGAAGATGCCGGCCGCAACTTCATGCCTGCCCCAGGCCCAGTCAAGCTGTTCAAAGCGCCTTCTGGCCCAGGCGTTCGCGTTGACACCGGTGTTGAATCAGGCGATGAGATTTCGGGCTCGTTTGACTCAATGGTGGCAAAGCTCATTGTCACCGGCGCCAACCGCACCGAAGCTTTGGCTCGCGCCCGTCGCGCCCTCAGCGAGATGAAGGTTGAAGGCCTGCCAACAGTTTTGCCTTTTCACGAAAAAATCGTTAACGAGCCTGCGTTCATTGGCGAGCCAACTGCCGACGGCGTTGGCAAGTTCGGAATCTACACTCGCTGGATCGAAACCGAGTTTGTCAACGACATTGCGGCCTTCGATGGCGAGCACGAAGCCGGCGCTGGCGCTGCTGAGCGCAACTCTGTTGTAGTTGAGGTTGGCGGCAAGCGCGTTGAGGTTAGCCTGCCAGGCAACTTGTTCTCAGGTGTTTCTGCCGGAGCTTCTCACGCAGCTGCAGGAGCCCCTGCCAAGCGCAAGGCTGGCACAGTTTCTGGCACCGGTGGCAACGGCAATGCCGTCAAGGCACCAATGCAGTCAACTGTTGTGAAAGTGGCCGTTGCTGTTGGCGACACCGTAGCTAAGGGCGACCTGGTTGTTGTGCTCGAAGCTATGAAGATGGAACAGCCACTGAATGCTCACAAAGACGGCGTAATCAAGTCGATTAGCGCTGCCGTTGGCGAGACAGTCCCTGCAGGCACCGTGCTTCTAGAGTTCGAAGACTAAAAAGGCTAGAGAACTGTTCGGCTCGACTCGTTAGTCTTTTCAGCCTCTGCTGGGCTGAGTTTTTTGAATACTCGACTGTCTGAGATCCAGTCCATAACCGCAAAAAGCACACCAGAAACCACAAAGGTCAAGTGAATCATCACCTGCCAAAAAATGGCCTCCGCATGAATTGGCTTTTCTGGGTCAGCGGCAATCTGAACAAAATCTTTCAGCAGCTCAATCACCGAAATGGCAACCAGCGAACCGATTAGCTTAATCTTTAGACCAGAGAAGTCAACGTGGCCCATCCAGGCAGGGCGGTCAACGTTGTTGTCGGCAACCCCGATTTTTGAAACAAAGTTTTCATAGCCTGCGAACAAAACAATCAAAATCAAGTTTGCCAAAAGCACAAGGTCAAGCAGGGCCAGCAAACCTAGAACGAAGTTGTGCGCCTCGACGTCGGCGACGTGAATTACTAGGTCATAAAGCTCGATGCAAAACTTCACAACGAGCACTCCCATAACTGCCACCAGTCCAATGTAAAGGGGCGAAAGCAGCCAGCGAGACCAAAAAATGAAGCGTTCGATTTGGTGTGAAATCACAGTAAACCTCTTTCGATCAGACCAGATGTGGCGGTGCCTTTGACTTAGAAGTCTAACTACTTAGGCTGAATTGTGCGCGTGAGACTGTGGTTCAGATTCGCTGGGCATCGGGTAGCACGCAAAAACTAGTGATAGTAGTGATTTATGTAATCTTCGTCATAGTCGTCGTCGATGTCAGCTTGGGTGGGCACATAGGTGCTTTTCGGTGCTGGCGATGGCCGCGCCGGGGGCAAAGGCGTAACGATGAAGTCACCTAACCAACTGCAGTTAGAGCATCGTCGCATCGCAAAGCCCAAGGCGACCTGACCCCCTGGGTGCAACACCTGCTCGCCTCGAGCGTTCACAACAATCGTCTGTTTGCGCCGCCAAAAATTGCTGCGAGTTCTTGAACCGCACTGTGGGCACGTCTTAGTTTTAGCCATGGCGCGAGAGTATGCCGAGCCAGCGACATTTGAATATGTTTTCTCTGCGAGAGGCAACACTATAGTTAGAACTTGGGGGTCTTCACAATGACTACAAGCTTCAAAGTAAAAATAG
>JBDLVN010000048.1:0-7864 GCA_039804775.1 Actinomycetota bacterium
GTTGCGTGACCAAAAACTGAAATCACAAAACTGGCCACGGTCACGATAATCAGCGAAGCCCACTTGACAGCATCGCTCGTTGTAAGGCCTAGGTGGTCTAGCAGCGCCCACGAGGCCATTGTCGCCAAAGCGATGTTGACGATTTCATAGAAGAGGCCAATCAAAACACCAAGACCAGCGCCAAAGACTTTGTTGCCGCGAATGCCGAACATCGAACGCATGATGATCACAGTTGGCGTGCCAGCTGCCGGGCCACTGGTTGCAAGCCAGCCGATGAGCAACCACCAAATGTTGCCAGCAACCGAAATCGCGAGGGCCTCCCATAGCGAAAGGCCGAGCAGCATCAAACTGCCGCCGATTACGAAATATAAATAGGTGACGTTGCAAGACATCCAAACCCAAAAAAGAGCACGCGGATGCCCCTGGCGCTCATCATCAGGAATGTAATCTGTTCCTCGAACTTCGATGTGGGCGGCGCGCTCGGGCGCGACATGGGTCGGTGCGATTGCCATTTGAAGCCTCGTTTCATTTCGAGGAAGGCGCGGCTTCGTTGCCGCGACTTTAGTTCTAAAAATAATAACTTATGCGGGTAGGCGCGAGAATTCGCTAGCTCGGCGCACCTGATCGGCGCTGAGAGCTACACCTGTGTAAGCCTCGAACTGAAGGGCCGCCTGAAGGGCAATCACTTCGGCACCGGTTATGACAGTTTTGCCCGAGGCGCGGGCTGCCGCGATGAGCGGTGTTTCGGCCGGAAAAGCCACCACGTCAAAAACGACCTGCGCATCGGCTATCAGTGAGGGTGCAAAAGAGAGTTCGGTTTCATTTGCGCCAGCCATGCCAATTGGAGTGACGTTGACCAAAACATCGAAGGGCTTCGGGCGCGCGGCGGCGTAAGTTAGCTCGGCAAGTTCGGCGAGCTCTGCAACCTCAGCATCGGTCACAAACTCAAAGCCGAGCTTTGCGGCTAGAGCCTGCCCAGCCTCAGCGTTGCGAGTCTGAATCGTCACGCTACTAAAGCCGGCTTGCTTGAAAGCCGCCGCCACCGCCTTGGCCATGCCTCCAGAACCACGCAGCAAAACATTGAACTTCGGGTCGATGCCGCGCTCGCCGAGCAGGCTCAACACCGCCTCAAAGTCAGTGTTCGAGGCCGTCAAAACTCCGTTGTCGTTGACCACCGTGTTTACAGATTCGATTGCCAATGCCGAAGGAGCCATGACGTCAACAAACTCAATGATGGCTTCTTTGAATGGCATAGAGACCGAGCATCCTCGAAAATTTAGTGCGCGAATGCCTCGCACCGCACCCTCAAGGTCGTTTGTGGTGAAGGCTTTATAAACAAAGTTGAGGCCAAGCTCGTCATAAAGAAAGTTGTGAAAACGAGTGCCCAGATTGCTCGGGCGGGCAGCGAGTGAGATGCACACCTGCATGTCTTTGTTCAGAATCGGCATGACCCTATTGTGTCAGCCGGCAGCCATTTGGCAGAACGTCCCATTTGCAATTGTTATGTTTGAAAATGTGCCGCGATCGGATTTGCGTTTACTCTGTGTTAGCCTTGCGAAAAAGCAACGCAAGGGGCGAGCTTTTTAGAGTGGGGATCACATGGCTATTTCAAATAAACCGTTAACTGCAGCCGAGTCATTTTGGTATGTCTTGGGTTGCATCGCCTTAGGTGCAACTTATTTTCAAAAAGTTCCTGTGAAGAAGGCTTTGCAGGATGCTGGTTTGGCACGAATGACTTCTGCTGAGTCATTTTGGTATGTTTTGGGTTGCATTGCTTTTGGTGCGAGTTACTTTCAGAAGGTTCCTGTGAAGAAGGCCTTGTCTGATGTCAATGCTGTCAACATGACGTCGGCCGAGTCATTCTGGTATTTACTCGGTTGCATTCCTGCCTTTCAGATGTACATGCTGAAGGTGCCAGTAAAGAAGGCACTAACTGAGCTTATCTAGGCGTTAGCTGTTCGGCAGGGGTAGGCGCAAGCCTGCCCCTGCCATTGTTTTAACCCAAGGCCTTTGCGTGTTAGCGTAGCCGAGATGAAAAAAAGACAGGCCGCCACCCTCGTTGGCATTAGCTCTCTCGGGCCGTTCCAATTTGATACATATTTGCCAGCTTTGCCAGCGCTTATGCTCTTTTTGCACACGAGCGACACCATGGTTCAGCTCACAATCACCGCGAGCTTGCTCGGCATGGCAGCGGGTCAGCTTTTTGTCGGCCCAATCACCGATGCGGTTGGTCGTCGTCGACCTTTGATTATCGCGCTGATTGTTTTCATCGCGTCAGCTATCGCTTGCCTTCTTGCTAACAGTGTTGAGTGGATGATTTTTGCACGGTTCGCCCTAGGTTTCTCATCGGCAGGCGGCTTTGTGATAAATAACGCCTTCATTCGCGACAACGCCTCGGGCCAAGAGGCCGCCCGACTTTATTCAACCCAGGCAACCATCTCAAGCCTTGCTCCAGTTGTGGCTCCGCTGGTGGGTGGTCAACTGCTTCTTATTGGCGACTGGCACATCGTGTTCATCTTCTTAGCTTTGCTCGGCGCAGTCGTGCTGGCGATGGCTGTCATCAACATGCCCGAGAGCCTCCCGCGCGAGCGTCGAAACGCCCTGACTTTTGGAGCAACTTTTTCATCGTGGAGGTTTGTGCTTAGTGACCGCCGTTTCGTAGCGCTGGCATTGACCAATGGGCTCATCTTTGGCCAGATCTGCGTGTTCATCGCAGGCGCTCCATTCTCGCTCGAAAACGACTTTCACCTCACCCCAACTCAATACACCTACGCGTTCGGGACCGTCACGTTTCTGATGTTCTCGGCAAGTTCACTAAACCGCATTTTGCTCAAACGATATTCATCAATCACGATGCTTCGTTACGGACTCATTCACGCCGGCATCGCCGCTGCCTATTTAACTGGGATGAACGCCTTCGGCGCCACCTACCTACCTGTTGTGTTGCTTGGTTTTGCCTTGGCAGTTTCGTCGATTGGTTTTTGCAGTGCCAACATCATGGGTCTCGGCATGCGCGACCACGGTGAACGTGCTGGCGTGGCAGCTGGGCTTTTGGGTTTTTCAAACTCAATTGTCGGCGCCATCGTTGCCCCAATCACCAGCCTTCTGTTTGGCTTGCACGTGATCGGCGTAACAACCTTTATGTCATTGCTTTTGGCGACGGCCACTTTGCTCGGGCTCTTTAGCCTGCGCAAAGAGGTCGGAGTTATGCACTAAAAAGCCGGGTCTTGAGTTTGTCCCAAGCTGGGACTAAACTCTTTTTATGAGAGTTATTTCTGAGGCAGTGTTGCGGGAATTCTGGGTTCGAAACCGAGGGGCTGAACTGCCCTTGAGAACCTGGCGTGACGAAGCTAGGGCCGCCGACTGGGCAAAGCCCGCCGAAATCAAAGAGCAATTTAGGTCGGCAAGCATTCTGAAGAATAATCGGGTTGTTTTTAATATCGGGGGCAACAAGTATCGATTGGTGACAGCTGTGCTTTACAACACTCGCGTCGTGCTGATTAAGTTTCTCGGCACACATGAGGAATATGACCTGATTGATGCACAGACAGTAGAGAGGAACGGTTAAAAATGGAAATCAATCCGATTCGCAATGATGCCGACCTAATGGCGGCTCTGGCTGAAGTCGATCAGCTGGCCGAGGGTGATCCTGAACTTGGAACACCTGCAGGCGACAAACTCGACATCTTGGTCACCCTAATCGAAGCTTATGAGGCCAAACACTACCCGATTGAACCACCCGACCCGATTTCGGCAATCAAGTTTCGAATGGAACAGGGCGGCCTCACTGTCGCCGACCTAGTGCCTTTGATCGGTAACCCAAACCGGGTTTATGAAGTTTTGAACGGCAAGCGCCCTTTGAGCCTCCGAATGATAAAAAATCTGAGCCGAGAGCTGAAGATTCCTGCCGCAACGCTTTTGGGTGCAGCGTAGTATCTGTCGTTTTATAGGCTCGAAAAAAGGGGGAATACCCCTGCACTATGCGCCGTTGTCTCTAGGGTAGGTTCAAAGCAAGTCAACCATTGAGGAACACCATGTCAGATGAAGCAAAATGCCCTTTTCCCGGCGTCTCAGCCAACCAAGCGGTCGGCACCAGCGCAAATGACTGGTGGCCAAATCAAATCAAAGTTGACTCGCTGCTCAATCACTCTGAGAAGAGCGACCCGATGGATGCCGGTTTTGACTATGCAACCGAGTTCGCAAAGCTTGACCTTGCCACTTTGAAGGCAGACATTGCCACTCTGATGAAAACTTCGCAAGACTGGTGGCCTGCTGACTATGGCCACTATGGCCCGTTCTTCATTCGCATGGCGTGGCACAGCGCTGGCACATATCGCGTTAGCGATGGCCGCGGCGGTGCAGGTCAGGGCCTTCAGCGTTTTGCCCCGCTCAACAGTTGGCCCGACAACGTCAACCTCGACAAAGCACGCCGTTTGCTTTGGCCGATCAAGAAGCAATATGGCAAGCAAATTTCTTGGGCCGACCTCATGATTTTGGCTGGCAACGTTGCCCTCGAAGACATGGGTTTGCCAACCTTTGGCTTTGCCGGCGGCCGTGCTGACGTTTGGGAACCTGACAACACCTACTGGGGCAACGAAACAGAGTGGCTTGCAAACAAGCGTTACTCGGGCGAGCGCGAGCTCGAGAACCCTTTGGCTGCTGTTCAGATGGGTCTGATTTATGTGAACCCTGAAGGCCCAGATGGCAACCCAGACATTTTGGCTTCAGCCAAAGACATTCGCGAGACCTTCAAGCGCATGGCTATGAACGACGAAGAGACCGTAGCTCTCATCGCCGGCGGCCACACCTTTGGCAAAGCGCATGGCGCAGCAAACCCCGAGGGCCACGTTGACCCAGAGCCAGAGGGCGCATCCATCGAAAATATGGGGCTCGGATGGCAAAACAGTTTCGGCACCGGCAACGGCGCAAGCACCATCAGCAGTGGCCTTGAAGGTGCTTGGACTCCAACCCCGATTCTTTGGGACAACAGCTATTTCGAAACCCTTTTTGGTTATGAATGGGTTCAGACCAAGAGCCCGGCAGGGGCAACCCAGTGGATTCCTGCCGATGGCGCAGCTGCCGATGCAGTCGCTGACGCTCACGACGGCTCAAAGCGTCACGCCCCGATCATGTTCACAACAGACTTGGCGCTTCGCTTCGAACCGGCCTACGACAAGATCTCGCGACGCTTTCTTGAAGAGCCGGCTGCATTCGCTGATGCTTTCGCTCGCGCTTGGTTCAAGTTAACCCACCGCGACATGGGCCCAAAGGCTCGCTACCTTGGTGCTGAGGTTCCTACTGAAGAACTGATTTGGCAAGACCCACTGCCGACCGCGACCCTGCCAGCTTTGAGCGCCGCACAGCTTGATCTGCTCAAAACTGTCATTCTTGAATCTGACTTAACCGTCGAGCAGTTGGTTGCAACCGCTTGGGCCTCAGCCTCAACTTTTAGAACCACCGACAAGCGCGGTGGAGCAAATGGTGCTCGCATTCGCCTCGAACCTCAGCGCAACTGGCAGGTAAACAACCCGGCCGAGTTGACAGTAGTTTTAGCGAAACTTGAGCAGATCAAAGCCGACTTCAACCATGCGATTTCGCTAGCAGACCTTATCGTGTTTGCCGGTGGTGTGGCTGTTGAAAAAGCTGCTGCAAACGCAGGCGTTCAGGAGGCTGTGCCATTTGTTGGAGGCCGCACCGACGCCAGCCAAGAGCAGACTGACGTTGAATCGTTTGAATATTTGCGACCACTAACCGACGCATTCAGAAACTACGCCAGCCGCGGGCACGGCCCAGTCGCCGACCGTTTTGTCGTTGAGCGCGCAGCTTTGCTGGGCCTAAACCCAGTTGAGCTAACCGTTTTGGTTGGTGGCTTGCGCGTGCTTGGCGCAAACACTGGTGGTTCAAAAGTTGGCTTCTTCACTGACAAATCACAGACCCTCTCAAATGACTGGTTTGTGAATCTGCTTGACCCAGCCAACTCTTGGCACGCGCAGTCGCCAGCTTCAGAACTTTTTGACGCGCGCGATCGCGCTACCGGCGCAGTGAAGTTCACCGGTTCACGAGCAGACCTCGTGTTCGGTTCAAACTCGGTGCTTCGCGCCGTTGCTGAGGTTTATGCCAGCGACGACGCTGGGCACAAGTTTGTGCGCGACTTCGTTGCTGCCTGGGTGAAAGTTATGAACGCTGATCGTTTCGACGTTTAGTATTCGCCCTTAATCACAAAAAATGAACCGCGAATCTCGCCGGCGAGTTTTGATTTTTGGCGAGCAAATTTAAACTTGGTGGCAAGTTCTTCAGGAACCTCCATGCCCATTGACAGTTTGAAGCCGACGGCTCGTTTCTTAGCGTCTGCGACGGTGTAAAGCACGTTGACCTCTAGGCCGCTCTCGAAAAAGACGAAGGTCCAGCGAATGCCGTCAACATTCATTTCGGCGGTTTCGAGCGGTCTTGATGCAATGACGATGTCGCGTTCGAGCAAGATCTTTGCGACGTAGGCAACGCGTTCTGGGGTTTCGCTTGCGGGGCTGACCTCGAAGTCGGCTTTGTACTTGTTGCTGAAATAGCGGGCCTCATTCGCTCGCAAGCCCGCCAACGCATCAACGACCGGCGAGCTCTCAAGCCCAGCTATCGAAACGTTTACAAAATCAACTTTGGTGCCCATGTGTTGCTCCTTTTGGCGCTATCGGTGGCGGTCTTGCTGACTCACCACAGGTTTAGATGCTAACCCACCGATTGCGTTTATGAACACGATGGTCGCATGAGCAAGATCAGAATGGTTACGAACGCCTCGGTGCTCGCTTATGCCGACCGCGCCGCCGCGCCATTGGCAACGGTCCACAGCAAAGTTGCGCTCTATGTAACCGAGGGCAAACCAGCCAAGGGGCCTTATGAAAAGCTTGGGTTCACCTTTGACTAGAACTTAGCGTCGATTTCAGCGATTAGTGCTTCGACCTTGGCGCGAATCTCATCGCGAATCGGGCGAACCTCTTCGACGCCCTTGCCGGCTGGGTCGTTTAGGGGCCAGTCGAGGTAGGTCTTGCCTGCGAAGAATGGGCAGGCATCGCCGCATCCCATAGTAATTACATAGTCAGACTCTTTGACTGATTCGTCAGTGAGCACTTTTGGAGTGCTGCCCGCAATGTCGATGCCCTCTTCGGCCATCGCTGCGATTGCCGATGGGTTGACTTGGTCTTTAGGTGCGGTGCCTGCTGAGAGCACCTGCACGCGGTCGCCCGCTAGTGCTTGCAAATAGCCAGCCGCCATCTGAGAGCGGCCCGCGTTGTGAACGCAAACGAATAATACGGCGGCTTTTTTGTCTGACATGTGCACTCTCTTTGCTTAGTTAGGTGTTGAAGTTTTAGTTGAAAGAACCGACACAATCAATGCTCCAAGGGCAGCACCAACTAGTTGCGCAGCGATGAACGGCAAAACTGAGCTAGCTTCGATGCCCGCAAAAGTGTTGCTAAAGATTCGCCCGATGGTGACGGCGGGGTTAGCAAACGAAGTTGATGAGGTGAAGAAGTAGGCGCTGCCGATCCAGGCGGCAACCGAAACAGCTATCAAGTGCGATTGGTTTCGGTGGCTAAGGATTCCGATGACCGCAATGAGACCGGCGGTTGCCAAGACCTCGCCAATGAGGGTGCCGGTGCTAACGCGCGCATGAGATGAAAACTCGATTGCTGGTAGGTCGAACATTAGGTTTGCCAAAACTGCACCGGCAATGGCGCCGCCGACTTGAGCCGTAATGTAGGCCAGTGTCTCGCCAGCCTTTTGCTGCTTGGTCGCGAGCAACCACAGTGAAACCACTGGGTTGAAGTGCGCGCCACTGACCGGGCTGAGCGTCAAAATCAAGAGTGCGAGGGCA
>JBDLVN010000049.1:0-7753 GCA_039804775.1 Actinomycetota bacterium
TACTGCCTCAGTAGAAACTGCCATAAACCAATAGGGGTGGGACGTGCGATTAGCAGGTCCCACCACTATTTAAATAGCCAAACCTGCGCCTCAGATGCAGTGTTTGGCAGGTTCATTCGAGTTAAGCAAATGCACCCCGAGCCGAAACCTGGGGTGCATTCGTGCAAAAGAACTCTACTTTTTGTAGGTCAAGGATTTGAATGTAGCCGAACCGGTATCTGGATTGGTGACGACGAGTGAAACTTTGCCTGATTTGTGAGCTGGGGTGCGCACGGTCAGTTTCGTAGTGCCGGTTCGCTTTGTCACTGTTGCTTTCAAACCAGCAATTTTCACCGTTGCAGCAACGTTGAACCCTGTGCCAGTGATGATGATCGTGGTGCCGCCCTTGATTGAAACGGTGGTTTTGTCGATTTTGGTGATTTTTACTTTGCTGAGGGCTGCTAGGCCGGTGCCGTTTAGGGCAATGCGGTCTGGGCTGCCAACGGCGTTGCTTGCAAACAACAGGTCTGCGCTGCGGCTGCCAATAGCTGTTGGGCTAAAGGTGTAGGTCAGGGTGCAGGTGCCGTTGATTGCAACTGTGTGGCTCGAGCAGTTGTCTGCAACGATGTTGAATTCGCTGCCCAGCTTGGTCACCGCGTTAGCTCCGAACTCTAGATCTGCGTTGCCCGTGTTGGTGATTGTCTCGGTCTGAGTTGGCGAGGTGCTGCCGATTCGAGTGTTTGGCACTGCCGTGGTTGATGGCGAAAGCACTGGTGAACCCAGGGCGGTGCCGTTTATAGTAACGCGGTCTGGGCTGCTAACGGCGTTGCTAGCAAACATAAAGTCTGCGCTGCGGCGGCCAAGAGCCGTTGGGGTGAAGGTGTAGGCCACGGTGCAGGTGCCGTTTGGTGCAATGGTTTGGCTTGAGCAGCTGTCGGCAATGATGTCATATTCGCTGCCCAGCTTGGTCACTGCGTTAGCACCGAAGACTAGATCTGCGTTGCCCGTGTTGGTGATTGTCTCGGTCTGAGTTGGCGAGGTGCCGCCGACGCGAGTGTCTGGCACTGCAGGGGTTGACGCCGAAAACACCGGTGCGGCAGCCACTGCTGGCTCTGCATAGGTGAATAGGCCACCCAAGTTGGTGATGGCGGCGATTTTTGAACCGTCGCTGTTAGAGGCGAGTGCAAGCCAGACGTTGCCTACAACATCTTGGGTGGTCCATGACGAACCTGCGTCGGTTGAGATTTTGACAGTGGTGGTTGTTGCCACAGCCAACTTTGTTGCGTCGGCACTTGAGGCAACGGCAACCCAGTTGGTATATCCAGCGCTGTCTAGCTTGGTGAAGCTAATGCCCGAGTTGTCAGAGGTATAGACATAGCCGTCTTGGGTTGCAATGATTTTGGTACCATCGCTGCTTAATGCCACGCCTGCCCAGATGCCCTGTGAGCCCAGCGCCAACCAAGTGGCACCTGAGTCGTTTGAGACATATAGATAGTCGCTTCTGTCTGTTGCGGCGGCAAGTTTGGTGCCGTCGCTGCTCGAAGAAACCGAAGTCCAGTTGCGTTTGCCAGCCGATGTGTGTTGAGTCCAGGTGGCACCAGAGTCGGTTGAAGTTGAAATGTAGTTACCATAGGTGACTGCCACAAGTTTGCTGCCGTCACTGCTTGATGCAACTGAATACCAGTCTGCCTGGCCAGAGTTGGTCTGTTGAGTCCAGCTGGCACCCGAGTCGGTCGAAGTGAAAATATAGTCACCTAGCGTGGTTGCCACTAGCTTGGTGCCATCGGCGCTTGAAGCAACACCTGACCAGCCACGAAGGCCAGCCGAAGTGCGGGTTACCCAGCTGGCACCGGCGTCGGTTGAGGTGTATACATAGTCACCGGCACCGTCGACCACTGCAGAGGCAACAAGTTTGCTGCCATCGCTGCTTGAAGCGATGCTCGTCCACCAAAGGGTGCTTGAATCAATTTGCTTTGTCCAAGGCGAACCTGCCGCTTGGGCGGCACTCGGCATGGCGACTGGTGCTAGCAGAGCTAGCAAGAGAGAGGCCACGAGGGCTAAAGTTCTGGTGGTTTTAATTGACAAACTGCTGCGTTTCATGGGGCAACCTTTCACTTGGATACAAAAAAATCTCAAGAAATAAGGTTATTGGTCCGCTAATTCGCAACCACTGCTAACTTTCGCTTAACGAACCTATTGGTCGAAAGTCAGCGCTTGGCAAAGCCACTGTCGGTGAAATCGGGTTGCGCGGTCGTTTTAATCGTGCTCGCGCTTTAGAGGTTTTGCAACGCTGAGTTGAGAGTCACGCCAACGCCGGTGCGAGGCAAGACCTCGACGCGGCCGGTGGTTGAGTTGCGCCTAAACAAAAGGTTTGGCAGACCGCTGAGTTCGACGGCTTTCACCGAGCGAGGTTCGCCCTCATCAACGATGGCAACTTTGGTGCCAGCGGTGATATAAAGCCCGGCTTCAACCACGCTGTCGTCGCCAATCGAGATGCCAACTCCAGAGTTTGCGCCGAGCAGCGCGCGAGCACCGATAGAAACTCGTTCACGACCGCCGCCCGAGAGGGTGCCCATGATTGACGCGCCGCCACCGATGTCGCTGCCTTCGCCAACAATAACGCCCTGAGAGATTCGACCCTCAACCATGGCTGTGCCGAGGGTTCCGGCGTTGAAGTTTACGAAGCCTTCGTGCATCACTGTTGTGCCAGGTGCGAGGTGAGCGCCCAGGCGCACGCGCGAGGCGTCGGCGATGCGAACTTTTTGCGGGGTGACGTAGTCAACCAGGCGAGGAAACTTGTCGATCGCGTGCACGCTCACGCCAGCGCGTTGAAGCGACGGGCGAAGACGGTCAAGGTCGGCAAGCGCAACCGGCCCGATGTTCGTGAAAGCGACGATTGGCAGGTTGGGCAGGAGGGCATCCAAGTTAATTGCATTTGGCTTCACAATCAGGTGTGAAAGCAGGTGAAGACGCAAGTAGGCGTCGGCAGTTGATGTCACCGGCAAAGTGAGGTCAATCTCGGTGCGAACCACGCTAAGAGTGACATTGCGGCGGGCATCAGGCCCAACCAGCGCGTCAAGCTCGCGTGGCACAAGCCAAAGTTCATCGGTTTGCGGAGCTGAACCCAGCTTTGGGTTGGCATACCAAACGTCAAGAATGGTTCCGTCGGCAGCGATGGTTGCGAGGCCGTGGCCCCAAGCTTTGGTTTCGGTGAGGGTTGCGTTATTCATCGTCTCTAGGTTACAAGCTACGCTGGTCTTATGCCCGCTTTAAACCTGCATTTGAACGCCGTTGACCTCACCGAGGCGCTTTGCAATATCGAGTCAGTCTCGGGCAATGAGGCTTCGATAGCCGACCACATCGAACATGCTCTGCGCGAACTGGCGCACCTTGAGGTCATTCGCGACGGCAACGCAATTGTTGCGCGAACCAACTTGGGCCGCGCTCGCCGCGTTGTGATTGCTGGCCACATCGACACTGTTCCGATTGCCGGCAACCTACCAATCGAGCGTCGCACTGACCCTGCAACTGGCGAAGAAATGCTTTGGGGTCGCGGCACAGTTGACATGAAGGCTGGTGTTGCCGTGCAGTTGCGTCTGGCAGCCACCATCACCGAGCCAAACGTCGACATCACCTACATTTTCTATGACAACGAAGAAGTTGATGCCTCTCTGAATGGTCTGGGCCGACTATCGCGCAACAACCCAGAACTTCTCGCAGCTGACTTTGCCATCTTGGGCGAACCAACCTCGGCTCAGATTGAGGGCGGTTGCAATGGCACAATGCGAGTCGAGGTCGTCACCCGAGGCGTGAAGGCACACTCGGCCAGACCGTGGATGGGCTCTAACGCAATTCACAGCGCGGCACCAGCTCTAGCAACTTTGGCAGCCCACCAGCCACTTGAGCTCGAGGTTGACGGTCTGGTTTATCGCGAGAGCCTGAATGCCGTGCTGATTCACGGCGGCATCGCCACTAACGTGATCGCTGACGAATGCATCATCACCGTGAACTATCGCTTTGCGCCTAGCCGTGACGCGGCCGCTGCCGAGGCTTATGTGCGCGAGGTTTTTGCCGCCACTCCTGACATCGCCGAAATTCGCGTCGTTGACATTGCCGAGGGTGCACGCCCAGGCCTTGACCTACCCGAGGCGGCAAGTTTTGTTGCTGCAACCGGTTTTGCTGCTCGCCCGAAATATGGGTGGACAGACGTGGCTCGCTTCAGCTCGATGGGTGTGCCCGCGGTTAACTTTGGCCCCGGCGACCCAAGTCTGGCTCACGCCGACAACGAGGCTGTTGCCGTCAGCGAAATTTATGCGTGCGAGGAGGCTCTGGCTAAATGGTTGACAGTCTAAAAACTCGCGTGACAAACCTCGTAACCTCGCTCTGGAGCAACTGGCTTTGGCGCGTGACCCTGGTTTATGTTGCCACCAGAATTTTCAGCGCGGTTGTGTTTGCAATCATGCTCTTGTTGCAACCGAGCGCTGCCGGCATTTGGCCGCAGTCGGGCGATCATCTCAACTTCATCGAGTTTATGAACATTTGGGATGCCGACTGGTATCGCAAGATTTATGAATATGGCTTCGGCCCAGCTCAGGGTTACCCCAAGGTTTTGCCCTTGACGGCTGATGGTTTGGTTAGCGAGAACGCCTGGGCGTTCATGCCAGCGTATCCGTTCTTAATTCGCATTCTCACCGCTGTCACAACTTTGCCTTGGGCTATTTTGGCTCCGGCCGTTTCAACGATCTTTGGCTGGGTTTTCTCGATTTTTGCCTACAAACTCTTTGCGCGCCGTTTCAATGAGAAGGTCGCTCTTTGGTCGTTGACGCTGTTGCTCATTTCGGCAGCTGCCCCAATTTTGCAAACAGGATACGCCGAGAGCATGGGTCTCGCCCTATTAGCCGGCGCACTGCTGCTGATTATCGATCGCAAATATTTGCTCGCAATCGCACCGCTAACGGTGCTTGCTTTCACCCGGCCTGGCGTTCTGGCAATGGCTGCGGCACTGGCTGGTCTTTTTGTGACTCGCTGGTGGCAAGCCCGCCACAGGCTCGTCGAGTTTGCTTTTGAAGAGCGCCTGCGCATGGCTATTCTTGGCGCAACGACCTTTGCGCTCGGCTTTGCATGGAGCCAAATCGTCACCTGGTACACCGGCGTGCCAGAAGCCTATATGAAAACCGAGCTTTATTGGCGTCTGTGGATTAGCCCTGGTGAGAAGTTCATTCCATTTGATGGCTGGTTGCGTGCTGGTGGGTTCTATTTTGGTTCTTTCTTAGGCCCGACAGTTGTTCTGGCGCTGCTCGGTTTTATCGCCATGCTCATGTTCACCCGTTCGGTGCGCGACCTCGGTCTCGAAATGCGTTGGTGGGCGATCGGCTACATCTTGTATCTAGTTGCGGTTTTCTACCCGCAATCGAGCACGTTCAGACTTTTCTTGCCCGCCTTTGTGCTTTTTGGAGCATTTGGTCGCTCAACTTATTACGACAAAAAGTGGATCAAGTGGGGCATCGTCATTTTGTCAATCGCCACGCAAGTTCTCTGGGTCGGTGTGACTTGGCACTATGAGTACCCAGACTTCACCCCTCCATAAACACTCGTTTGCATCGCTTTTATTACTTATTAGTAAACTTTTCGGTTTTGCCCCTTTTGGGCGTGGGATAATAGAGGTTCGGCAGGTTTGCCGGCAATACAAGGAGTTCTAAATGGCAGCAATGAAGCCACGCACCGGAGACGGACCGATGGAGGCCGAACGTGAACCTCGTGGTCTAATCGTGCTCCGTGTTCCGCTTGAAGGCGGGGGTCGTCTGGTTGTTTCTGTGAATGACCAAGAGGCTAAAGACCTTCACCAGGTTCTCGAACAAATCGTGAACCCGTAACGTTTCAAAATAAAAAAAACCGGTCAGTGATGACCGGTTTTTTTGTGCCCGATTTCGCCCGAACTTTTGCCCGAACGCTTGTTCAGTCGCGCTCAGGCTAACGAAGTTTGACGGCTACAAACAGACCATCGCCGGTGGCACTCAAGCTCACCGAATAGTCTTCGTGGTTTTTGAATCGACGCAGCACGTCTCGATAAACCACTGTTGCGTCATCGCGCAGCGCAGGGTCAGGAACTCGGTCGCGCCATAGAGCGTGAGCGATAGCAATCGCGCCACCAGGGCGAACTAGGCGAGTGGCCTCAGCCACCTGCTCGTCGAGCGTTTCGCGATCTGCGTCGAGAAAAACTAAGTCATAGCCACCGTCGGCCATGTTAGCCATAACGTCTAGTGCACGGCCTGAGATCACACGTGTGCGGTTGCTGGCGATGCCGGCATCGGCAAAAGCTGTGCGGGCTGCTGCTTGGTGGTCTGGTTCGGTGTCGATGGTTGCGAGCACGGCGTTCGGTGCGCCGCTCAGCAGCCAGAGGCCCGAGACTCCAACACCGGTGCCGGCCTCAACAATGGCTTTTGCCCCCAGGCTGGCTGCCAAAACTGCCAGAGCCGAGCCGGTTGCAGCCGTGACTGCTTCGACGTCGAACTCTTCGGCGCGCAGGCGAGCAAGGCGAAGTGGTTCGTTTTCGACTGCGAACTCTTCGACGAACTTCCAGCTGCTAATTTTGTCTACCATTTGGCTCCTTGCAAAAAGCTTAAACCGCTTGCCCGCGCCTCACGGCTTTGCCACGCTGAGGTATTCTGAATAGGTGTTTGGCTTATCTACCGAAAAGTTTGTGATTCTTGTGATCATTGCGCTTTTTGTGCTCGGCCCAGAACGTCTGCCACACTACGCCGCCCAACTTGCAAAGCTCGTTAAGCAGCTGCGCCGCATGGTTGACGGAGCCAAAAACCAACTCGCTGACGAAATGGGCGACGACTTCAACGATGTCGATTGGCGCAAACTTGACCCTCGCCAATATGACCCTCGCCGCATCATTCGCGATGCTCTGATTGACGAACCGGTTCGCCCTGTTGCACCCGGCCCAAAAATTAACTCGGATGCCAGCCTTGCCACCACAACCTCAACGGCAACGTCTGGTTCGGCTGCAGACTTAGCTGTAGCCGAAGCGGGTGATTCGGCCGCAGGTTCTGCGCGAGCTTTGAATCTTGCACCGCTAGCTATTGGCGAAGCAGCGCCGTTCGATAACGAAGCGACCTAGCCCAAAGGTCTAAGGCAGACGGCGTTGCACTGCGTTCAACAAACGCAGAAGCGGCGCTAAACGGTTGTAGGCTTTGGCACGAGTTGGCAGCTTGATTGGGCCACCAGCGGTTGCCACGGTGCGAGCTTCGGTGAAGCGAAGCAAACCGCCACCGCCGTTACGACGGCCTTGACCAGATGCCTTCATTCCGCCCATCGGTGATTCCATCGAAGCAAAGCTTGCGCGATAACCCTCGTTGATGTTCACGCTGCCAGCTTGCAACTTGGCCGCCACTGCGATCGCCTCAGATTCTGGGCCAACCACCGAGGCGTTCAAACCATAGTCGGTGTCGTTTGCCAAAGCGATGGCTTCTGCGACGCTTTCGTAGGCATAGACCTGCACGATTGGGCCAAAAACTTCTGAGCGGTCAAGGCGGGCATCTGACGGAATATCTGTCAGCACTGTTGGAGCGTAGGCGTTTGGGCCAACCTCTTCGAGTCGGGTTCCGCCGGCAATCAGGCGCGCGCCCTTAGCCACGGCGTCGTCAACAAAACCTGACACTCGCTCGAGCTGGGCAGTGCCGGTCAAGGTGCCTAGGTCAACACTAAAGTCGTTGGTGCGGCCAACGGTGCGGGCGTTTGCAGCCTTAGCAATCACCTTCAAGAACTC
>JBDLVN010000050.1:0-28658 GCA_039804775.1 Actinomycetota bacterium
TTACATCGGAGCCCTAGGTGAAGGCTTCAACACAACAATCAGCGTGGCCGCAACGGGAAGCACAGCAACAGCCCAAATCGTTGACATGAACGGTTCAGTTGTTGCAACAATCGACATACCAACTGCGGGCAATGCTACAGGCCCAACTTCTTTTCAAAGCTTCGATGAATACGGTGTGCCAGAAACCATAGCGATAACTAACAGCAGGATTCAAAACTTTGGTTGGGCAGGCAACGCTAACCGTCAAACAGAAACCACCGGGCTAATACTTATGGGAGCTCGTGTCTATAACCCGGTAACAGGGCAGTTCACAAGCCCAGACCCGATACCAGGCGGCAACGAAACCACCTACACATACCCGAACGACCCAATCAACCAAAACGACTACACAGGGTGCATTAAAAACTCAGATTGGATGTTTTGGGGCGGTCTCATCGTGGGTGGGTTGCTTACAGCAAGTGTTTGCGCCGCCACTGTGGGTATTGGCTGCGTTGTTGCAGGCTTTCTCATTGGCGGACTCTCTGGAGGTCTTGAGTCGATAGTCAGGGTGAATGAAGAGCACTTGACTGGCATAGATGCTCGGAACGAAATTATATTTGGCTTCGGTCTAGGCGCAATAACTGGTTCGGCTGGCGGTGCTGCAACCAGAATATCAGAACGCATAATTGAGAGCATGATAATGAAAAAAAGTTTGAAAAAACTTGTCCCTGATGTCGTTGGAACAGGTTTAGACATCGGTCTCAACCATGGCACTAAAACGAGCATGGAATTCATGGGCTCTCACAACTCGGCGTCTACAAACAACAAGCATTCATCAAACAAGGGTAAGCGTTTGCCCAGGGCGTACTAGTGGCACATGAGCAGAGGAAAATAAATGTTTCAAATTGAAAATGTAAGTTTAGGTTTTTATGTAACGGGTGCATTTTGGTCGCTTTTATGTACGGCCCTTTGCCTCGCTATCCAAGATATCCACTGGCTACCACAACCGAATATGCCGAGAAAACACTCGTATTGGATACTTTCGACCATGCTCTTCTTGTTCTCGCTAATGGAGCTTTTCTTCTTCGCCGCTGAAGATGTGCAGAGACACTTTTCAACTGAATTTCGAGCCATTAGTATCGCGGTTATGTCTGTCCCTCCCATTTTGTTCAATTTGCACGCGCACCTTAAGTATCGGCTGAAGTCTGAAAATGGCGACACCTCCATCGATCGGTGATATCGCGCGGCTGCTCATTTTAATTTTTCGTTAAGCCTCATTCTTCAGGAATCGATGCTTGTCGAGCCTGTAACGGGTGCTGTTTCTTGAGCTATCGTTAGCTCCGTTGCGGGGCGCGAGAAGGGTGCAGCTGGTGCCGCTTAGGTTGAGAAATTGCTCGCGATAGCACAGCCTGTGCTGTGAGTAGCAACTTCAAAAAGTCGATTTAGGTTTGGTGGCTCCGCACCCATCGAAATCGCCGATTGCTAGCCTAAGTTAGGCCAAGCGCTCATTCCATGGTGAATTTTTGCGCGCTCGTAGCAAAGACCGCTAGCCGAGCACGCTTGCCAGCGCGTCAGCCTCGAGACCCAGCGCACTCGCAACTGGTGCGTTGAGCAACCTGCCGGCGTGAGTGTTTAGACCGAGGGCCAACGCAGGGTCTTTTTGGCAAGCGGCACGCCATCCTAGATTCGCCAATGAAAGCGCATAGGGGAGCGTCGCGTTGGTCAGTGCATATGTAGAAGTGTGAGGCACAGCGCCTGGCATGTTTGCAACGCAATAGAAAATGCTGTTGTGAACCTTGAAAGTCGGTTCGGTGTGGGTTGTTGCGTGCGAGTCGGCAAAGCAGCCACCCTGGTCGATCGCGATGTCAACTAGCACGCTGCCCGGTTTCATTCCGGCAACCATTTCGTTTGTCACAAGCTTTGGTGCCTTTGCGCCAGGAATCAGCACCGAGCCAATGACTAGGTCGGCTTCGGCCACAGCGCGGCCAACTTCGAAGCTGTTAGACACGATAGTGCGCAGGCGACCTGCATATAGAGCGTCGAGCTCGCGAAGGCGGGCCAAGTTGGTGTCGAGCACGGTGACTTCAGCGCCGAGGCCGACAGCCATAGCAACCGCGTTAGTGCCGGCAACGCCACCACCCAAGACAGCGACCCGCGCCGGGCGAGTGCCTGGCACGCCGCCGAGCAACATGCCGTTGCCTCCGTTTTGTGCGAGCAAGGTGTTTGCGCCAACCAGCACAGAAAGACGCCCAGCTACTTCGCTCATTGGCGCTAGCAGTGGCAGCGCGCGGTTTGGCAGTTGAACGGTTTCATAGGCAATCGCGGTAACTTCACGTTCAAGCAACACCTTGGTCAGCTCAGGGTCGGCAGCTAGGTGCAAGTAGGTGAAAAGCAACATGCCCGGGCGAAGGTAGTCATATTCGCTTGCGATTGGCTCTTTAACCTTCAAGATCATTTCGCCAGCGGCCCATGCGGTTGCCGCGTCTGGCGTGATCTGCGCGCCGGCTGCTACATATTCTGCATCTGTGATAGCTGAGCCGATGCCAGCCCCTGATTGCACCGAAACCTGGTGCCCTGCGACCACTAACTCGTGCACTCCTGAAGGAGTGATGGCAACGCGAAACTCATTATTTTTGACTTCTGCAACAACTGAAATCTTCATTTTTTCTCCTCGCCCAGCAACATCGCGGGGCTATCGAATTAACGATACCGCACCAAAATCGCAAAATCGCTACTGATTTCGTTGCATTTCGCTATTTTTGCCACGATATCAGTTTGGGTTTGCAAAATCGGCTAACGGATATCGCCGTTTTGGGTTTGAAAACGCCACATTTGTGGCAGTATTTTGTTCAGGCGCTAATAAATGCGTTCGGTTGTGTTGGTCTGGTTGCTTCGGCATCCCAAACTTTATAGGAGCCCTTCGTTGAGCAAATCATTTTCAGAAGATCCGATGTTCCAACAAGCTCTAGCTTTTGCTAAGAGCCCAGTCACCCGCCGCACAGTTTTGGCTGGCGCTGGCGCGACTTCGATCGCAGCCTTTCTGGCAGCTTGTGCCAAGCCAGGTGGCGCCACCCAGGGTTTGACCCCTGCAACTGACGTTTCGGCAACTGAAAAGACTGTTGTCTGGGATAACTGGCCGTATTACATCGACGGCGAGAGCGACCAGTCGTTCCCAACCATCAAAGCTTTTGAAGCCAAGACTGGCATCAAGGTCACTTACAACATCAACGTTGATGACAACAACAGCTACTTTGCTCGTGTGAAAAACCAGCTAATGGCTGGCAAAGACACCGGTGCCGACACTGTGTGTTTGACCGACTGGATGGTCTCACGCCTCATCACCAACGGCTACATTCAGCCCCTTGACTATGCAAACATGCCAAACGTCACCGCAAACCTTGACCCAGCGTTCAACGGCGCAGTGGGCAGCTTTGGTGACTTCGACCCAGGTCGCAAATATTCATTGCCATGGAAGGGCATCATTGCCGCCATCGGCTACCACAAAGCAAACTACAAGAAGCTAACCGGCAAAGATGCTCCAACCTCGGTTGAAGATCTTTGGGCTCCTGAACTTAAGGGCAAGGTTGAGGTTCTTAGCGAAATGCGCGACACCCTCGGCATCATGATGATGGGCGATGGCATTGACATTGCAAAGTTCACTGCAGACGATTTCTATAACACCCTTGACAAGCTAAAGGCTCAGGTTGTTGCCAAGCAGATTCGAAACGTCAAAGGCAACTCTTATATCGACGACTTCAACGACGCAGGCGACGCTGTTGCCGGCATCATTTGGGCAGGCGACCTAATCGGCAAGAACATTGAACTCGGCAATGACGCGCTCGGCGTGGTTTTGCTTGACTCAGGTTCAACCTTTGCCTGCGACAACTTCGTTATTCCTATGGGCTCACCTCATGCAACCAATGCTGAAAAGATCATGGACTACTACTTTGACCCAGAGGTCGCTGCCAAGTTGGCCCTTGCCGGTGTGAACTATGTTCCTGCAGTTGCTGGCACCAAAGAGTTCGTGGTTGCCCAAGACCCAAGCCTCGGCAACAACGAGCTAATGTTCCCAAGCGCTGAAACCTATGCCACCAAACTTCACAGCTTTAGACCGTTGACTCCAAAAGAAGACAACGAGTTCTCAACCGCGTGGAGCGACGTCATTAGCGGCGTGGCATAGCATTGGCAAACTCAGTGTCGGCTTCATCTTCGGGTGCAGCTCTAGAGCTTAAAAACATTCGCAAAGAGTTTCCTGGCTTCACAGCCATTGAAGATCTTGACCTAAAAATCAATGCGGGTGAATTTTTTGCACTGCTTGGCCCATCGGGCTGTGGCAAGACAACCACTTTGCGCATTGTGGCAGGTCTTGAGACCCCGACCTCGGGTCGAGTGTTTCTTGGCGGCGAAGACATCACCGACACCAAGCCTCACCAGCGTGCGGTAAACACGGTTTTTCAAAGCTACGCGTTGTTCCCGCACATGACCGTTCTTGACAACGTGGCTTTTGGTTTGCGCCAGCGCAAAGTTGAAGACCCGCTAAAGAAGGCACAAGACGCACTTGCCCTAGTTGAACTAGGCCACCTCGCCGACCGCCGACCTCAGCAACTCTCAGGTGGTCAGCAACAGCGTGTTGCACTGGCTCGCGCAATCGTCAACCGACCATCGCTTTTGCTTCTAGACGAGCCACTCGGTGCGCTCGACCTCAAGTTGCGTCGCCAAATGCAAATCGAGCTAAAAGCCATTCAGATTGAAGTTGGCCTCACCTTCTTGCACGTCACCCACGACCAAGAAGAAGCCATGGATATGGCCGACACCGTTGCGGTTATGAACAAGGGTCGCATCGAACAGATGGGTGCACCAGAGGCGCTTTATGACAGACCAAAGACCGCTTTTGTTTCAAAGTTCTTGGGCCAGTCGAACCTCTTCATCGGCGAGGTCGTTGAATCTAACGACAGCGCAGTGAGCATCAACGTTAGCGGCAACAAAATCACCGTGCCAACGGCGCGCGCTGAAAAAACTGCTGGCAAAATCGCCGTGGGTGTTCGCCCAGAAAAAATGCAGTTTCACGAGAGCGCACCAGCTGCGGCCGCTGGCCTCAACATCCTCGGCCCTGGCGAGATTATTGACATTCGCTTCACCGGCGTGAGCAACCAGTACCTCATCGAGATTCCAAACGTTGGCGCAGTCACCGTTTTTGCTCAAAACGTTGGCAAGAGCCCGGTTGTTGAACTAGGCGCGAATGTCTGGGTTAGCTTCAAGGTTGAGCACGCATTTGGTTTGGCTGACCTGCCTGTTGGCACCGAAGAAGACTAACCGTGGCGATCGCAGGTTTTTCAGCTAGCCCTTCAAAGGGTGGCTCAAAGCGCAACTCTAAAGGCGCTTCAAAGAGCGCACTCAAGGGTGACCGAAAAGGCGCTTGGGTTGTAGGCATCTTGCTTGCGCCTGGCCTCATCTATCTGTCACTTTTCTTCTTGACTCCGTTGGTTCAACTTGTGGTCACCGCTCTTGAGAGCCCAGACCCGAGCTACGCCATCGGCGCTTATGTCTATGACCTAAACTTTCAAAACTTTGTTGACGTAGCCGTCAAATATAGCCTTCAGATTTTTCGCTCTTTTGGCTATGCACTGCTTGCCACAATCTTTGCGCTACTAATCAGTTATCCGCTGGCATATTTTGTTGGTGTGAAGGTGCGTCGCTGGCCGATGCTTCAGCGCATGACTCTGATTTTGGTCATCGCCCCGTTCTTCATCAGCTTTTTGCTTCGCACAGTTGCCTGGAAGCAACTCTTGGCTCAAGGCTCGCCGCTGCTTGAAGTGCTGCAGAACCTAGGCTTGGTTGCGCACGGTGGCTATTTCATCGGCACTCCAGCAGCGGTGGTTTTTGGTCTGACCTACAACTTCATTCCGTTTATGACATTGCCGATCTACACCACGCTGGAGCGCCTCGACGGTCGCCTGCTTGAGGCTGGCAGTGACCTCTATGCAAACCCGTTCAAGGTTTTCACCAAGATCACCTTGCCGCTTTCGATGCCTGGTGTAGTTTCAGGAACACTACTCACGTTTATTCCTATCGCAGGTGACTATGTCAACGCCAGCAAAGAGTTCTTGGGCGCGCCCGACACTTCGATGATCGGCAACATGGTTGACCAAGACTTTTTGGCTAACCAGAACTACCCATATGCCTCGGCGCTTTCAGTTCTTTTGATGGCAACCATTTTGATTTTGGTTTCACTCTATGTTCGCCGTGCCGGAACCGAGGAGCTGCTATGACATCGCTTATTGCAAAGCCTGCCGCTGGCCGTTCACGCAACGCTCGCAACGCTCGCAAGATGCGCCTCGGCGACTCGGTGCTCTGGGTTTACACCGCAGTTGCTCTAGTCTTTTTGCTCACCCCAATCGTTTATACGATCGTCTATTCGTTCAACGATTCGGTTCGATCAAACACGGTTTGGGAGGGCTTCACCCTTCACCACTGGACCAACCTCTGTGACCAGCCAGGCATCTGCGCCTCGGTTGGCAACTCGTTCTTTATCGGTGGCGTTTCAACTTTGGTTTCAACAATCATCGGCACGATGATGGCGATCGCTTTGGTTCGCTATCGCTTCAGGGCTCGCTCACTGGTCAGTTTGCTGTTGTTCTTGCCAATGGCCACCCCCGAAATCGTTATGGGTGCGGGTTTGGCTGCGTTGTTCTTCAACTCAGGCACCGAGTTTGGCATGACCACCATCATTCTCGCGCACATCATGTTCTGCATCAGCTTTGTGGTTGTGACCGTCAAAGCCCGCGTGCAGACTCTTGACCCAGTGCTCGAAGAAGCCGCTCGCGATCTCTATGCAAACCCGTTCAAAGTGTTCATGAAAGTCACTTTGCCGTTGCTTTTGCCAGGCATTATCTCGGCGGCGCTTCTGTCTTTTGCCCTGAGCTTCGACGACTTCATCATCACCTACTTCAACAATGGCTCAACCAAGACTTTTCCGCTCTTCGTCTATGTTTCAGCAGCACGTGGTGTGCCAGCTGAGGCAAACGTGGTCAGCTCGGCCGTTTTCTTGATTGCGATCACCGTGGTTATTGGCATGCAGGTTGTCTCGGCAGCCCGTCGCAAGAAGTTCAGCGCCTAGCCAAATAGCGCGGCAACAGCCTCTTCAAAGTGCTCAGTGTGACGCTTGACGTCGGCCAAAGTGTGAGCCGGCGACATCAACGCCATGTTGTGAAACGGTGTCATCAAAATTCCGCGGTTGATCGCGTGCAGGTGCAAGTACTGCTGCAACTCAAAGTCGTCAGCTTCGGCAGCCTCGCGGCCGTTCAGCGGCGCCGTTGGTCTGAAGCTGTATTCGGCACGGCACCCGAGTTGCGAAACCTGCCAAGGCGCGTTGTATTTATCGAGAATGCCCTGCACGTCGGCCGTCCAGATATCACACAGAGCCTCCATGCCTACGAATGCCTCTGGGGTCAAAACCTCGGTGAGCGTGGCGCGAATCGCAGCCATCGAAAGCGCGTTGCCAGCCAAAGTGCCACCAACACCGCCAACGTCGATGTGTTCGAGGTGAACCATGCCGAGCACGCGGTTGGTGAGTTCTTGGCTCATGCCAAAAGCGCCGGCAGGAATGCCCGCCCCAATAGTTTTGCCAAGAACCACGGCGTCAGGGTTCAAAGCGCGGCGAGCGGTCATGCCACCAACGCCTTCGCTCAAAGTGTGGGTTTCATCGTGAATCAGAATCACGCCATATTTGGTGGCGAGCTCGCGCAATCCCTCCAAATAGCCAGGCTCGGGCAGCACGATGCCAATGTTGGTCATGGCTGGCTCAATAAGCGCGGCAGCAACCTCGCCCGTGGCAAACGCGGCTTCTGCTGCAGCAAGGTCATTGAATGGCACGACGATGGTGGTTTCGGCAACATCGACAGGCGCGCCAATGTTATTTTCGCGGCTAACGGTGTTGCCGGCATCGTCGAGGTTAGCGAAGGTTTCGTCAACGGTGCCGTGGTAGCAAAAGTCGTGCACGAGAATCTTGCGGCGACCTGTCACGTGGCGGGCGTAGCGAATAATGTGGCGGTTGGCATCGGTTGCGGTGAGCGTGAACTGCCACTTAGGTAGGCCAAAACGTTCAGCCAAGGTTGCGGCCGCCACCGTGGCGTCAGCCGTAGGCAACATAAATGTGATGCCTTGAGCTAGCTGTTTGGCAATCGCAGCAACCGAGGCGTCAGGGGAGTGGCCCACCATCGAGCCGGTGTCACCCAAACAAAAGTCAACATATTCAATGCCATCAACGTCGGTGAAACGCGAGCCTTTTGCCTTGGCCACATAAACCGGGTGTGGGCCTGGCCACTTGGCCATCCACGACATCGGCACGCCGTTCATCATCGGGCCAGCTGCCACCGCGTGAGCTTTTGCTGACTCAGGGTGTGCGGCTACAAACTTTTCAACCTCGGCCTCATACAGGCGCGCGAGTTTGGCGCGGTCTGCATAGCGAACTTCAGTGCTCGAGTTGGCATTGTGTGACATGAATCACCTTTGATTCTTTTCGCACGGATTCCCGCCCTTTCGCCGGCCTCCGTTAGGTGGGCGGTGGTGGGGTTAGAGAGCTGCTAGACCGGCTTCGAGAACGTCAAGTGCATCGTTTAGCAGCTCGTTGGTGATGGCCAACGATGGCAAGAAACGAATCACGTTGTTGTAGGTGCCGGCGTTCAAAATCAGAACACCGTTCTTGTGGCAGTGCGCAACAAGAGAGTTCACAGCCGCAGGGTTTGGGTTCAAGGTGCCTGGCTCAACGAGCTCGATGGCAACCATGGCACCGCGGCCACGAACCTGCGCAATCTGAGGGTATTTAGCCTTCATTGCTTCGAGGCGACCATAAAGAATGCCTTCAACACGCTTGGCTTCTTCGAGCACGCCACCGGCTTCGATCTGACGCAAAACGGCGATCGCTGCAGCAGCTGACACCGGGTTACCACCAAAGGTGCCACCGATGCCACCAGCGTGTGAGGCATCCATGATTTCGGCGCGACCGGTGACGGCCGAAATCGGCATGCCACCTGCGATGCCCTTAGCGATTGTCATTAGGTCAGGCTCGAAGGTTGGTTCGAACTCGCTTGCAAACCACTGGCCAGTGCGGGCAATGCCAGCCTGAACCTCATCGGCAACAACAACGATGCCGTTTTCGTGAGCCCAGTTTGAAAGTGCGGTCAAGAAACCAGGTGCAGGAACAATAAAGCCACCTTCACCCTGAATCGGCTCGATCACGATCGCTGCGAGGTTCTCAGCGCCGATGCGTTTTTCTAGGTAGGTGATCGAACGGGCTGCAGCTTGCTCGCCGGTTAGGCCCTCTGGGTCACGCAACGGGTAGCTCATTGGCACGTGGGTTACGCCAGGGGCAAACGGACCAAAGCCTGAGGCATAAGGCATTGCCTTGAAGTTCATCGCCATGGTGAGGTTGGTGCGCCCGTGGTATCCGTGGTCAAAAACGGCGATTTCGCCGCGGCCGGTGAACTTGCGAGCAATCTTCACGGCGTTTTCAACAGCCTCAGAGCCAGAGTTGAACAGAGCCGACTTCTTGGCGAAGTTGCCCGGCATGTGGGCGTTAAGAATCTGGCAGACCTCAACATATTGCTGATATGGGGTCAGAGTGAAAAGTGTGTGGGTTAGCTCAGCAACCTGCTTGCTCACGGCTTCGATGACACCCGCGTTGGTGTGACCGATGGTGGTAACGCCAATGCCTGAACCTAGGTCGATAATGTGGTTGCCATCAGCATCAACAATGATCGCGCCGTTGGCTTTTTCAACAAAAATGCCCAATGCGGTGCCAACACCCGCACCGACCGCTTTGACGCGTTCAGCTTGAAGAGCTTTCGATTTTGGGCCAGGAATCTCAGTAACAACTTTGCGCTCTTGCGCGATAGTGAATTCGCTCATAAATAAAAGTCTATGCCCGCCTCAAGCCTTAGGGGCGGCCAACTGCCCAACCCGCCAAAAGATTTCAGGCAACCCCAAGCCGAGGGCAATCAAATCTGTCTTCGGGTGGCAAAATAAGAGCATGCGCAGCGTAATAATTCTTGGCTCAACTGGTTCAATCGGCACTCAAGCCCTTGAGGTGATCGCTGCTAACCCTGATCGTTTCAAAGTTGTTGGCCTTGCCGCCGGCACCAATGCCGAGTTGCTCGAGCAGCAACGTTTGCAGTTTGGCGTGCCAGCCGACAAAGCGGTTCTGGGTGCTGAAGCTGCCACGACGCTGACTCTTGAAACCGATGCCGACGTCGTGGTTAACGGCATCACCGGTTCTATCGGCCTCGCGCCGACTCTGGCTGCGCTCAACACTGGCAAAACTCTGGCTCTGGCCAATAAAGAGTCACTCATTGTCGGTGGCCGTTTGGTTACCGAGGCGGCAAAGCCCGGCCAAATCGTGCCGGTTGACAGTGAACACTCTGCTTTGGCGCAATGTTTGCTCAGCGGAACCCCGCGCGAGGTTCAAAAATTGATTTTGACGGCATCGGGTGGCCCGTTTCGCGGCTGGTCGCGCGAGCGCATGCAAGATGTCACACCGGCGATGGCATTGGCTCACCCAACCTGGGTGATGGGCAAAGTTGTAACCACAAACTCGGCCACCTTGGTCAACAAGGGTCTTGAGATCATTGAGGCTCACCTGTTGTTCGACATTCCTTTTGACCGCATTGCTGTCACGGTTCACCCGCAATCAATCGTGCACTCGATGGTTGAGTTTATTGACGGCTCGGTTATCGCCCAATGCTCACCGCCAACCATGAAGTTGCCGATTGCGCTTGGCATGTCGTGGCCTGACCGCGTGCCGAACGTTGCGCCTGCCTGCGACTTCACCCAGGCTGCCACCTGGACCTTCGAGCCGCTCGACGAAACGGTTTTTGGTGCGGTTCGCTTGGCCCGTCAGGTTGGCGCAGCCGGCTTGACCTACCCTGCGGTTTATAACGCTGCGAATGAGCAGGCTGTTGAGGCTTTTCATGCCGGGCGCATCGGTTTCAATCAAATTGTCGATGTGGTTGAGAGGGTTGTCGATGCCCACACTGCAGACCCCGTTTTGAGCTTGAGTGCAGTCTTGGCCGCTGAAACTTGGGCTCGCGACCGTGCCGAAGCGCAGATGGCCACGGCCTGCTAGTTGTTCGCCAAGGGCATCTGACTTGAGCGCAAATCTTAGGCAAATTGTCAGCCCCATCAGTTAGCGTTGAACCGTGAATCAAACTTTGCTTTTTATTCTTGGTGTCGTCTTGCTGATGGTTGGTGTTGGCGCTTCAATTGCCATTCACGAGCTTGGCCACATGTATCCGGCCAAGAAGTTCGGAGTCTTAGTCACCAAATACATGATCGGTTTTGGCCCAACCATTAAGTCTTGGCGCCGCGGCGAAACAGAGTATGGCTTCAAGGCGATTCCGCTCGGCGGCTACATTGCCATGATCGGCATGTTTGCGCCAAAACCGGTCGATGACGGCAAAAAGCCGTCTCGCATTCGGGCTCCAAAGTTCTGGCGCGATCTAGTCGAACAGGCCCGCGAGGCCAATGCTGAACAATCAAGTGGGGTGCCTCAAGAACGCTGGTTCTCTAGCTTGCCGATTTTCAAGCGTCTCATCATCATGTTTGGTGGGCCATTCATGAACCTCGTGTTTGGCTCAGTTTTGCTTTTTATCGCGATGGGCGTCATCGGCACCCCCGCCCTGGGCACTTCAATCGCCAAGGTTTATGACTGCGTGCCGAGCGACCAGGTCAAGTTTGAATGTGTTGTCGGCGACCCGATTAGCCCTGCTAAAACCGCAGGAATTCAAACCGGCGACAAAGTGCTCGCGTTCAACGGCATCGCAGCCTCGCGCTGGAGCGACATCAGCGGCGAACTGGGTAAACGTGTTGGCATGGCAACCTCGGTTCAAGTGTTGCGCGGCAACAAAAAAGTTGACCTAACCGTTTCGCCGGTGGCAATGCGCGTGCCAATTTATGACGCGTCAGGCAAGCCAATGAGCGATGCCGATGGCAACCCAATGACCGAACTTCACCCGTTCATTGGTGTTCAGCTCAAGCCCGCTATGCTGCCTTCGACTGGCCCGCAAATCGTCGGCGAAATTGGCGCGCAACTTTCAGGCACGGCCAACATGATCATTGCTTTGCCGGCTGAGGTTGCTCAAATGGCAGGAGCTACTTTTGGTGGCGGCACGCGTGATGCCAACGGCCCAGTTTCGCTTCTGGGTGTCGGGCAAATCGCTGGGCAGGTGGCGAGCAGCCCAGAGCTAGATTTGGCGCAAAAATTTGCTGCGGGCCTAAGCATTTTGGCCTCGCTAAACTTCGCTCTGTTTATCTTCAATTTGATTCCACTGTTGCCACTTGATGGTGGCCACATGGCTGCAGCAATTTATGAAAGCATCAAGCGACTGGTTTTCAAAATGCGTCGCAAGGTTTGGCGCGGCCCGGTTGACCTAACTCAGTTGGTGCCGCTGACCTATGCAATGTGGCTAGTGCTAATGGGCATGAGCTTGCTCTTCATCTTCGCCGACATCATCAAGCCGGTCGCTTAGCCATTTATGCTTGAATCATCACAATTTGCTCCGTGCGAAAGCTCTCGCAAGGCGCAGTCTCTTTGAAAAGGTGTGAAATTGGCTGCAATTAACCTCGGTATGCCCGGCTCTAAGCCTGCTGTTATCGCTCCGCGTCGTGTCTCACGCAAAATCATGGTGGGCAAAGTTGCAGTCGGTGGCGATGCACCAATCAGCGTGCAGTCAATGACCACAACTCCAACCACAGACATTAACGGCACCCTGCAGCAGATCGCAGAGCTCACCGCCAGCGGTTGCGACATCGTTCGCGTTGCTTGCCCAAGTCAAGACGATGCCGACGTGCTGCACATCATCGCTCGCAAGTCACAGATTCCCGTGATCGCCGACATTCACTTTCAGCCAAAGTATGTTTTTCAGGCAATCGACGCCGGTTGCGGCGCTGTGCGCGTGAACCCAGGCAACATTCGCCAGTTTGACGACCAGGTTGGCGCAATCGCAAAAGCTGCTAAAGACGCTGGCGTTTCGATTCGCATCGGTGTTAACGCCGGTTCGCTTGACCCTCGACTTTTGCAGAAATACGGCAAGGCAACACCTGAAGCTCTCGTTGAGTCAGCGGTGTGGGAGGCCAGCCTGTTTGAAGAGCACGACTTTCACGACTTCAAAATCTCGGTCAAGCACAACGACCCTGTCATCATGGTTCGCGCCTATCAGCTTCTAGCCGAGCGCGGCGACTGGCCACTTCACCTCGGTGTTACCGAGGCTGGCCCAGAGTTTCAGGGCACCATCAAGTCTTCGGTTGCCTTCGGCGCTCTGCTTTCGCAGGGCATCGGCGACACCATTCGCGTTTCACTCTCAGCTCCACCAGCTCAAGAAATCAAGGTTGGCTCGCAGATTCTTGAGAGCCTCAACCTGCGCCCACGCAAGCTCGAAATCGTTAGCTGCCCAAGCTGTGGCCGCGCTCAGGTTGACGTTTATAAGTTGGCCAACGACGTCACGGCTGGCCTCGAGAAGCTAACCGTGCCGCTGCGCGTTGCCGTTATGGGCTGCGTCGTTAACGGCCCTGGTGAAGCTCGCGAAGCCGACCTCGGTGTGGCATCTGGCAACGGCAAGGGTCAAATCTTTGTGAAGGGTGAAGTCATCAAGACTGTGCCCGAGAGCGAAATCGTTGCGACACTAATCGAAGAAGCCAACCGCATGGCAGCCGAAATGCCGGCGGCTCTCGGTTCGCCAACGGTCGAAATCATCAAATAGCCTCGCCTAAACTTGTAGGCATGCCAATTCGCCTATCAAACCTGTTTCTGCGCACGCTTCGAGAAGACCCAGCCGAGGCTGAGGTCGCCAGCCACAAGCTATTGCTTCGCGCCGGCTACATTCGTCGCGCCGCCCCCGGCATCTACACCTGGTTGCCGCTTGGCTTGGCAGTGAAGGCAAAGATCGAAAAGGTCGTGCGCGAAGAAATGGCGAATGCTGGCGCGCAAGAAGTGTTTTTTCCGGCCCTTTTGCCACGCGAACCCTATGAGGCGACCGGTCGTTGGACCGAATATGGCGACAACCTATTTCGCCTACAAGACCGCAAAAAAGCTGATTACCTGCTAGCTCCAACTCACGAAGAGATGTTCACACTCTTGGTGAAAGATCTCTATTCAAGCTACAAAGACCTACCTGTGGCGCTGTTTCAGATTCAAAACAAATATCGCGATGAAGCTCGACCACGCGCTGGCCTACTTCGTGGCCGCGAGTTTGTAATGAAAGACGCCTACAGCTTTGACGTGACCGACGAAGGCCTAGACAAGGCCTACCAAGCCCAGCGCGATGCCTACGAGCGCATCTTCACTCGCCTCGGTGTTGAATATGTGATCGTTCGCGCCGACGCTGGCGCCATGGGAGGCTCAGCCAGCGAAGAGTTTCTCTCACCATCGGCAATCGGCGAAGACACCTTCGTGCGCTCGCCGGGTGGCTATGCGGCCAACGTTGAGGCCGTTGCAACAGTGCCGCCGGCATCCGTCGCAATTGAAGGCCAAGCGGCAGCTCACAAGGTGAGCACTCCGAAGACCACCGGCATCAAGCCGCTAGTTGCACTTGCAAACGCAAACCCTGACCTCAAGCGAGCCGATGGCCGTGAGTGGCAGGCCAGCGACACCCTAAAGCACGTGGTTTTGGCGCTAACCAGCCCAACCGGCAAACGAGAACTAGTCGTGGTTGCCGTGCCTGGCGACCGTGAGGTTGAGCCAAAGCGTGCCGAAGCAGCTTTCTCGCCAAACGAAGTTGAGCCAGCTGGCGACGCTGACTTTGCCAAACACCCAGAACTTGTCAAGGGTTACATCGGCCCTGTTGCGCTCGCCGAAGACGGCTCGACCGTCGCAGTTTTGGGCGAAAAGTCAACCAGTGGCATTCGCTACCTCGTTGACCCTCGTGTGGTTGAAGGTTCGAACTGGGTAGCCGGCGCAAACGTCGCCGACACCCACCTGTTCAGCGTGGTTGCTGGCCGCGACTTTGTTGCTGACGGCGTGGTTGACCTTGCTGAAGTAAAAGCTGGCGACGAAGCTCCAGACGGTTCGGGGCCGCTTGAGCTAGCTCGCGGCATCGAAATCGGCCACGTGTTTAAGCTCGGCCGCAAATATGCCGAAGCGCTCGAGCTCAAAGTGCTCGACGAAAACGGCAAACTTGTGACCGTAACCATGGGTAGCTATGGCATTGGCGTTACACGCATTCTTGCGGTTTTGGCCGAGGCTAACCACGACGAAAAAGGCCTCATCTGGCCAGCTGCTGTTTCGCCAGCCGATGTCTATATCGTCGCTGCCGGCAAAGACGACGAAGTTTATGAGGCTGCCGAAAAGCTAGCCGCAGAGTTCGAAGCCGCTGGCAAGAGCGTCATCTTGGATGACCGCGCAAAGGTCAGCCCAGGAGTCAAATTCGGCGATGCCGAACTAATCGGTGTGCCAAAGATTGTCATCGTCGGCAAGGGTTTGGCTAACGGCGAGGTTGACATTTGGAACCGCGCCACAGGCGAGCGTCGCCCTGTCAAGGTAGAATCAGCACTACAAGAACTTTAAATAGCCTGGGAGGCACCAATGGACATCGAATTGGCCGTGCTGAAGGGCGTCGAGCGTGAATACAACATTCCGTTTGGCGAGCAAGTGCAGATCATTGAAGAGGCGATTCTCGCCGCTTATCACCGCCACGTAGGCAACCACGACAAAGCTCGCGCTGAGCTCAACCGCACCACTGGTCACGTGAACATTTATGTTCCCGAGCTTGATGAAAACGGCGAAGAAACCGGCGAGAAGCTCGCAACCCCAGAAAACTTTGGGCGCATTGCGGCTTATTCGGCAAAGCAGGTTATCGCTCAGCGTCTGCGTGCAATCAACGACGACAGTCTTTTGGGCGAATTCATCGACAAAAAAGACCAAATCGTCACGGGTGTAATTCAGCAGGGCCCGAAGCCTTTCTTGATTTATGTAAACCTTGGCACCGTCGAAGCCATCTTGCCTCCAGAAGAGCAGGTTCCTGGCGAAGATTACAGCCACAACAAGCGCATGCGCTTCTTTGTCACCAACGTTGTCAAGGGCACTCGTGGCCCACAGATTACTGTGTCGCGCAGTCACCCGTCGCTGGTTCGCAAGCTATTTGCACTTGAGGTGCCAGAAATCGCTAGCGGCGTTGTCGAAATCGTTTCGGTTGCCCGCGAGGCTGGCCACCGCACAAAGATTGCTGTTAGAGCGCATGAAGCCGGCGTGAACGCCAAGGGTTCTTGCATCGGCGAGCTCGGCCAGCGTGTTCGTGCGGTTCAGGCAGAGTTGAACGAAGAAAAAATCGACATTGTTGACTTCAGCGAAAACCTTCCAGAGTTTGTGGCTCAGGCACTTTCGCCAGCCAAGGTTTCATCGTGCTACATGATCGACGCCGCTAACCGCCAGGTGCGCGCGCTCGTGCCAGATTTTCAGCTTTCGCTTGCCATCGGCAAAGAGGGTCAAAACGTTCGCCTAGCAGCAAAACTGACTGGCGCAAAGATTGACGTTCAACCCGACAGCATTCTCGAAGGCGAGTAGTTCTAGCCCAAAACGATAAACGGCGTTAGAATGGAATCGATTAGAACCTGCGTTGGCTGTCGCCAACGTGCATCACGATCAGACTTATTGCGAGTCGTAGCGGCTTCACAGAACCTTGTGATTGACGAACGAGGCGGTTTGGCTGGCCGGGGAGCGTGGCTTCATGCAAGCAAAAAATGCTTGAATTTAGCCATTGAACGCCGAGCTTTTGGTCGCGCACTGCGTGCCGAAGGCCCATTTGATGTCTCAGCTCTAACCCAACCGATAGAACAGGCAGAAACGATGTTGGCAACAAAATGAGTATCTCGAAATGAGAACCCAACAGCTTTAATGGCCTGCCCTGACCTGGGGTAGGCCCCTAGATCAGGAGAATAACTTGGCGCTTCCACGCGTTTACGACATTGCTAACGAACTTGGTATTGACACCAAAGAAGCGTTGGCCAAACTAAAAGAACTTGGCGAATACGTCAAGGCTGGTTCATCAACCATCACCCCGCCGGTAGCTAAGAAGCTACGCGAGGCTTTTCCTAACGCAAAACCGGCCGAGCCAAAGGTTGCACCAGCAGCTAAAGCTGCGCCGGCTGCCGAAGCCGCATCGCCTGCTGCACCAGCAGCTGCGGCTGCCGAAGCAACAGCTTCACCTGCACCTGCCAGCCCTTCTAAGCCTTCGGCTAAACCTGGCGCAAAGCCTGCCACTGCAGCAGCAGAAACTGTAGCCCCAGCACCTGCAGCCGCATCAGCTGCACCAGCTTCGCCTGCAGCTCCAGCCGCACCGGCTGCTGCGGCAACCCCAGGTTCTGCAGCACCAGCACCAGCCCCGGCGGCTTCACCTGCGGGCGCCGTTCCGGGCATTCCACGCCCTGGCAACAACCCTTTCGCATCAACTCAAGGCATGGGCATTCCTCGCCCAGTTTCACGCCCTGGCAACAACCCGTTCTCTAGCAACCAGGGCATGGGCCGAGGCCCACGCCCGGCTGGTGCTGGTGGCCCTGGTGGCGCAGGTCGCCCTGGTGGCCCTCGCCCGGCTGGTGCACCTGGTGCTGGTTTCAGTCGCCCTGGTGGTGCTGGCGGTGGCGCTGGCTTTAGCCGCCCAGGTGGCGCACCAGGTGCCGGTGCAGGTTTCACTCGCCCAGCAGGCGGTGGCGGTGGCCCAGCAGGTCGCGGCGGTCGCGGCACGGGCAGTGGCACAGCTGGCGCCTTCGGCAAGGGTGGCGGTCGTGGCCAGAGCAAGGCTCGCAAGTCAAAGCGCGCGAAACGCGAAGAGTTTGAGCAAAGAAGTGCACCTAGCCTAGGTGGCGCAGTTGTGCCACGTGGCGATGGCACCACGAGCATTCGTTTGCGCCGAGGTTCAAGCGTGCAAGACTTTGCCGACAAGATTGATGGCAATGCTGGTCAGCTGATCACAGTGCTGTTCCACCTTGGCCAAATGACTACTGCAACCGCTTCGCTTGACGAAGAGACGATGCAGATTCTTGGTCAAGAGCTTGGTTACAAGATTGAAGTTGTTTCACCTGAAGACGAAGAGCGCGAGCTGTTTGAAGGCTTCGGTCTAGACGTTTCAACTGACTATGACGACGAAGAAGAAGACCTTGAGGCTCGTCCTCCAGTGGTTACCGTCATGGGTCACGTTGACCATGGTAAAACCCGTTTGCTTGACTCGATTCGCAACTCGAACGTTCAGGCGAGCGAAGCCGGTGGAATCACACAGCACATTGGTGCTTACCAGGTGCACACCCAGCACGAGGGCATCGACCGCGCGCTAACCTTTATCGACACACCAGGTCACGAGGCCTTCACCGCTATGCGTGCTCGTGGTGCCCAGGTCACCGACATCGCAATCTTGGTTGTTGCTGCAGATGACGGCGTGATGCCTCAGACCATTGAGGCTCTGAACCACGCTCAGTCTGCCGGCGTGCCAATCGTTGTCGCAGTCAACAAGGTTGACAAGCCTTCGGCTAACCCAGACAAGATTCGCCAGCAGTTGACCGAGTTTAACTTGCTTGCAGAAGAGTATGGCGGTGACGTTATGTTCGTCAACGTTTCCGCGCTAACTGGTGCCGGCATTCCTGAGCTGCTCGATGCAGTTCTGCTAACCGCCGATGCTGCACTTGACATGCGCGCCAACCCTAATAAAGACGCTCGTGGTGTTGCCATTGAAGCCAACCTTGACAAGGGTCGCGGTTCGGTTGCTACCGTTTTGATTCAGTCGGGCACCTTGCGTGTTGGTGACTCAATCGTTGCTGGTGCAGCTCACGGCCGTGTGCGTGCCATGTTTGATGAAAATGGCAATGCGGTTTCTGAGGCAACTCCAAGCCGCGCTGTTCAGGTGCTTGGTTTGCAATCAGTGCCGCGCGCTGGTGACACCTTTGTGGTTACTGACGATGAGCGCCAGGCTCGCCAAATCGCTGAAAAGCGTGAAGCAGCTGACCGCAACGCATTGTTGGCTAAGACTCGCAAGCGCATCAGCCTTGAAGACTTCACCAAAGCTCTCGAAGACGGCAAAGTTGAGTCACTCAACTTGGTCATCAAGGGTGACGTTTCGGGTGCTGTTGAAGCCCTCGAAGACTCGTTGCTCAAGATCGAAGTTGACGACAGCGTTCAGTTGCGCATCATTCACCGTGGCGTTGGTGCAATCACCGAGAGCGACGTTAACCTCGCAACCGTTGACAACGCAATCATCATCGGCTTCAACGTGCGCCCTGACAACAAGGCCAAAGAGCGTGCTGACCGCGAGGGTGTCGACATTCGTCACTACTCAGTCATCTATGCTGCACTTGACGACATCGAGGCAGCTCTTAAGGGCATGCTCAAGCCAGAATACGAAGAATACAAACTCGGCACAGCAGAGGTTCGCGAGCTGTTCAAGTCTTCAAAGGTTGGCACCATCGCAGGTTCGATCGTTCGCACCGGCAGCATTCGTCGCAACAGCTCAGCGCGTGTTATTCGTGCCGGCAAGGTCATCGTCGAGAACGTCAAGATCGACTCACTCAAGCGCTTCAAAGATGACGCAACCGAAGTCAAGACAGACTACGAGTGTGGTATCGGCCTTGGTGGTTTCAACGAGCTCGAACTCGAAGACATCATCGAGACCTACGAAATGCGCGAAAAGCCGCGCGTCTAATAGGGGCTCAGAATGGTTGATCACGCAAGAGCTCGCAAGCTCGCCGAACGCATTAAGGTTTTGGTTGCCGAAGCCCTAGAACACACAGTCAAAGACTCTGAACTAGGCTTCGTCACCATCACCGACGTGAAGGTCACTCCAGACCTTCAGCACGCTACCGTGTTTTATACAGTGTGGGGCACTGCCGAAGAAAAGACTCGTTCTTCAGAAATTATCGAGAAGAACCGCGGTCGCATTCGAGGCAGTGTTGGGCACAATCTTTCGATTCGTCTCACGCCTACTCTGGAGTTCATCATGGATGAAGTGCCAGAAACAGCTGCCGCTCTGAATGACTTGTTGGCTCAGGCTAAGGCACGCGATGCCGAGGTTGCTAAGCTCGCTGAGAACGCTCAGTGGGCTGGTGAGGCTAACCCATATAAAGAACCTCGGGTTGCCGGCGACGAAGACGATGAGGCTTAGGCTTTCGATTTGAACCGACCTCCAATGGCTGCATCGGGTTTGGTGCTGGTTGACAAACCGGCTGGAATGACGAGTCACGATGTTGTCGCGCGCGTGCGCCGCTTGGCTGGCACCAAAAAGGTTGGCCACGCTGGCACGCTTGACCCGCTGGCCACTGGGCTGTTGGTGCTTGGCATAAATTCTGCGACAAAGTTGCTCACCTTTGTGGTTGGCGAAGATAAAACTTATATCGCAACGATTCGGCTCGGTGCCGCAACTGTCACTGACGATGCTGAGGGTGATTTTTTAATCTCGGATTCCCGCCCAGCCGCAGATGTTGCCCAGCGCCTAGCTGAGCTTGTTGGTGCCGATGGTCGCGTCTTGCCTGAGCCGATCAAGGCTCAGGTTCGGTTGCTCACCGGCGAGATTTTGCAGGTGCCGAGTTCGGTCAGCGCTATCAAGGTTGACGGTGAACGTGCCTATGCATTGGTGCGCGGGGGAGACACCGTGAAGTTGAAGGCTCGACCGGTTGTTGTCAGTCGTTTTGAAGTTCTTGGTGAACCGCGTGTGCTTAGCGAAGATATCGACGGCGAGGCACACGGCTTTATCGACCTTGATGTCATTGTCGATTGTTCTTCTGGCACTTACATTCGGGCTTTAGCCCGAGACCTCGGTAATGCCCTTGGAGTTGGCGGCCACTTGACGGCTTTGCGTCGCACGCGCATCGGAGGCTATGACTTGACTATGGCTCAGGCGCTGCCTGACCGCGATCAGGTTGCGGCTTTGGTTAGTGCTCTGCCTCTTGGTGGGCTAAAACTTGAACCTTTGGCTTCTGCAGCCCAGAAGCGTTTTGCCACTCGTGAGCTTTCGGCTGCCGAGGTTATAGATGTGCGCCATGGCAAGCGTGTTCCCGTGCTTTCTAACCTTGCACAAGCCAACACACAGCGCAGCTCAGAGGGCATCTCTGACCTGGCAGCGATTGGCCCCGATGGCGAGCTAGTTGCGATTTTAACCCCCGCCAATAAAACCGAGTTGAAATCTTTAGTGGTGTTTGCCGATGCTTGATGTGTGGTTTTTCTCTCTGATTAGCATCGCCCTGACCGCAGCGGTGATCACCTCAGGTTTTGCTATTGCTAAACGCCCACCCCATGTAGTTGGTCTTGGCGCACTCGCTGTCGTTGAACTTAGCCTGATCGCCCAGTTGGTCGCGTCGATTGTTTTTGCGCTCACTCCGGGTCATAACCCGCAAAACTTGCCTGAGTTTTTCATCTATTTGGTTGTTGCCATGCTCGTGCCAGCTCTTGCCATCTTGTGGTCTTTAGTTGAGCGTGTGTTTTGGTCGAACTATGTTTTGGCGGTTGGTGCTTTCACAGTTTTTGTGATGGCCGCTCGAATGCATATTTTGTGGCCTGCGGGCTAATTTCGTTAACCAGCAATTCACTTGGCGTTAAGGCGGCAACAAGGTTTGCGCAAGGGGTTTTCGCAAAACTAGAGTTATGACTCAACTTCAAGACTCCAGCGGCGATATTCCGCCTCGCCGGCAGTTGCGAACAAAGCCTTTTTCGCGTGCCGACCGTGTTTTTTATGGTGTGACCAAAGGTGCTTCGAGCATCTCGATCATTTTGGTTTCTGCGATTCTGTTGTTCTTGTTTTCGCAATCGTTCTCGACGTTTCAGACGCAGGGCCTCGATTTCATCACGGGCAGCCAATGGAACAACACTAAGGGTGAAGAAGTCTTTCAGATTGGCCCAATGCTTTGGGGTTCGGTTCTGATTTCAATCCTGGGCATCATAGGCGGTGTTCCGATGGCTATTGCCGCGGCTTATTTCATCGAGTTCATGGCGCCAAAGTCAATCGCAAAAGTCGCAACCGTGTTGATCGACCTGCTGGCAGCCATGCCTTCAATCGTTATCGGCCTTTGGGGTCTTTATGTGCTCACACCGGTGGTTTCGCATTGGTCTGAACTGCTTTACACGATGCACCACGTTGAGCTCGGTTTTGCTTCGTTCGACATTCCGCTGCTTTCAATGGCAAATGGCAAAGACCCAAACACTTTTGGTGGCACCCCGTTTATCGCAGGCTGGATCGTTGCGGTCATGATCGTGCCAATTATCACTTCGGTTACTCGCGAAATCTTTAGCCAGATGGATCGCGACCTAATCAACTCTGCCCTCGCATTAGGCGGCAGTCGTTCATCGGTGTTCATGCGCGTGATTTTGCCAACCGCTAGCGGTGGTGTGACCGGTGGTGTTTTGCTTGGCCTTGGTCGTGCACTCGGCGAAACCGTTGCAATTTTCTATGTCTTGAACCTGGTTTCAGACATCAACTGGTTCAACATTCTTGAGAGCAAGGGTGGCTCGATTGCCTCGCTAGTGCTTCAGAAGTTTGGTGAGGGCACTAGCGAAGAGGTTAAGGCTCTTATGGCCGCCGGTTTGGTTCTGTTCGTCATCACATTGTTGGTCAACTGGCTCGCTGCCGTGATCGTCAATAGGGCTCAGCCTTGGAGAAAAATATGAGTGAACTAGATCTTTCTGCGCTGCCTAGACCTAAGTCACAGCCCTGGCAGGTTCGCAACCCTAAGAACACCTGGCTGATCGCAGCTGCCTCGGTTTTGCCGATGGTTCTCGCGGTTATCATCACGCTGGTTGCCTCGATTGACCCAACGGTTGCAACCATTCTGGTTTTCTTGCCGTTGCAGATCATCGCTACGGTTAGCGTCGGCCAATACATTTATGGCAAAAAGGGTCGCGGCGACGCCATCTTGGTGATCTTCACAATCTTTTTTAGCACCCTGGTTGGCGTGTTGTTGGTTTCGGTGATGTTCTCGGTTGTGGTGAACGGCATTCGTGCCATGAGCCCGCAGTTCATTAGCCAGAACAACGTCTATATTTCGCCAACAACTTCACTGGCATATGGTGGTGTCGGCCACGCAGTGCTCGGAACGGTTCTGATTGTTGGCTTGACCACTCTTTTCACGATTCCACTAGGAATCTTGATTGCGGTTTATTTGACCGAGACTCGTGGTCGCATGCGTTCAACCGTTCGCACTTTGGTTCAGGCGATGTCTGGTTTGCCATCGGTGGTTTCAGGTTTGTTCATTTTTGCATTGCTGATCTCGCCAAACTTCGGCAACGCTACCGGCTTCACCCAGCAAGCCGGTTGGGTTGGTTCGATTGCGTTGTTCCCGCTCATGTTGCCGACGGTTGCTCGAATCGCTGAAGAAGCTTTGCGCCTTGTTCCTCAAGAACTTCGCAACGGTGCCTATGCACTTGGCGCACCGGCGTTCAAGGCATTCTGGCAAGTCACTCTGCCCGCTGCCCGCTCAGGTTTGATTACCGCCGCTCTTTTGGGTGTGGCGCGCATCATCGGTGAAACCGCTCCGCTGATCTTGACGACAGCCCCAGCGAACAACACCAACCTAAACGTTTTCGAGGGTTCAATCGCAACCCTGCCGACCTACCTTTATAGCTACATCAGCCAAGCTCAGGCCACCAGCCAGCAGCGTGCTTGGGGTGCTGCATTGGTCATTTTGATTTTGGTATTCGTTTTGTTCAGCCTGGCTCGCGTTTTGGGTTCGGCAAAATCAACTAAAGCTAAGAAGAGAAAGTAAGACGATGGAAAATATCGCAACTAGCGCATCGCACCTGCGGTCTGAAGACGTCAACGTATGGTTTGGCGAGCGTCACGTTCTAAAGAACGTTTCGCTGAATTTTCCTGGCAACCAGGTAACGGCTTTGATTGGCCCGTCGGGTTGTGGCAAGTCAACTTTCTTGCGCACGCTAAACCGCATGCACGAGCTTATTCCTAGCGCTGGTTTTGCCGGCAGAGTTTTGCTTGACGACAAAGACATCTACGGTGCTGAGGTTGACCCGGTTGACGTTCGTTTGAACATCGGCATGGTCTTTCAAAAGCCAAACCCTTTTCCGACGATGTCGATTCGTGAAAACGTTTTGTCAGGTTTGAAGCTAACTGGTCGACGCGGATACGTTGCCGAAGAAGTGGTCGAAACCTCACTGCGTCGCGCTTCGATTTGGAGCGAAGTGAAAGATCGTCTAAACGACCCTGCACTTTCACTTTCGGGCGGCCAGCAGCAGCGTCTTTGCATCGCTCGCTCTTTGGCGATGAACCCAGAGGTTTTGCTAATGGACGAACCATGTTCAGCGCTTGACCCAGGCTCAACCCGCCGCATCGAAGAGACCATCACTGAACTATCAGACTCGATGACCATCGTTATCGTGACTCACAACATGCAGCAGGCTCAGCGTGTTTCGCACCAGACGGCCTTCTTCTTGAGCGAAGACGGCAACCCTGGTCGCGTGGTTGAGTTCGGCAAAACCGACGATGTGTTCAACAACCCGGTTGACCCTCGCACCAACGACTACGTCAACGGCCACTTCGGCTAAAGCTCCTTTTAGAACGCCCTTCAACAACCGATTAAGGTCAAAATGTTTGCGAAAATCGCTAAGTATTCAGCTTTGGCACTTGCCTCAGCTGTTTTGCTAACGGGTTGCACACCGCCACCGCCACCAGAGGTTTTGGCTGCGTGGGCAGAGCAGTATCCGACGTGCATTGAGGGTTCAGTCACAGTTGCCTTGCCTCACGAGGTCATCGACGCGCAAGACAGCTTGGTTTATGGCGTTGAGAGCAGTTGCAACGGCAGCACCGATGCGCTGGTTGCGATGTCTGCCACCCTTGCCGACTCGGTCGACAACGCAAACATTGTGGTTTCAACCGACGGCAACTTTGGCACTGCGCCTGCGTTCGCAAGTGTTCCTTGGGCCATTGACGCAGCGGTTCTTGTGGCAAACTTGCCAAACAACTCAGCGCTCAACCTTTCACCAGCGGCAGCGGCGGGCATTATCGATGGCAGCGTGACCGACTGGTCTGACCCGTTGATCGCAGACTCAAACCCAAACGAAACCTTTGAGCCAGGGCCGATCGTTCTCACCGCAGATTCAACTCAGAATGCCATCGACGCTTTCTCGGGATGGATCTCATTCTTGAACGGCAAACCGTCAGAGGCTTCAAAGTTCAAAGCTATGCCTTCGCTAACCCAAGACACTCTCACAAACCTGCCTATTGGTGGCATTGCACTGGTTCCGCTTTCACTCAAAGCAGAGTTCGACTTCAACGCTGTTATGCCGATGATTTCTGCAAGCATCATCATTGGCAAAGACCCAAGCGATGAAAACATCGACCTTGCGGTTGCGGCCGACGTGGTTGGCGTTGCATCAGCTGCAACTCAGATGATCACCACTCGTTCGGGCGATGACGTCACGGCTGCTATCGATCACACAGTTGCGCCGTTGCCACCTGCGGGTGCTGACAATGCCGACCCGGCTTATGGAGCAATCTTCAGCGTCTATATGAAACTCGTTGGCGACGACAACAAGGTAACTCGCGCAGTGGGTCTCTATTTGATGCGTCAAGACGAGCAGGGCCTGATCGGCAGCACCTACCTCTTGCCAGTAGCTGAATCAACCCGCATCGAGGCACTTTCGGCAGTCTCGACAGGCTTGCCAGCACCGGTGATTCCAGAAGAAGACGCAAACCAATAATTCTGACTGTTTCGTTTGGTTAAGCTTGACTTCGTGACTAACGAAAAAACCACCACAAATCTCGGCGCTGGCCGCCTCTTGATTGCCGTGTATGGAGTATTTGCGCTTGCCGCTAGTGGCAGAGCATCATTTGAACTGATCACAAAGTTCGACCTCGCGCCGTTTTCTTATTCGCTTTCTGCGGTGTCTGCGCTCATTTATGTTCTCGTTGCTTTTGCCCTTGCGAGCAAACGCCCAATCGCGGCGCAGGTTGCCAAAATAGCGCTTTGGTTCGAATTGGTCGGCGTTGTCAGCGTAGGCACGCTAGGTTTTTTCATTCCTGAGCTCGGCAACTTTCACACCGTTTGGTGGTTCTATGGTGCTGCCTATGCTTGCCTGCCTTTGGTTTTGCCAATCTTTGGACTTTTCTATTTGAATCGCAAGCAAAAAGGCACTGTCGACTAATGATTCACTTCAACTCACTGGCTGAAATTTATGACAGCGCCCCGTCGTTTGTAACCATCGGAAAATTCGATGGCATTCACCTTGGGCACCAGAAACTTATCTCAAAAGTTGTGAAGAGCCAGAAACAGGTTGCCAACTCGCGCAGCGTGGTTGTCACCTTTGACAGGCACCCAGATTCAGTTCTAAAACCAGAGCAGCTGCGCTTGCCTCTGATCGGCCCTGGTCAAAAGTTACGAGCAATCGAGCAGCTCGAAGTTGACGCCGTGCTCACTCTGCCCTTCACAACTGAGCTAGCAGCGCAAACCGGTGAAGAGTTCGTCGAGCAGGTTTTGGTGCAGGCGCTCAATGCAAAGCATGTCGTCGTCGGGCCAGATTTTCGTTTCGGCAATGGTGGTGCCTGCGACACTGCAACGCTGATCGAACTTGGTCAAAAATTTGGTTTTGTCGTTGAGGTGCTTGAACCAGTTGAGTTCAACGGCAAAAAAGTTTCAACCAGTGCCATTCGCGCCGCGCTAGACCGAGGCGACATCAAAACTGCTAACGCAATGTTTGGGCGGGTTCACACCACAGTTGGCCTCGTCGAGCACGGTTTGAAGATTGGGCGCACCATCGGTTTTCCGACGGCAAACATCAGTCGAAGTGCCGAGGGTTACCTACCACTTGACGGCGTTTATGCCGGTTGGCTCATTGCCGAAGGGGTGCGCTACCCAGCGGCCCACTCGGTTGGCGTCAATGCGACTTTTCAAGAAGTGCCGCGTTTGGTTGAATCGCACGTGATCGGTTTTAGCCAACTCGACCTTTATGGCCAGACGGTGACGCTTGAATACATCGACTTCATTAGAACATCTGCCAAGTTCAATGGGGTTGACGAATTGGTTGCCGAGATTAATCGCGATCTCGAAAAAATTACTCGCATTCTTGAGCAGAAATAACTCTCAGCATTTTCACAGCCTTTTTTGCGAATAACCGCAAGAACTAATGGCTTAATAATCGAGTAGAGATTTTAGGGTTCAAAAGTTTGACACACCGCCGAACCGAACCCAGAGAGCACAAAATGAGTGAAAAAGATTTTGACTTCGTAGAACAACCACCGACTGACATCAACGACGTTTATGACTACGAAAAGCGCCCACAGGGCTCATCGCGCGTAAAAGCCGGTCTTCTAATGACCAGCGGTTTCGTTATTTTCGGAATCCTCGTTGGCGGCGGCGCATTCGCAATGACTGGCAGCCTGCCCAATATTTTGCCAGGTGCTGGTGCGTTGAGCGACCCAGCAGCCACCGACCCAGCAGCCACCGACCCGGCCGCTACTGACCCGGCTTCTACCGACCCTGGCGTGGTTGACCCTTCGGCAACCCCAACTGACCCGACTGCTACTGACCCGGCACTGCTTGACCCTTCGGCAACTCCAACTGATCCGAGCTCAACTGACCCCAGCGCAACCTCTGGTCCACAAATCGTTGTTCCTCCGGTATTCAGCAACGGTGACGACGAAGGTGACGATGAGGGCGAGCACAAAGCCAAGCAGACCAAAAAGCCAAAGCCAACAGCTACCTCGAGCGTCGCACCTACTTTCGGTGGCGGCGACGATCAGGGTGACTCAGAAGGCGAAAGCGACGACGACTAACGATTTTCAAAGACCCGCAATAGATTGAAGCCAGACTAATCCCACTGGCCTGTTGCGCAGAAGCCTCCGAACGCCACCCCCTAGGGTGTTCGGGGGCTTCTATTCTTAACCGCTGTTTCTAGCAAGCGAATAAACTATTCGTGAAGGGAGTCACAATGACTTTTGCAGGAGCTATCAAGAGCGTTTTCACCAGGTGGAAGGACTATCGCGGGGTTTCTGACCGTCGAGAGTATTGGTATTTCACCCTTTTCGCCGCGTTAGTGGGAATGGTGTGCGGCACCATCGACAGCCTAATTTCAGGCAACCAGAACTCGGCGACAATCTTGACGCTTTCAAATCTGGTCCAGTTTGCTCTTCTATTTTGGGTGATTCCGATGACGATTCGTCGCTTTCACGATGCCGGCTTTAGTGGCTATTGGTTTTTGCTCGGCCTGGTTCCAATAATCGTTGCCGTCATTCAGTCGCGTGCAATACTTCTTTTCATCGACACTTTCAAGGTTTATGCCACAATCGCAGAGCCAACCAAGGCTCAAGACCTCATGTTGCTTGATCGCTTCGGCTCTGCCTTTGGTGTCGTTTTAGCCACTGCGATTCCAATCAACATTTTCTTGTTTGTTGTGACTCTGCTTAAAACCAAACCGTCATGGCGCGGAAACCGCTTTGCCCCGGTCACCCAGCCGCCAGTTGACGGTTGGGCATAACCACATAGCTAGCTGGGCAAGATATCCACCGAGCCCGCCTGGCAACGCCGAGCAATCCAAGTGCATGCCGCTGAGCACCGCAGAGCATTGCGTTAGCACTAACGGCGCTTTTGGGCTAAGCTAGACAGGTTGCCGTGAATCGGCCACGGAAAGATAGCGCCTAAACAATCCGTTTTTGGCACCGTGCAGCGAGATCTCTGAAAGGAATCAAAATGGCTCTCGACTCAGCAGTAAAAACCGC
>JBDLVN010000051.1:0-7293 GCA_039804775.1 Actinomycetota bacterium
TTACATCGGAGCCCTAGGTGAAGGCTTCAACACAACAATCAGCGTGGCCGCAACGGGAAGCACAGCAACAGCCCAAATCGTTGACATGAACGGTTCAGTTGTTGCAACAATCGACATACCAGCTGCGGGCAATGCTACAGGCCCAACTTCTTTTCAAAGCTTCGATGAATACGGTGTGCCAGAAACCACAACCATAGCTAACAGCACGATTCAAAACTTTGGTTGGGCAGGCACAGCAAACCGTCAAACAGAAGCCACCGGGCTGATCCTGATGGGCGCTCGTGTCTATAACCCGGTAACAGGGCAGTTCACAAGCCCAGACCCGATACCAGGCGGTAACGAAACCACCTACACCTACCCGAATGACCCAATAAACAGCACCGACTACACAGGGTGCATGCCTTGGGAATCTTGGGGAGAGGCGACAACGTTTGTTTTTGGTATTGCTCTTGTTGCAATGACCTATACGGTTTTTTGCGCTGTAACAGCTGGTGTGGGTTGCTTAGTGGTTCTTGCCGCAGCGGGAGCAATTTCGACTGGCCTTTCTACAATGGCGACTGGCTATCGATATGGGCATCGTGGCTCGGATCTTTCGAAAGATTATCTAGTTGGCTCAGTAGTCGGAGCAATCACTACGCCGATATCCGGCGTGCTTAGATTCAATGCTGCCGAAGGTATGGTCAAGGCAGGATGGGTAGGTTCCAAACTTTGGGTGGGTCAGCGAGCCCCTGGCTGGGCGTTTGTCACACCCGTAAAAAGCCATGTCATCAACAATTATTTTGGCAAGAAAAAAAAGTTAAAAAATATAAAATAAAAGCTTGGGTTTGCCTAGCTGAAATGTTCGCAGGTGTATCGCGAGAGGATTAATTTATGGAAAACGCATATCTAGGTTGGCTTAGGTTCGCGGTGGTTTTTCTCTGGTTTGTGTTTGCAACCTGCTATGGAGTTTTATTTCAGCGGCGTTTGCTTTTCAAGGATGCAAGACAAGTAAACGACTATATTGTTGAGGGCATGGTGCTTCTTATATTCACTGCGTCGTCAATTGTTTGGGAATTGTGCATTGACGTCAAAACGGGGCAGCTGAGTCTCTTAAGCGCTCTTGCTTACGTTGGCGCAGTGCTTTCGGTACCTGCGTTGCTAAATCTGGCGTATTACAGGAAGAGAATTATGGCGCGTAAATAGCCGAGTATTGAACTGACGCAGATTAATGTCGCCCACGAATTTCGGACAGTTTCTGTGCCGGTACCATCGGAATACATAAAAGGTATGCGCAATATCTGAAAACTCTTTTTATTGTGTTTCCTGAGCCTTCTATCGAAATGATCTCAACCGACCGAAAGCCCGTTGTTTTTCTCGGGCTGTTGGTATTTGTTATCAGGCTCGTCGCTAGGCGGAAATCCCAAAAGAAATAACGAGGTTTCCGCCAACCAGACATGGTGCTAGCCAAAGGTGTCTTTGGCATCTAGCAAGCCCATACCTGGGCCGAGCAACCTGGCATCCGTCGAATTAAAAGCCACACCAATATTCGCGCCACGCCGAGGGCGCACCCGCGCAAATGTTAGGCTTTAATTCCATGGCAGATGCAATGGAAACCGGCAAGACTCGTCACATTTTCGTCACCGGAGGTGTTGCGTCTTCGCTTGGCAAGGGCCTAACGGCCTCTAGTTTGGGCAATCTGCTCAGCGCACGTGGTTTGCACGTGGTTATGCAAAAACTCGACCCTTATTTGAACGTCGACCCTGGCACAATGAACCCGTTTCAACACGGTGAAGTTTTTGTGACCGAAGACGGCGCAGAGACTGACCTTGACATTGGTCACTATGAGCGTTTTCTTGACATCAACTTGGCTCAGTCGGCCAACGTAACCACCGGTCAGATTTATTCGACCGTGATTGCGCGTGAGCGCCGTGGTGACTATTTAGGTGACACCGTTCAGGTGATTCCTCACATCACCGACGAGATCAAGCGCCGCATGCGTTTGCAGGCTCACCAAACCCCAGCACCAGACGTGATCATCACTGAGATTGGTGGCACCGTTGGTGACATTGAGTCGCAGCCGTTCATTGAGGCTGCCCGTCAGGTGCGCCACGATGTTGGTCGCGACAACGTATTCTTTGTTCACGTTTCACTCGTGCCATATCTTGGCCCTTCTGGCGAGCTAAAGACCAAGCCGACCCAGCACTCGGTTGCGACCCTTCGCTCAATCGGCATTCAGCCTGATGCGATTGTTTGTCGCAGCGACCGCGCTCTGCCTGAGAGCATCAAAAAGAAGATCGCTCTGATGTGTGACGTTGACATCGAAGCTGTGGTTAATGCTGCCGACGCGAGCAGCATCTATGACATTCCGACGGTTCTTCACGAAGAAGGCCTCGATAGCTACATTGTCAAAGCTCTCGGATGGACCGACCAGGCGACCGACGTTGACTGGACCCGCTGGAGCAGCGTGCTCGACGCAGTTCACGAACCTAACCACGAGGTGACGATTGGTTTGGTGGGTAAATACATCGACCTACCCGATGCTTACTTGAGCGTCACCGAGGCCCTGCGCGCCGGTGGCTTTGCCCACAAAACCAAAGTGAAGCTCAAGTGGGTGGCCAGCGACCTTTGTGAAACTGCCGAGGGTGCCTATGACGCGCTAAGCGACGTTGACGCGATTTGTGTTCCGGGCGGCTTTGGCGTGCGCGGCATTGAAGGCAAACTCGGCGCCCTGAGATTTGCCCGCGAAAACAAGATTCCTGCGCTGGGCCTGTGCCTTGGCTTGCAGTGCATGGTCATTGAATATGCGCGCAACGTCGCCGGCATCGAAGGCGCGAGCTCGAGCGAGTTCGACCCTGAAGCCAAACACCCTGTGATCGCAACCATGGCTGAGCAAATCAATATTCTTGATGGCGGCGACTTGGGTGGCACCATGCGCCTAGGCACCTACACCGCTGCACTAAAGCCAGGGTCGATTGTCGAAGAGCTTTATGGTGCAAACACCGCCGACGAGCGCCACCGCCACCGCTATGAGGTGAACAACAGCTATCGCGACCAGATCGGTGCTGCCGGTTTGGTGTTCTCAGGCACATCGCCTGACAACAGCTTGGTTGAGTTCGTTGAGTTGCCTCGCGAGGTTCACCCGTTCTATGTGGCAACCCAGGCTCACCCTGAGTTCAAGTCACGCCCAACCCACGCGCACCCGCTCTTTCGCGGACTCATCGAGGCAGCTCTAGTTCGCCAGAACCAGAGCGTGCTAGTTGAGACCGAAGAAACCGAATAGCGAGCAACCGTTGATCGAAGACCGCCCAGTCGAATACCCCATCACCAAAAGTGATGTGGCGTTTGAGGGTCGCATCTGGAACGTGCTTCGTGAAACGTTTGATTACCCAACGGGGTCACTGACGCGCGAGTTTGTCGCACACACCGGTGCCGTGGCTGTAGTTGCGACGGATTCCTCCGGTCGCGTACTAATGATTTCGCAATACCGTCACCCGGTGCGTGAGGTGCTGTGGGAGATTCCCGCAGGCTTGTGCGACGTTGCGGGGGAGCCTCGCATCGAAACGGCCAAGCGTGAGTTGCTCGAAGAGACCGGATACATCGCCGAAACCGTCGAACCGCTAATCGAGTTTTATACGACCCCCGGCGGCAACGACGAAAAGATTTCGATTTTCTTAGCGCGCGGCCTAACGTTTGTTGGCCACGACCTCGACCTTGAGGGCGAAGAGATCGACATGACAGTGCATTGGGTGCCGCTAAACGAAGCCGTGCAATCAATTCTTGCCAGCAAAGTCAAAAGCCCAGCAGCCCAAGTCGGGCTGATGGCGCTAGCCCTAAAGTGGGGCCAGAATGCATCTGAGACAGAATAAAAACCTGCCAGGGCTGGTCGATGAATATCTTCGCCACCTTGCCATTGAGCGCGGTGTTGCCGACAACACGTTGGCGGCTTATCGACGCGATCTCGCGAGCTACCTGAGCTTTCTTGAGCGTGAGCTGGGCGCGACGGCAGTGCAAGACCCAGGTTTTGACTGCAATGCCATCACCGAGCAAACCGTGCGTGAGTTCGCCAAAGATTTAGCTGCCCGCCAGGTGACGAGCAAAGACGGTTTGACCATCAAACCCATCGCCGCGACCTCGGTGGCGCGCATGCTGGCGGCGGTGCGCGGGCTGCACAACTTTTGGTTGGTCGAAGGCCTCGCCGAAAACGACGTAGCCCACGCGGTGAAGCCGCCGAAAACCCCGCGCCGCCTGCCCAAGGCGCTCAGCCTGAGCCAAGTTGAGGCGTTGCTGGCCGCTGCCGGCCCCGAGCCGGGCAACTCTGAGTCAGGCAGCGCTGAGACAGGCAGCACCGAGCCGGGCAGCGCTAGGTCGGGCAACTCTGAGTCAGCCGCGGCCAGCGACCTCATGCGTTTGCGCGACCGCGCCTTGGTCGAGTTGCTCTATGCCACCGGTGGTCGCGTCAGCGAGATCACCGCGCTCGACCTCGACGACCTCGTCGAGCCCGGGTTGCTGCGGCTTTTTGGCAAAGGCTCGAAAGAGCGAATTGTTTTTGTGGGCAGTTTTGCCCAGCGTGCCCTCGACGCATATCTCACTCGCACCCGCCCAGGGCTTGTCGCTGCAGCGGCCAAAAGCGCCCGCCAAAGCTCGACGCCCGCGCTGTTCTTGAACCACCGCGGCGCGAGGTTGAGCCGCCAAAGCGCGTGGCAAATCGTGAGTGATGCGGCAGGCCGGGCGGGAATCCTCGTTGAAATATCACCGCACAGCCTGCGCCACTCGTTTGCGACCCACCTGTTGGAGGGCGGCGCAGATGTTCGCGTGGTGCAGGAGCTGCTCGGGCACGCCTCGGTTGCCACAACGCAGATTTATACACTGGTCACAATTGACCGGTTGCGTGAGGTTTATGCGCTGTCGCATCCGCGTGCGCGGCGGTAGGCTAGTAGTTAGCAATCGCGCCACAACAGCTGGCGCCAACAGCAAAACTTTTTAGCAAGAAAGTCGAGAGACCCCCTTGGCCAAGCAACCTTCAGACACCCGTTTCGCGGTGCCAGCGCCCCTAAAAACTCACGGCCCTGCCCGCATCATTGCCATGTGCAACCAAAAAGGTGGCGTGGGCAAAACCACAACCACCATCAACATGGCAGCTGCTTTGGCAGAATATGGCCGCAAGGTTTTGCTAGTTGACTTTGACCCTCAGGGTGCGCTCTCTGCTGGGCTTGGAATCATCGCCAGCGACGTGCCAACCATCTATGACCTGATGATCAACAAAGACCTACCAACTCGCGATGCGATTATCACAACTCGCTTCGAAGGTCTTGACCTGTTGCCAGCAAACATCGACCTTTCGGCAGCCGAACTTCGCCTCGTTAGCGAAATGGGTCGCGAAAAAATTCTCAAGGGCATTCTGAAGCAGGTCAGCGATGACTACGACCTGATTTTGGTTGACTGCCAGCCATCACTTGGCCTACTAACCGTCAACGCGCTGACTGCTGCGCACGGCGTGATTATTCCGCTCAACTGTGAGTTCTTTGCACTTCGCGGTGTTGCGTTGTTGGTTGAAACCATCGACAAGGTGCGCGAACACCTCAACGAAGCGATTCAGCTCGACGGCATCTTGGCCACCATGTATGACCCACGCACCTTGCACTCACGCGAAGTACTCGAGCGTTTGCACGAAGTGTTTGGCGAAAAAGTCTTTCGCAGCGTGATTGGTCGCACAGTTAAGTTTCCTGATGCAACCGTTGCGGGCGAGCCAATCACAACTTTTGCACCAACCTCTGACGCTGCCGAAAGCTACCGCACAGTAGCCCGAGAACTGGTTGCACGTGGCAATTGCGCTTAACAGCGAACTAGCCGAGGCCAACGAGCGTGGTGCCGGTTTTGCGGTTAACCTGCAAAACTTTGAAGGCCCGTTTGACCTTTTGCTTTCGCTGATTTCTAAACACGAGCTCGACATCACCGAGGTTTCACTAAGCCGCGTGACCGATGAGTTCATTCAATATCTAAAGACCCTCGACACCATGGCTGAGCTTGACGAAGCCAGCGAGTTTTTAGTCATTGCTGCCACGCTGCTTGACCTCAAGATTGCCGGCCTGTTGCCAAAGGGCGAGGTTGTTGACAGCGAAGACGTGGCTTTGCTCGAAGCTCGCGACCTACTGTTTGCACGCCTTTTGCAATACCGCGCGTTCAAAGAAATCGCGTCGTGGTTTGCCAGCGCCATCAACCTCGAAGACGCCCGCATCGCCCGCGATGTGCCGCTAGACGAACGTTTCATCAAGAGCACACCTGAACTTGTCTGGACTCTCACAGCTGCCGAGTTCGCAACCCTCGCCGAACAGACTCTCACCCCAAAGGTGATTCCATCGGTAGGCCTAACCCACCTTCACGCACCACGCGTGAGTGTGCGCGAACAAGCCAGCGAAGTGGTCAAAATGTTGCGCGCCGGTGGCCGCGTCACGTTCCGAGCCCTGCTCGGTGAAGTGCGCGACCGAGGCATCATCATCGCCCGCTTCTTAGCGATTCTTGAGCTTTATCGCCTAGCCGCGGTGAGCTTTGAACAAGACAGCCCGCTTGGCGACCTTGCCGTGCAATGGGCTGGTCAAGACTTTGACGACGAAAAACTTGCGACGCTAGGAGTCGACTATGGCGCATGAATCTCCGCTCGAACTTGGGCTCGACCGCACCGGCCCAGACAACCTTTATTCGGCAGTCGAGGCGATTCTTATGGTCGCCGACCAGCCGCTCTCGCTCACGGCTTTGGCCGCGGCACTAGATCGCCCGGTCAACGAAATTCGCGCCATTGTGCACTACCTGCGCGATGAATACGATGGCAAGCTAAGCCCCGAAGACATCACGGCTGGCAAAGTCGGTCGCCCACGCGGCTATGAACTGCGCGAAATTGGCGGCGGATTTCGCCTCTATGTGCGCGAAAACTTCGACTGGGCGGTTCGCCTCTTCTTAGAAAACGACAACCCAACCAAACTAAGCCAGGCAGCCCTAGAAACCCTTGCGGTCATTGCCTACAAACAACCAATTTCGCGAGGCCAAGTCGCGTCGATTCGAGCCGTAAACGTTGACAGTGTGGTTCGCACACTGCTCAGCCGCGGCCTAATCACCGAGCTTTACACCGACAGCGAGTCAGGCGCCATTCACTATGGCACCAGCCCGCTGCTGCTCGAGAAACTTGGCATCAACAGTCTTGATGAACTGCCTCTCATCAGCCCATTCCTACCAGATGCGATGAGTGATTTTAATGTCGAACTTTAACAACTCGGATGACCGACCAGGCCGTTCAAACCCACGCGGGGGCCGCGATGAACG
>JBDLVN010000052.1:0-7347 GCA_039804775.1 Actinomycetota bacterium
CCTGAGCTGTGTGTCTTTGGCACGACCGACTCGGTGTTTGGCACAACCAAAAACCCGTGGAACACCGACCGCACCTCGGGCGGATCATCTGGCGGTTCAGCCGCTGCCGTTGCAGCGGGCATAGTTTCGGCAGCGCACGGCAACGACGGCATGGGTTCGATTCGTGGCCCGGCAGGCAACTGCGGTTTGGTTGGAATCAAGCCTGGCACCGGAGTCGTGCCGCAAGACATCGGTTTTGATTCGTGGGGTGGCATGAGCCAGAACGGCCCGCTTGCAACAACCGTGGCTGACACCGCTCTGATGCTTTCGGTGATGGCCGGCCGCCCTGAGCTTGCTAACGTGGGTGAGCCGACGCACCCGCTAAGAATTGCCATCGCAGCAGGCGAACCTTCGGTGTTGGTGAAGCTCGACCCCGAATGGCGCAAAGCCGTCGAGCGCACCGCCGATGTGCTGCGGGCAGCTGGTCACACTGTGACTGAGGCGAAGTTTCCCTATGACCCAAACCCGCTGCCACTGCTGGCACGCTGGTTTGCCGGCACCGAGGCCGATGCGCGTGGCCTTGACCCAGCGCTGTTGAACCCGCGCACCCGCACTCACGCGCGGCTCGGTCGCATCGCCCGCCGTCTGGGAATGCTCAGCCCTAAACCGGTTGACCGCTCACGCGCCAAAATCACGCGCTTCTTTGACGACTATGACGTGCTCATCACGCCGACCCTCGCGCAGTCTGGCCCAAAGGCTGAGCTCTGGCACAAGCGCGGCTGGTTTGCGAACCTCGTCTCAAACATTCGCTATGCGCCATATCAAGCCACCTTCAACCTGCTCGACTGGCCGGCAGCGAGTGTTCCCGCTGGTTGGCATGACGAGGATGCCGTGCCGCTCGCCGTGCAGATTATCGCCCCGCCTCACCCCGAGGCCGCAGGTGAAGCGCTGATCTTGAGCGTTGCGTTGCAGCTTGAGCGGCTTCAGCCTTGGCCACGAGTAGCTCCTGGGTTTGAGGGCTAGCAGACAGACTGGGCAACAAATTGAGCTTCAATGGCTGTCGTAGGCTCGCAATAGTGTCTGTTCATGTCACTAACTCCCACGTTTTCACAAGCGGTTGAGCATTCTCAAAGAATGCGTGTATTCTTTATTCATCAGCCCTTGCCGTTGACCTCCCTAATGATTCAGGGAGAGCCGATGACAAGGGCATTTTCATTCTCGGGGCTGGTCAAATGAAGCCGGCAAACGCTCTGAGGCCAGATCTGGCTGCCACGCGAAGTTACATGCCGATTGTCACTGCCATCGTCGTTGACGGTGGCTTTTATCGCAGAAGAGCCTACAAATTGTTCATCAAAAAGTCGCCCCAACAACGCGCGCGTGAACTCCTCGACACTGAAATTGCTGAGGATCAAATAGCAAATGCTGTTTAGGCGTCAGAGGTGCAACCGAGGCCTAACTTTTTAGAGGCTGGCTGCCTTCATCCTCGTTTTTTGCAGGCGAATCAGCCATCTTTGCAGCGGCGACTTCAAGCTTCTGCTTGGCAAAATGCACGACGATCATGACGATCACGATGATCGCGACAAACGCAAAGCCACCCCACTTTAGGTGACCGGCGATTTGTTCGTAGGCGCTTCGCAGCAGGTAGCCGGCCGTCACATAAGCGCCTGCCCAAACGGCACAAGCCGCCGCCGTGTAGCTAATGAAAACGCGATAACGCATCTTTGTCATGCCCGACACCACCGGAACCAGCGAGTGCAACACCGGCAAGAAACGCGAAATTGCTACAGCCACGCCGCCTCGCTTCTCGACGAAACGATCGGCCATCTGCCAATTCTTGTCGCCCAGACGCTGACCCAATTTGCTGTAGCGAATTTTGGTGCCGAAAAAGCGGCCGAGCAAAAAGCCAAGCGACTCGCCAATGAGCGAGCCGACGAGCACAGCGCTGAGCAGAGAGAAGAAATCTAGAGTGTTGACAACCCCGGTTGAAGCGACCAACACCACGGTGTCGCCAGGAATAATCAAGCCAACAAAGAGCGAGGTCTCGCACAAAATAGCCAAGCCAGCAAGCAGATTGCGCGTCAGCGGCGAAACGCTTTGCACGGTCTCGATAAGCCAGTTCAGAATGTCGTTCACAGATTAATCGTATTCAAACCCGCGACGTCACCTAGTCTGAAGTCAAGGAACATTCGCAACGCACATTCACAACGCACATTCGCAAAGACAGATGCAAAAGGTAGGCGCAAAATGAATCGCAAAAACAACGCAATCTTCTTTTTTATCGTCGCAGGCATCGGGCTTGCAACAGCCTGGTATTTCAACGGCCTCGCCGTGATGAACAGCGAGAACTACATAACCGACGGTTTCACCAGCAACGTTGACTGGGTTTATTCGCTCGACCTACTAATCGGCGGGTCAGCTGGCATGGCTTTCATCGTCATCGAAAGTCGCCGACTCAAAATGCGCTTCTGGTGGCTCTATATCGCAGCTTCTTTTGTGACGGCGTTTGCCTTTGTTTTTCCGCTATTCCTCGGCTTTCGCGAGCTCAAGTTGGCGAAGCGTGAGGCCGCCGACAAATAGGCTGCCAGCGCTCTAAGGGCAGGCTGGTTGCTTTATTTGGTTCGATTCTGAAACTGACGGTGGCAAAGAGCTGTCGCCAGTGAAACCTTTTCACAAGCAGCAACAGCGTGCAGCGCAAACCATGTGGTTAGACTGAAGGCCTGCGGCAAAAAGGGTGGGAACGTGGCTGAAAAAGACACAATTGGCAAGAAGGTTCCAAGTGCGCCCCTGCCAGACGCGGTGGTGAAGTCTTCTCTGTTCATGTCTTTGACAATCGTTGGCCTGCTTGCCGCCTTTATATCGGTCACCGGCTTCACCATAGTCGTGCCTCTGCCGACAAACATCGCCGGGCCTCCTGGGCCTGTTGCCGTTGCCGTTGGGCCGCAAGGCGCAAGTCAAACGCCAGACCTCAGTGATCAAGGGGCAACCGGCCCTCAAGGTCTTTTGGGTTCAGTTTTGACGCCTGGCCCTCCTGGGCCCAAGGGTGACAAAGGCGACCCAGGTTCAACCGGTGCTGCCGGTGCGACAGGCTCACCCGGGCCGGTGGGGCCATCAGGCCCGGCCGGAGCTGATGGCACAGACGGGGCTGATGGCACAGACGGCACTAATGGAACGGACGGCACTAATGGAACAGATGGAACTAATGGAACAGACGGCACAAATACCTCGCCAGGCGAGGGCGTCACAGGTGCCAGCTGTGTTGCACATTTGAACATAGAAACACCCGTTGACACTTCAAACCCTGACGAAGATTCGATCAGCGTGATGCAAATATCTGGCGATCTTTCAAACTGTGTCGGTCAAACCCTCAGAGCCAGAGTGGCACTTGAAAGCGGCTCTTATGTTTGGGCTTTCTATGAAATCTCAAAGGCAACGAAGAAAGTCACTCTAAGGTTCGATGCCCTTGCCGGAGATTTTTATGACACTAAACCACTGGCGTCTCAAGGTCACCTCGTGATTGCTGGCACCAGAGTTGCGCCGGTGTCTGTTCAAGAGTTTGGCAGAACTACAGTAACAATCGCAAAGAAATGGCAATAGTGAAAATGCCACCGATTTCAATTTTCGCCCTACATCAGAAGAAAGACCAACAGACATGAACGATGAACGCGCAACACCTCAAGAAGAGCACTCAAAAATAAGCCACCAGTTGGCTATGGGCGGAATCGGGTTTTTTATCGCCATCTTCATGACTTTGCTTGTCTTCACTTTTCCGAGGTTCTTCTTATTTAATCCAATGGCCGAAGGCGACCCTGTAAGAGCCATTGAGCTCACGGTTTCTTCAATCGGATGGCTTCTTTTGCTTTTTGGCCCAGTTTTCGTTCTAACGCGCTACCGAGAGGGCAGCTTTAGCCTCATCAGGTTTCTGCCCGTCGTTGCTTTGGTTTGGCCCATCTCGCTCATTGCCAGCCACATCACACTTTTTTTGCAAAAAGGCATTTGGTACACCGGCTATCTGATTCAATACCCAATCTTTGTGCTGAGCGATATTGTTCTGCCGATCTTTCTGATTTTTTTATGGGATATCTTGCGACCTAGAAATATTCTTGTGGGCAAGACCGGCGCGACTGGCCTGACGGGATTGACTGGCTTAACCGGACCAACCGGACCAACCGGACCAACCGGACCAACCGGCGCCACCGGACCAACCGGCGCCACCGGACCAACGGGCGAGACTGGTGCTACAGGTGAAACCGGTGCGACTGGCGAAAAGGGCGGCTTGTCTTAGGTCCAACTCCACGCGAACACAACCACGATTTCGGCTGGGTCTATTGAGTCGCTTGAAGGGCGAGTTTGGCCGCTAGAAACGAGCCGACCATTGACGATTTGGGGGAAGTTTTCATAAAAATCGCCTTGTTTCTTTTGAAAGAACAGCTGAATTGGCCCTTGATTTGCGACGATGTCGGCAACGCCATAGGCGTATACGTGCCCAGTTTTATAGAGGGTAACCAACACCTGACTGCCGACACATGCAGAAAAATCACCTGTGAGGTCAACCTCAATCACTTTTGGGTTGTGTTTTGTCGGGTCTTCATAGACAAGGCTGACTGTGGGCGAAGCGCATTGCCCAGCAAAAACCTGTTCAAAGGGGCCGTTGTCTGAGCTGCTCGTGTTTATGATCGACGCAGATGCCAAATTGATTATCAGAATCAAACCCAAAGTGAAATAAATAAAAAATCGTTGTTTATTCATTTTTTGTGGCGACCAGTTTTGTGCGAGGCAATAGCCTGCATGTCTATTGTGTAGGCATAGTTGAGTTCATCGGTGACAACCAAAAATTTGTGAACCTGACCTTCGTCTAAAACCAAGTGCAGAACGGGAGTGTGAGCAATGTCTGCGAAAGCCATTAGCTCAGAAGCTTTCGCAACCGGTTGAGTTTGGCCCGGAATATGAACGTCGGCCCTAAGCCGATAAAGCCGTTTTGAGAAAATCGCAATCGACTGATCGGGTTCGGGCAGGTCTTTTGCTGCGGCCAACCAGCCACCCACTATTTCAAAAGCGATTATTGAGATTGCTACGCCAGAAAGGCTGAGGAGCACTCTCGGGTAGAACTTTGTCTGGTTTGCCAGCAAGATTCCCGTTGAAATCAATGAACCACCGGCTAGAACATACAGGCCGACCAGAACCGAGTTCAAATAATTTTTTCGGGTTTGAGCAACTTCTGGTTGAGCCGAATCGAGAATTTCTTTTAGGCGCTTATTGTGTCTGGTTCTGCGAGGGTTGATCAGCAGCAACCCGCCGAAAACTGAAGCAAAAAGACCAAACGCCAGCGGGTTGGTTCTTAGAGTCACCAAATATGTTCCGAGTTGTTTGAGAACAAAAATCTGTTTGCCCATGATTGCGCTTTTAGGCAGAGTCCAGGTGTCTGCAAAATCATTGTTGATTCCCTGGGTTTTCACACTCGTTGCCGAGAGCCAAACTATTTTGTGAATCACCAGGCCGCCCATAACACTTGTCAGAACAGTGTCGCCGATTTCGTAGCTGTCTTGTTTTTGAACCATGACAAGATCGCCAGTGTAAAGGCTAGGTTCCATTGAATGCCCAGAAACTGAGGCATAGGTGATTGGCCCTCCCAGTGACGAGGGCGCCAGCGTGAAATACCAACTGATCATTAACGCGAGAAGAGCCAGAAACACATACCAATGTCGTCTGGCAAGTGCTCTGGCTCTTTCGTGTAATAGTCTGCGACTGGCCAGCTCATAGTTGGCCATGTTGGCTACTGCCAGGTGTTAGCTATAGTGACCGTTGTTTGCCCAAAATCTGAAACGGATACTGGGCCAACTCTTGAACCGGCAACCACAAGGTCGCCACCTGAAACTGTTGGTTTTGTGTCATAGAACGCGCCTGTTGCTGCGTCAAAAGACAAATCAAGCGTTGTGATAGCAGTGGTGATTTTGAAGATAGCCCAGACGTGTGAGCCGCCTGTTAGAGCTACGTCTGCTCTAAGAGTTTGACCGACACAAGGCTCCATAGCACCACTGATGTGCATTACCTTGATCTCGTTCTGGTCTTGAACGCTGGTGTCTACTGGTGTCTTGATTGTCAAATCGCTCACGCAGTTAGCTATTGTTTTGCCTTCACCGGGTGCTGTGTCAGAGCCTGCGAGGTTAATTGTCGAAGCTCCTACAACGGCTATGACGAATACGGCAGCGACCGCTCCAATGATTACTAAAAGTCTGCGATTCATTTGGTTCCCCTTTTTTATTTAGCTTGTGCCCTAAATTTAGTCCTAATTTGTTGCTAATTTGCAACTTTGTGAGTTAACAGAAAATGGGTGTGAATAGAAATGTCACAGAATGATTGGGTTAGTTCTGGCGCGGTGAGTTGAAACCAAGCCCGCTTTGCCAACGGGTTCGCTCCTCACTCCCGCTCGCAACGGAATAACTCGAGCCAAGCATCCGTTGCCATTTAGGTGCATGAGCCTATTGACCTGACGCTGACGAGCGAAGAGATTCTCGAGAGACACTTTGCCGGCCTGCACTCGGGCGGGGGCAAGAGCCACATTCGCGGTGGTCAGACAGCGGCCAACGAGGCGCTGGCTGAACTCGACATCACGCGCTATGCGGCTGACCGCTCTGAGGTGCTGCCGGTTAGTCGGCGCGGAGCAACCGTGCTCTCACCATACATTCGCCACAATCTTCTGACGCTCAAGCAGGTTTGGGTTGCGGTCGAAACGGCGCCTTGGCGCGACCGCGAAAAGTTTCAAGACGAGCTCATGTGGCAAGAATATGCCCGACACCTTTATGCGCGCATCGGCACGCACATGTTTGAAAACCTCAAGTTCGACCAGGTGCGCGAGGCGCCTGGCGATGGCTGGCAGCGTGACATGCACTGCATCGATCAGGTTGTCAAAGAGCTAGAAACCGACGGATGGCTCGTCAACCAGACGCGCATGTGGCTAGCATCGCACTGGACTGTTAGAAACGGCAAGGGCTGGATTCACGGCCAAGAGCGCATGTATCAAAACCTGCTCGATGGCTCGCGCGCAGCCAACCTGCTCGGCTGGCAGTGGACAGTCGGCTCAGCCTCAAAACCCTACGGCTTCGCAAGGTGGCAGGTTGAAAAGCGCGCGCCGGGCTTGTGCATGAAGTGCCCGCTTAAGAAGGCTTGCCCGATTCAGGAGTTTCTGCCAGAAGTCGAGTTGCCAAGGCTTGAGCGCCTCGAGCTGCTTGACCGCGACGTCGATGTCGAGGGCGCGGTAGGGCCAGCATCCGTCGTTAAAAATGCCGCGCCAAAAGAAGTTTTGATCACCATCGACTCGATGGGCGATGGCGACCCCGCGCTTGCCGCAAACCCTGACCTGCCCGTGGTGTT
>JBDLVN010000053.1:0-16234 GCA_039804775.1 Actinomycetota bacterium
CGCCTCGGCAATCAACAGGTCGCGTTCGCCATAAATGCGGGCAAGTTTCGAGCCAAACTCAGTGATCTCAAGTTCATCGTCGGCATCGCGAGTCAGATATTCGAGGTCAACCAAAAGCGAAGAAATGCGGTCAAAGACTCGCGCAACCTGGTTGGTGCGACCTTCAATTTGATCGATTATCGCGTCGGTTTCGCGACGCAATTTGTGCCATCGCTCACCCCAACGCGAGTGAGCCTCACGTTCTGGGCACGCGTTGCAAGCGTGTGACTTGACTCGACGCTTGAGTGAAGCCAGCTGTTCTTCTTGTGCAGCGCGACCTTTGGTTTGGCGAAGGTCTTTGCCTCGCTGTTGGCGCACATAGCCTGATGCCAGAACCCGCTCTAAGTCGCTGATTTCGCGGCGCATCGCAGCATATTCGGCGAAGTCACCGAGGTGGCACTTCATTGATTCTTCAAAACCGGCAAGCGAGGCCTCGCGGTCACGAATGCCTCGAGCTAAACCAACCACCGAACGGTCGGCCTGAAACTGTGCAAACGAGGTCTCAAGCACTTCACGAGCGCGTTCGCGGCCGAAAGCTGCCACAAGGTTCACCGACATGTTGTAGGTCGGTCTAAACGGGCTAACGAGCGGGTAGGTGCGTTTGCTCGCTAAACCAGCCACGATGTTTGGGTCAAGATTGCCCGACCACTGAATCACCGAGTGACCCTGGGTGTCGATTCCGCGGCGACCAGCGCGACCGGTCAGCTGGGTGTACTCCCCCGGCGTGATTTGAACGCGACCTTCGCCGTTGTATTTATCGAGCCTCTCGAGAACCACCGTTCTAGCAGGCATGTTGATGCCCAGAGCGAGCGTCTCGGTCGCGAAGACCACTTTCACAAGGCGCTTCAAGAACAGGAATTCAACCACGTCTTTGAACGCGGGCAGCATGCCGGCGTGGTGGGCTGCGACTCCCCTCTCGAGGCCGCTCAGCCACTCAAAATAGCCCAGAGCCGAAAGGTCTTCGTCAGGAATATTGCGAACTTTTTCTTCAACAATGCGACGAATCTCGTTGCGATCATCTTGCGTTGTGAGGCGAATTGAGCTGTGGGCACAGGCTCGAACCGCAGCCTCACACCCAGCGCGCGAAAAGACGAAGAAAATGGCAGGCAGCATGTCTTCTTCTTCAAGAATCTCAACCATTTCTGGTTTGCTCAGCCGTTCAACGCGCGGGCCATCAAAGCCGCGGCTGCCACCTTTTGCCTGGTGCGGGCGGTATCCACCCTTATTGCCTTTGCCGCCACGGCCGCCGTTCGGGCGGCTCACCTGTTGGCGCATTTTGGTTTGGTGTTTCTCGACGAGTTCGGGGTTTACTACGCCAGGAGCGTTGCCGAAGAGGTCGAGCATTTCTTCGCCAAACAGAACGTGTTGGTTCAGTGGCACGGGGCGGTGTTCAGAAACGATGATTGCGGTGTCGCCACGCACTTCGTCGAGCCAGGCACCGAACTCTTCGGCGTTTGAAACGGTTGCGCTGAGTGACACGATTTTGACATCACGAGGTAGGTGAAGAATCACTTCTTCCCACACCGCACCGCGAAATCTGTCGGCGAGATAGTGCACTTCGTCCATGACAACGTATCCGAGCTTAATTAGGCTCTCAGAGTTGGCATAAATCATGTTTCTAAGCACTTCGGTGGTCATGACCACAATCTGTGCGTCGCTGTTTGTGTTTGTGTCACCGGTTAGCAAACCGACGCGCTCGTCGCCGTAGCGTTTTGCCATTTCGGCATATTTTTGGTTGCTGAGTGCCTTGATTGGCGTGGTGTAGAAAACCTTTTGACCTTTTTCAAGAGCAAGGTGAATCGCAAACTCACCCACCACGGTCTTGCCTGCTCCGGTAGGGGCAGCAACCAAAACGCCTTTGCCTTCGGCTAACGCACGACACGAAGCCTCTTGAAAATCGTCGAGCCCGAATTCGAGCAAGCCCCCGAAATCGATCAGTGATTGTGGTTGTTTGTTCTTTTTGGCTCGCGCATATCGCTCGGCTGGGCTTAGTGCAGTTTCATCGAGCGAGGTCATTGTCTAATTCTGTTCGGTTTCTAGCAGGGCCGCTGCTAGTAGGGCGGTGTTGCGACGAGCATAGATACGGTCGTTGATGGCTGCGATGCCTGCCGACGCAAAATAAAGGACCAACATCGGTATCATCATCAAAATCATCGACATAGGGTCAGCAACCGGGGTCGCCATCGCCGCAATAAGGGCGATGGTCAGAAGGGCAATGCGCCAGCCCTTAAGAATTCCCTTCGCAGTTATCACTCGTGCGAAGTTGAGCATGACTAGCACCACCGGAAGGACGAATGCGAGACCGAACACTAGAAGCACGCGTAGGACGAAGAGCACGTATTCTTGAGCGCTTATGAGGTTTGCGCTGCCAGCAGGTGTGAAAGAAAGCAGCGTTTCGATGAAAGCCGGAAAACTGAACCAAGCCAGAGCACAACCCACGAAAAATAGCGGAATCGCGCTGAACATAAAGCCGAGGGTGAATCGGCGTTCACGCTTTTGAAGAGCAGGAAGAATGAATGCCCAAAGTTGGTATAGCCAGAGCGGGCTGCTCAAAATCACACCGGTGAATATTGAAACCTGCATTTGCAGGTCGAATGCCGCCGTGATCGTAGGGAGGTTGACGGTTGCAACGGTGTGGTGAGCATTTGCATAGTCAACGACAGGTTTTGAAAGTGCGGTGAAAATAGGCTCGTAAAGGTACCAACCCGCGATGGTGCCAGCAAGAACAAAAATGGCAACAAAAAAGAGGCGTCGCCTTAGTTCTTTGAGATGGCCGCCAAGGCTCATGCGCCTTTCGCGGTTTTTATTGCGAGCCACTACTGGGTGCTGTTAGTTTTTGTCAGCTGAGTCGTTTGAGTCAGCTTTTAACTCTTTGGGTTCGGTGTCAGACGACTTTGCCTTTTTGTCAGCGGCTTTTTCGTCACTCATGGTTCGCATCTCTTTGCGAAAGACTCGCATTGATTCGCCCAAGTTTTTTGCCATTCCTGGCAGCTTAGGGCCACCCCAAATAACGAGAACTACAACGGCAATAATAATTAGGTGCCAGCCTTCGAGACCTCTTGCAAACATGTTCAACCGCTTTCGATAGTTAACTTCAACTCAAGTTTAGACTGCGAACCTATTTTTTGTCTTCGGCCAGTGGTTTCTGTCCGAGGGCCTGAAGAGCAAAGTCACGAACGATATCTCGGGCAGCCTGCGGCGAAATAATCTTTGCTGCTCCCCCATAGACCGAGATCAGCTTGCCCAGGTTAGGCAGATAGCCCACGCTGATTTCAATGCGTTTGATCTCGTTGTGAATGCCGCCTTCGCTAAGGACAATCGCGTTGAAATTACCTATGAGATCGTATGCCTCTGGAGCCACTTCGAGCACTACCCTGGTGTCAGAAGCATTGGCCTCATAGAGGTTTTCGCTCAGCTCAAGATTGAAGGCCTCTTGGCTCCAAGGTTCAGCGAGCACTTCAGAGCCGCGCATTCGGTCGAGCCGAAAACTGCGCTCTTCTTGACGCAGGTGACAATAGCCTCGAACGTGCCAAACCTGATCGTTAGATTCCAGGCGAATCGGGTCAAACTCACGAAGCGTTTTTTCATTTTTGCTGTTCAGATATTCGAACTTCACACGCTTTTGGGCGTTGATTGCCTGTCGCATTTTTGCCAAATCGGCGTCGATGGTTCCAGGCATTATGGCAACTGTTGCAACGCCGGCCTGAATAGAACCTTCGCTCAAGATCTGAACCAATGCCTCAATGTCGGCTTTGTCTTCTGCAGATGCAGACGCTAGCAAAACGGCAAGGCCCGCAGCCAAAGCTCCAGCCTGGCGTGCAGAAATTCGAGGGTTTCCGTCGAGAATGAGTTGCGAGCCAAGCTCAACAACGTCATCTTGTGCCCAGTCATCATTAATCGCCATCGCCCATTGTTCGTTCGAGTCTGCAACCGTGGCTGAATACATCGCTGCCACAGCTCGTCGAATCTCTGTTTCGGCGACATCAAAGTGCGATGCAAGCTCGGCGATCGTCACAGATTCGTGGGCGGTCAAATAAGTCGTCAGCGCGATGATTAGATTTAGGCGAGCATCGGCCGTCAGTGCGTAGTGTTTTTTTGCTTTAGCCATGGTGACTTTCAACCACCTTTCTAAAGCCCGCTTCAATGAGTTCTTTCAAACCTTCAGGTCGCAGCACTTCGATTTGCCCGGCATACTGGCGAAGCTCATCGGCTAGCAGGTGAACGTCCATGAAGTTGAAGGTGACTTCATCACGCTTGGCGTGAGCTACGTCGTCCATTTCAAACCTGAACCACGCTTCGGTTTCGGGTTTGATTCGCAAGGTTGCTTCGTTCTCGCTTATAAATTCATCGAGCGATGCCTTGCCAGCTGCAACTTCTGTTGCGCTCGGCTGCTGGCTCTCAGAGTTGGTGTGCTTTACATCGGTCACGATGCGCCGCAACAAGAAACTTCGTGGTTCATTGCGAACCGAATCAAAGCCAAGCACCAGCCACTGGCCGCTAATGTTCTGCAACTGCCAAGGGCGAAAAACTCGCTCGTCAACCGAGTTTGAAGTTGGCTTTCGGTAGCCAAACTTGACTTCGAGACCGCGCTCAATTGCTTCGGTAAGAGCTGTGAAGCTTGAGTGGTGCGTGCGAATGCGAGGGGCAAGCGTGGTGAGTTCGGCAATATCACCGCTCTCGCCAAGACCCCGAACGCGCAGCGCTGCGTTAGCCGCGTCGCGAGAAAGCGAAGCCTGGTTCCAGACCGATGAAGCCAAGTTCAAGATGGCAACTTGACGTTTAGTCAGAGTCAGATTGCTTGGCCAAAGAAACTCTTGCTTTGGAACCTTGTAGTAAATTTCTTGGTTGTCTTCAAGCGCTGACGGTGGCTGAAAAGCGATCCATTGAATTCCCGAACGCTTCAGGTCGATTTTGTCGCGATCGAAGTGCTTATTCAACGAGACGTTCTTGGTTCCAGGTTCATAAGTCTCTGAATAACCTGAAACGCGACTAAAGATCTGGTGCTTGGTAAGCCCCTCGCGTGTGTAGAGCAGCGCACAGGCCAAATTGAACAGCCTCGTTGCAGCATCAACTTTTTCTGGCACTGAGGTTGCCCCCTCTTTTGGCTGATTTAGTATTTTCCGAGAATGTCGATCACAAATACCAAGGTTGCATTTGCGGTGATTCCCTGAGGCGGGTTGTCGCCATAGCCAAGTGCTGGCGGAATAACCGCTACGACCTGAGAACCAACGGTTTGGCCAACAATGGCTTTAGTGAAACCTTGGATGGTGCCAGTGCCCACAGTCATGTCAAGTGGCTCGCTCGCCCAGCTGCTTTGAATCATGGTGTGAGCGGAATCCCAGCTATAAAGCTTGTAGTGAACCTTGATGTGGTCGCCAGTCTTTAGAACATCGCCTGCACCCTTGACTGAGGTGTATTGCTTGAACTCGGTCGGCGCGTCTGTGTTGCTCGGAAAAGTCAGGCCCGGCTCGCCGCTTTCAACACGCACTGCGAATGGAATTCCAGAAGCCGCTGGCTGGTTCGAACCGGTAGCGTGTGGCAAGAAGACCGTCTTGAGGTCTACAACCAACACGACGCTGTTTGAGGTCGAAGGTTTGGTCTCAGACTTGATTGGGAACACAGCTGCAATGCGCGAGCCGGCGCGAACACCCGTGAGTGCGTCGCAAAGGCTAACTGCTGGCTTTTGTGAATTGTTTAAAACTGAAACAAAGGTGTTGGTGCCATCGAAGTTAGTAACCAAGCCACTTGTCGCGTCGAAAGGCTTAGCCGTTGGGCCGTCAAGGGCTTCGATCTCAAATTCAGCCATCTGGTCGCCTGTGAAAGTTGGGCCATCGCCCTGCTTCAAGATGTGCACCTGAGCTGCCTTTGGTGAGATGCCAGCCTTGAAAGTGACCTCTGGCGCACCCTTGGCCGCATCTTTCACGTTGATGCTTTGCGCTTCTTTTCCGTCAGCAATCGCGTTGCACTTGCGTGGCAGCGAATCGAACATGGCGTTTGTCGCCTGTTGCGGAGTTTGGGTTGCACAGCCAGAAACGGTTAGTGCGAGAGTTGCAATGGCCAGAAGGCTAAAAATCTTTTTCAAGGGAACACTTTCGTTTATCAAGTAGCAATAGTTTACTCAGCAAAGCTTGAGAGTTGGGGTCTTATTCGGCGTCTGGTAAAGCTGTTTGCGATTCGTTTGCCTTTTCTAACTTCGTTTCGGCGGCAGCTTGCGCATTGCGCACGGTCTTGCGCAGTTTCTTATCGCTAACCTTGCGTTGACCCAGGTGATCTGGGTTCCAAACAGCAATGTCTTCGTCAGCAAAATCTGTCTTCACACGAGTTTTGAACTGCGGCAAAACGGTGCCATCAGCCAATCGGCGCGCAGTCACCAAGAAACCAGTGTGGCCAATCATTCGGTGCTCAGGGCGCACAGCCAAGCCCTGCAAGTGCCAGCCTCGAATCATCGATTCCCAAGCTTCAGGTTCGGCAAAAAGGCCTGACGTTTTTAGAGCCTCGACAAACCTTGATAGCTGTGTGACGGTGGCGACGTATCCAAGAATGACTCCGCCAGGAACCAGCGCGTCAGCGCAGGCTTCGATGCACTCCCAAGGCGCAAGCATGTCGAGCACAACCCTGTCGGCTTGGCCGTTCTGAACCTTTTTAGGAAGTTCGTCTTGCAGGTCACCTAGGTGAATCTGCCAGTTCTCGGGAACCATTGAAAGGTTTGTGGTGACGTTTGCTCTGGCTACGTCGGCAAACTCAGAACGACGTTCGAATGAATCCAAACGCCCAGTCGGGCCGATGGCGCGCAAGAGATAAATGCTGAGTGCCCCTGAACCTACACCGGCTTCAACTACTCGTGCGCCAGGAAAAATGTCTCCCATGGTCACAATCTGGGCTGAGTCTTTCGGGTAGATAATCGCAGCACCGCGAGGCATGGACATAACAAAGTCGGTTAGAAGTGGCCTGAAGGCAAGATATTCAACGCCATTGGCATTCGCAATTACCGAGCCCTCGGGCTTGCCAATGATGTCGTCATGATTCAAATTGCCACGGTGAGTGCCAAAGGCGCCGCCTTCGACGAGTGTGATGGTGTTCAATCGACCTTTAGGGCCGGTTAGCTGAACAGTGTCACCCGCTCGAAAAGGACCGGTTGGCAACTTTGGAATATTGTTCGTCATTTGGTCCTATTCAAATAGCTCAGTTAGATGTTGCAGGGTGATGCCCTCGAGAGTAGGCCAAAGAATGCGCCCCTCAATTTCTTCAAGTTTTACTAGGTGTGGAACACCAACTGCTTTGGTGCCGGCAGCTTCGGCTGAAGCCAGGCCAGGAACCGAGTCTTCAAAAGCCACACAATGGGATGGGTCAACGCCAAGCAGCTCGGCGGCCTTTAGATAAGCCTCAGGGTGAGGTTTTCCGTTGACAACGTCATCGCCAGCGACCACTACATCAAACGCGTCAAAGCCAACCGCGTCAGCGACCGAGAGTGCCATTCGTCTCATGCTCATAGTGACGAGTGCTGTTTTAATTCCTGCCTCACGCAGGTGCAACAAAAGTTCGCGGGCGCCTGGGCGCCAAGGCATTGCAACCTGCAACTGCTCGATTACCACGGCAGTAAGTCGATCAATGATTTCTTCTGGTGCGAGGGCGCTACCCAGCTTGCGACCAATAATCACTGATGACTCGTACAAACTCATTCCCACCAAGTCGATACCGTCTTGATGGTTCCAATCAGCGCCGTGCTCGTCAGCTAATTTGCGTTCAGAAAGCATCCAATAGTGTTCTGAATCGACGAGGGTGCCATCAAGGTCGAATAAAACCGCCGCAGGCAGTTGCTTGATAGACATAATGGCTCAATTTTAGCTTGTGCTGAAGAGTTGTTGGGTGGCATAGAGTTTTAACAGTTAATGACAGCAAAAGAGGAACCTTTGACCAGCCAAGTATTTAGCGGGCGCATTCTGATTGTTGCCTTTGAAGGTTGGAACGACGCTGCCGAAGCTGCTAGCGGCGCGGCAAAATATATCTCCGAACTCACCGGTGTTGAATCGGTGGCAGCGGTTGAGCCTGAGGACTATTACGACTTTCAATTTGCAAGACCATCAGTCTTTTTTGATCCAGAGGGCAATCGCCAGCTGAGCTGGCCAACCACTGAGATGCTCGCTCCAACCGCAATCAGCCGAAATGAGCACCCTGAGTTTGCAAACATCTCGGTGATGCTTGGCGTTGAGCCTTCGCGTCGTTGGCGAACCTTCACCGAAGAAATTCTCGAAATGGTCGTTGACCGTGAAATCGACACGGTGATTTTCTTGGGAGCGATGTTAGCCGAAGTGCCCCACACTCGCCCAATCGGCGTGAACACAACTAGCCAGAATGATGAAGTTCGAGAGCAACTCGGTGTTGAACGCAGTCGTTATGAAGGCCAGGTTGGCATTTTGACAGTCTTGGGCCAGGCGTTCGAAGCGAACAATATCGCCACGTTAGCGCTTTGGGCTTCGGTGCCTCACTATGTGCACAACTCCCCCTCACCGAAGGCGATGCTGTCAATCGTGGCTGAGCTAGAAAAGTTTCTTGGCGTCAGCTTTGATCGCACTGCGCTCGCCGAACAGGCATTCACGTGGGAGCGCGGCATCGACGAAATCTCGTTGGCCGACGAAGATATGGCTGCCTATATCACAGAGCTTGAGAAGAAGCATGACGAAGCAGAATCGCCCCAAGCCAGCGGCGATTTCTTGGCTAACGAATTCGAAAAGTTTTTGCGTCAAAACGACAACGACAACGACAACGACTCGACTAAATAATCTCGGCTAAGTAATCTCGGCTAAATGGCCGCGCCTTTAGGCTTGCCAGCCAGCAAAAATTAGCATTGCCAGAACGAAGAAACCAACGATTAACCGCCATGCCACGAACGGCACAAATGAGCCCTTGTTTAGGTAGCGAAGCAAACCTGCGATGACCGCGAAACCGACCACAAAAGAGATGCCGGTTGCTACGCCAGTAGCAACCAGCATGTCGGTTGAGAGGTTTTTGTAAGTCTTAGCGAATTCAAATAGGCCACTCGCAAGCACAGCAGGAATGGCCAGCAAAAAACTATAACGCGCAGCTGCTTGGCGCGTGTAACCCAGCAAGAGACCGACACTGATTGTTCCCCCAGAGCGAGAAACACCTGGAATAACGGCCAAGGCCTGCCCGAGGCCAAACAAAATGCCATCTTTCGGTGTGAGTGTCTCGATTGACTTGGTCTTTTTGCCAGCTGCATCGCTTAAGCCCAAGATCGCACCAAAAATAATCAGAGTGAAAGCAATAACCCAAAGGTTTCTAAGCTGGTTTTCAATTAAATCTTTGAAGGCCAAACCGATGATCACGACCGGCAAGCTGCCCACGATGATTAGCCAGGCGAGGCTGGCATCTTGGCTCATTTTCTCAGTTTTGGTTCGTGAGAATGCGTGCCCAACCGAAATAAACCATGCTTTGCCAATTCGCATGATGTCGCGCCAAAAATAAACCAACACGGCCAGCTCGGTGCCGAGCTGAATCGTCGCTATGAACGCCGTCAGGGCCTCTTTTGACAGGTTCATCGAACCTGCGCCCAAAAGATTTTGCACAATCTGTAGGTGAGCGCTTGACGAGATAGGCAAGAACTCGGTCAAGCCTTGAACAATTCCGAGAACGACAGCATCAAATAGATTCATTCGTTGTCATCCTCAGCCAGCTCAAAAGGCAGATATTCTTCAAAGTTTTCGCTCAGCATTTCTTCATAATTCAAGAACGCATCTTCGAGCTGAAGATAAGCAGTTTGCACCGATGGATCTTCAGGGCTGCGACGTGTCGCAACCGATTCGAAGTGCTTTTCTAAAGCAGCAATGAACTGTCTAAGTGCCATGCGAGTGTCTTGAGCCATAAGCCAAAGTTACCCTTAGTTCGCGCATCGCGCTAGTTAGCCACGAACCCATAAAAGTGGTATTCTTTTAGCTTGTTGCTGTGAGCCCGAAAGGCCCACACTCCACTCGTCCGGGTGGCGGAATGGCAGACGCGCTAGCTTGAGGTGCTAGTCCTCTTATGAGGGTAGGGGTTCAAGTCCCCTTTCGGACACGTTTGCTTTGAGACAGCTAACATTGCTCCTGGGTTCGCCTGGGTAGCATAAAACCCCGCTTTTTGCTAAGGCCTAGTGCTTAGCTTGAAGCGGGGTTTTGCTTTTCTTGTCGAGCACAGGCTTGTAACCACAAATGGTTACATTCACCGGCAACCTCAAACCACTATTGTGAGAGCAAAAGGGGTCAAACATGCGCATTCAACGTTTTCAGCCACTCTCTTCTCTTGTCGCCGCTGCGATTTTTATCACGTGGATGCTGCCGGTCTCGCCGGCCCGCGCAACGCCAACGACCGTAACGCTTTCAGGCACTGTAGTAGGGGTATCAACCACCGGCGACCCAGTGCCGCTAGAAGGCGTGACGGTAAGCGTGGATGGTTCCTACAGTGCCTCTGGATCTGCACTCACAGATTCAACCGGTTCGTTTAGCATCGACGCGACGTATGCATCCAAGATTCGTGTTTTGGCGAAAATCGCGAACCCGAGTCTTGAGCTGAATTGCTATGAGGGTAACGACTATCAGACTTCACCGCTTTTCAATCAGCTTGAAAAATCGGATAACGAAATCTGGGTTTATGGTGAGCCAGTAATCTCGGTGTTTGAACCATCCTCAGACGGCGACCCAACCACGGGCCTAACCATCGAGATGCAGAGACCTGACAGCTATGGCACTTTGAGTGGCACGTTGATCGACCAAAATGGCGCACCTTTAGAAGTAACTCAGCAATCTGTTGGTTGCCGAGACACGCCTGCAAAGGTCAACGTTTATTCAACCGATGGAACCTTGCTGTCGCAATCTCAATCGAATGGCGGCGCGTATTCGATCGGTCTTTTGCCAGGCACCTACTATTTGAGCGTCGGGGACCCCTCGCTAAACGTTTCAAAGTCTTACTACGGCAGCGCAACCGACATGGCAAGTTCTCAGGCAATTGAGATCATCGCAGACCAGCAGACTTCAAATGTCAACTTTCAAGCCACAACGGTTGGGTTATTTAACGGCAACTTAGAAGCGAATATTGACTATTCTGACCTCATAGTTGGTCGCTCGATAACAGCGAAAGTGGCAGTCCCGGTTGAGTCAGGTTCTTCGCTAACGATTGCTCTGCAACACGTCACCTGTCCTGGGGATCCTCAAACTTTTATCACGTATTCCGAGTGCACCTATGTTCCTATAGCGGGTGCAACCAAAACAACCACTGACCCTACCGCGACAGAGAGCTACAAGTACGTTCTGAAATCCAGCGACATCGGCTCGATGATGGGGGTGAAAGCAACTCTCACCAAGCCCGGTTTTAAGTCTCAAGAAGCACTTTCTGTGGTGCTGTTTGTTTCTGGTCCGATCAAAGTTTTAGCGCTGCCAAAAATAAGCGGTTTGGTAAAGGTGGGCAAATCGCTCAAGCCGATTTTGCCAAAATTCAAGGGCATAAAACCGAACTCCTACGAATACCTTTGGTTAGCCTGCGACACGCTTGCGAAGGCAAAACGGGCAACTCCCTCGATATGCACATGGTTGGAGAACCCCACGTGGATCAACAACGCCAACCGTTTGGTTGTTCCCAAAGCAATCAAGGGCAAATATCTGGTGCTTCAAATTTGGAGCCACGATAATGTCGCCGGAACGCGCATCATCACAACATCGAAGCCATCGAAAGTGAAGTAACAGAAATGGTTGATTTTTCAAGATACTCAAAGGTTGTGGCGTCAGCTATTGCTGTCGGCATTTTGTTGCCGAGCACTGTCTTCGCTATTTCACCTGCCACTGCCGATGGTTCTGGGGCAACCGTGTCGGGTATAGTTCAGAGTCAGCTAGGTTCAAACGCGGCTCAAAACCTGGTTGGAGTGAACATTCAGCTGGAGTTCACAGCCGACCAAACTAGTGCGATGGCGTGGGCAGGCGACGTGGTCTCGACCGAGGCTGGTTACACCTTCAGCGGCCTACTGCCCGGCACCTATCGCGTCTTCATTGCCCATGGATTGAAGAATCCCGGTAGGCCCGAGCGATTCGACTACGCGGAATCAAAATTTAGCCGTGACAGCAATGGGGTTGCTTACACTTCTAACCCTGTTTATCGCTACTTTCGGGTCGGCTCGCAAACTAACAACATCTCTATAAACCTTTTGGCGAAAACTACGCAAGAAGTAGGTACAGCGAGCGGCAATCTCAGAAATACTGATGGTGGCGCGCTTTTTGACGACCAAGCCGGCCTGATCCCAGCAACAATCGAATTCCTGAACACTTCGGGTAAGGTGATCGATAGCGTTCAGAGTGATTCCAACGGATCTTTTTCGATTCTTTTGACTGTTGGCGACTACTACGCCCGGGTAGGTTGCAAAGAGGACTCACAAGTGCAGTGCCAATACTATGGAGATTCGGCAACTATTGAGGGTGCCGACGTTATTAGCATTTTGGCAAACAGCGACGCAAACACGATCGACATAACGTCAATTACCCTCAAACAGTTCACCGTTACAGATCCTTCGACCAGCTACAGCAAGACGTATGTGTATCTTGGCGAAACCGTGAAAGCACTCTCTGACCCCGCTTTTGTCGAAGCTGCCGACGTAACTTACCAGTGGTACATGCTGAACATTTATCAAGAGGCATTTGGCGAGCAAGGAACGTTGATTCCCGGTGCAACATCTGACAGCTTCACCGTCACCGAGGCGTTTGATGCAGGCATTCAAGGAGCCGTGATTCAAACGGCCCGAGTATATGCCGAGGTGACGTACTCGCTCGATGGTTACGTGACCACTAAAAGCACATTTTCTGGCAGAAACCTCTTGAACCCTTTTCAGAACTACGGAGCCAGGTCTAACGGTTATGCAAAGCCCAAGATTCTAACACCAGCGAAAGTTGTGATCTCAACCAAGCCGAAGGCGAAGGCAAAGTTGATTTATCCGGTGCTAACTGAACTTGAAATTGGCTTTGATTACCGCGCAGCCAATTGGTATGTGTGTACATCGAAGGCTTTCAAAGTTGATCTTGAAAACGGCCAAATCACCGGTGGCGGATGCAAGGTGGTCGCTCAAAAATATCAGCTTGCTGGCGATACTGTGGCTCTGCCAAACGGATACAAAGGAAAGTACCTCGTATCGGTTTTCGTAATGATGAATAGCTACGACCGCTGGGTTGGTTCAACTAAACCGATAAAGCTGAAATAAATGCTTACTAGCTGAGCCAGAGAGCCTGGTATGGGTGCAGCTCTAGGCCTTCGCCCAGGTTAAAGCTGTTGCCGGTGATGTGGTCATAAGCGCGGTCACCAATGGCAGAAAGCTCACCGCGACTAACCCATTTTGTGTTGTCGGTGAGGTTGTATACCTGAGTGACGTTGCCAGCTGGGTGCTGTCGTTCAAAGATGATCACACCATTTGAGTTACCTGCGCGGGTTTTGGTAGCAACTGCTGCGTGCAGTGATGGCAAAGTGGTGCGAGCTTCAATGAGGCGGTCGATGCGCCGGCGAATGCGTGTGGCAACCGAGTCAGGGTTGTTTCCGGTCGCTGCAGACAGTGCGGTTGACCAGTCCATCGCAGGGCGGTTGATCCAGCGGTTATCTTCTGCTTTGGTGGGGTCTTTGAGGTAGCCCTCATCGTTGAACATCGCGATTTCGTCGCCCATGTAGAGCAGAGGAATGCCGCCGAAGCCAAAAATCATCGCATAGGCGCAGATATAGCGATTGATTGCTTCGTCGAGCAGAGCTTGGTTTTTATTTTCAAATGCCGCTTGGATGCCCGCAAGGGCTGCTGCCGAACCCGATGTGCGGCGCTCCCCCGACTGTGGGTCGGTTTGAAAATCAACACCGCGGGCATTCGAGGTTGGAAACTTGCCGGTGTAATAATCTGCCAGGAACATTCGGTGGTCATGACCGTTGAATCCGTTGCGTGCAGCATCGCCGTCATCGATTGCCCAACCAATGTCATCGTGGCATCGGAGGTAGGCTCCCCAGGCAGTGTTGGTGGGAATCGCCTTGAAAAGGTTCATGGTGTAACTCATGAAACTTGTGTCTTTTGAGGCAAGAGCTGCCCAGATTTGCACCATCAGACTGTTGTGATAGGCCAGGTCGCTGACTTTGCCAGCGTGTTTGCCTTCACCAAGATAGGCACCGACCTGATTCGGGCCAACGATAGCCTCTGCTTTGAAAATCAGCGATGGAGCGAGAATGCGGCTAAAGGCACGCAAAGCCTGTGTGATTGCGTGAACTTCTGGCTCGCTTTGACAGGTTGTGCCCATGCGCTTGAAGATGAAGGCAATTGCATCTAGTCGCAGGCAGTCAACACCGTGATTTGCTAGGTTGCCGATGATGTCTGCGAACTCGCAGAACACGTCTGGGTTAGACCAGTTGACATCCCATTGATAATCATTGAATGTGGTCCAGACCCAGCCCTTGAGGTCTTCGCTGTAGGTGAAGTTGCCAGGTGCAAAGTCAGGAAACACTTCTGGCAGGGTCTGCTCAAACTGGTCTGGAATTTTGCGATCTGGGTACACATAAAAATAGTCACGATATTTCGCCTCGCCGTTGCGGGCTTTTTCAGCCCACTCGTGCTCGAGGGCAACGTGGTTCAGCACCAAGTCGAGTGTGAGCGAGATTCCGGCCTCGTGAAGCTTTTGTGCGGTGTCACGCAGTTCTTGCATGGTGCCGAGGTCGCGGCGAAGTGCGCGATAGTTCATAACGGCATAACCGCCGTCGTTTGCGCCTGGGCGTGGCTCAAGAATCGGCATGAGGTGCAAATAGCTAACTTTGAGTTCGCGCAAATAGTCAATGCGTGAAGCGAGGCCCTTTAGGTCGCCAGCAAATAAGTCTGTGTATGCAACGTAGCCGATGGTTGATTCGCTCTGAAACCAGTCTGGGCTCAGAATGCGCTCGCGGTCACGCTGCCTTAGTGCTTCGTCGCGGTCGCCGAATCGCTCAATGATGACCTTGACGAGTTTCGGCAGAGTTTCCTCGAGGTCATAAACCTCAGCCAGACCGTCAATCAAATCAGCGCCATAGCGGTCGAAGCGGTCTAGAAGGTCGAGATTGCCTCGGTCATTGAGATTAAGCGAGCACAAAAGCTGCGCACGTGCAACATCATAAAGTGATGATTCACGAGTGTCGGCAGACTTTTTTACCATTAGGGCTCTCCTCAAACTAAGCCAAGTTTATGCGACCTGCAAACGCTTGCAAGCGCTAGTTGCCTCAGAGAATCAAACCGTTGTCTAGTTGTAATAAAAGAAAAACCTCCCGAAAACCAATGAAGATTTGCGGGAGGTTTTTCAAAATGTAATCGGTTGCTATTTCTGCAACGTCACTCTTCCGTTTTTAATGTGCAGGCGAGTTTTAGCTCGTTTTGCAACGGCACTGTCGTGTGTGACCAAAATCAACGTGATGCCCTTGTCGCGCCAAAGATCTTCAAGCAGGTTGATAATTTCATCGCGGGTTTCTTCATCTAGGTTGCCAGTCGGTTCATCGGCGAGCAGAACTCTAGGCTCTTTCACAAGCGCTCTAGCGATTGCCGTTCGTTGCTGTTGGCCACCAGAAAGCTCAGTTGGTAGGTGGTTAGCTCGGTCTGCAAGACCGACCGATTCGAGCGCAGCCAGCGCCCTTGTTCGACGCTCAGCTTTGGCAACGTTCAACGGAACCAAAGCAAGTTCAACGTTTTCGACCGCACTCAATGTGGGAATCAAGTTGAAATTTTGAAAAACGAATCCTACAAGCTTGGCGCGAACCCCTGCCAACTGATTGTCAGACATATCTGCGATGTCGTTGCCATCAATGTCGATGCCACCCGAGGTAGGTCGATCAAGCCCGCCCAATAACTGCAACAAAGTAGATTTGCCACCACCGGTTGGCCCTTGAATGGCAACCATGTCGCCGGTTTTGATGCTGAGAGTCACATTATCGAGAGCCGTGACCCCACGATTCTTTTGCTTATAACTCTTGGTTACGTTCACTAGTTCATACATTAGGCAACGCTCCTAAGTGCCTCGGCCGGGCTCAACTTTGCAGCGCGAAGCCCACCGATTGCACCAGCCAAAAGCCCACCGAGAATCGACAAGCCAATCGCAAGAAGCACAATGTTCAACGAAGCCGAGGCATTGAGCGCAATATCAACAGCAGAGTTTGAAAGCTGACCAGGGCCGAATCCACC
>JBDLVN010000054.1:0-18241 GCA_039804775.1 Actinomycetota bacterium
AAAGAGGGGCTTTTTGTTGAAAAGGTGTGATTTATTTCACATCTGGCTCTGTAGCTCAGTCGGTAGAGCGAACGACTGAAAATCGTTAGGTCACGGGATCGACGCCCGTCGGAGCCACAAACAAGCCCTCTCAATGCGAAAGCAACGGGAGGGTTTTTTGTTACCAGGGCCATGCAAACACGCTCCCCGAACTTGCCTTGATTAGGCTAAGCCCATGACCATTTTGTTTGGCCTTTGCGCTGCGCTGATTTATGGCGCCGCTGACTTTTTCGGCGCGGTTGCCTCTAAGCGCCTTCGCCCGATTTTGGTCACCGCAGTTGCTGCCTGTTTTGGTTTCGGTTTCAGTGTTTTTGCGGCATTCAGTTTTGGCGACCTCACTCAGGGCGCTAACTTCACCCCGGTTGCGATTTTGTGGGGTTTGGTCGGTGGTGGCTTTTCGGCGGTTGGCATGACTTGCCTCTATGCCGCGCTGGCCGAAGGGCCGATTTCGATCGTTTCGCCTTTGAGCGCATTGGTGGCCGCTCTGGTGCCGACCGTCGCCGGTGTGGCAGCTGGCGAGTCGTTTAATTTTCTAGGATGGACCGCCATCACGCTAGTGCTCATCGCTGTGGCACTGGTCGGGTTTGTTCCTTCGGCCGATTTGCGGTTGCCGAGCCTGCGAGGTTTGGCGCTGTCAGTCGGTGCGGGCATCGGCATCGGTGTTGTCATGATTTGCCTGAAGCAACCGCCAGCTGACACCGGCATGGCCACCGCGATTTTGATTCGTGCCATCAACGCCATTGTTATGGTTTCGGTGGCGGCCGTGATGTTGCTTTCGCGCAAGGCTCAGCCAAGCGAGTTCTCAAACTTGGGCGGCAAGATCTGGGTTTTGCTCGCACTCACCGGGTGCAGCGACGCCATGGCCAACGTGTTATTTCGTGCTTCGGCGTTTTCTGGCACGCTAACGATCGCGAGCGTATTAACTGCGCTTTACCCTGCGGGAACAATTCTGTTGGCTAGATTTGTTCTTAAAGAAAAGGTTGCCAGCCTTCAAATGGTTGGTATTGTCTTGGCGCTGGTGGCATCTGTGTTGCTTGCCCTTGCCTAAATGCGCACCTCTAACTAAAGAAAGACCGAAATGTCTGAAATCTCAACAACTGCCGCACCATTGACGCGCGCACAGCGCTTTCGTTGGCTTGGCCTCGTTTTCATCTCGATGGGCATTTCGCTCGTCATCATCGACGGCACCATCGTCAACACGATTTTTCCGCAGGTAATCAAAGCTCTCAGCCTTGACTCAACCCAGGTTCAGTGGGTTCAAGAAAGCTACGTCTTAGTTTTCACCTCGCTGCTTTTGGTGTGGGGTTCGGTTGCTGACCGTTTCGGTCGCAAGAAGATTCTCATTGTGGGCATCGTCATTTTCACCGCAGCCTCAATGTGGGCGGGTGTTTCGACTGACTTCAGCTCGATGGTTCTGGCCCGTGTGGTGCAGGGCATTGGTGGTTCGATGGTTTTGCCGACGACCCTTTCGCTGGTCAACGCTAACTTTCAGGGCAAAGAGCGCGGCATTGCCTTCGCTATTTGGGGTTCGACCATCGGTGGCATGGTTGCCCTTGGCCCGGTTTTGGGTGGTTGGCTAGCAACTGACTTTGGCACCGACGGATGGCGCCTCGCGTTCAACATCAACCTTCCTATTGGCGCGATCATCATCGTGGGCTTGCTCTTATTTGTTGCCGAGTCAAAAGCGCTCTCGGCGGCTAAGGGCATCGACGTGGTCGGTGCGCTGCTTTCAATCGTGATGTTTTTGACTTTGGTGTTTGGTCTTATCGAAGGCCGCACCTACGGCTGGTGGCTGCCTAACGCCGACCACCAGTTCTCGATCTTTGGCTTCGACTGGTCGAAAGACGGTTTGTCGATTATTCCGATTTCGCTTGCCATCGCTTTGGTCACAGGCACCTTGTTTGTGCTTTGGGAGCGCGCTCGTGCCAAAGCACAGAAGCAGGTCTTGCTTGACCTGACACTTTTCGGCATCGCGTCATTTAGAAACGGCTCGATTGCAGCTTTGATTATTTCGCTGGGTGAGTTCGGCATCTTGTTTGCCTTGCCGCTTTGGTTTCAGAATGTTCAGCACCTCACGGCGATTCAATCTGGCCTAGTTTTGCTTTGGCTTGCCGGTGGCGCCTTTTTGGCTTCTGGTCTTGGCGGCGCTATGAGCGGCAAGGTGGCTCCGGCCCGTGCAGTTCAGCTTGGTGTAATGCTTGAGCTAATCGGTGTTATCGGCACTGCCTTTGCAGTCGGCGCTGACGCTGGTTGGGGTTGGGTTGCCCCTTGCCTATTGCTTTATGGTTTGGGCATCGGTTTCGCCACAGCTCAGCTAACCGGTGTAATCATGGTTGATGTTCCGGTTCAACTTTCTGGTCAGGGTTCTGGCTCGCAGAGCACCGTTCGCCAAATCGGTTCAGCTTTGGGCATTGCCGTTCTGGGCACCGTGCTTTTCACAGCAACTCAGTTGAGCCTTGAAAGCAAGCTTGATGAGCTCAAAATCAGCGGCCCGGCAAAGACTCAGATCGTTAGCACCGTGGTTGACAGCTCGGGTGGTGCGATTGGCGCGATTCCAGGCATTTTGGCTGCAAACGGCGGCAACCCAGTCGATGGCGAAGCAGCGATTAAGGCTGCCGACGACGCTTTCTCAGAAGGTGCCCGTTGGGCTGCTCTAGCTGCCGCGATTTTCTTGGCAGCCGGCTTGGCTTCGACCTTCAACCTTGGTTCACGCAAGCACGACGAAGAGGCTGACGCCTAAAAAGACGTGAATGTAAAGGCTCAAACCTCTAAAGGGTTTGGGCCTTTACTTTTATCTGGTTCACCGTGTGTGGTTGCAAACAACTCGAAACCCAAAACTCTTCGACGCATTCAGAGTAAAGTTTTCAATCGTGAACGAAAGCAATCATCCTCGCAGCTTGCTCCTTGGCAAAAAACTCTCTAACAAGAGCCTTGAAGGCGAACTGTTGCCTAAATACATCGCTCTGCCGATCTTTTCGAGCGACCCGCTTTCGTCGGTGGCCTATGGCCCGCAAGAGCTAATCATGATTTTGACCCTTGGCGGTTTGGCCTTGGTTGCCGCGCCATACATCGCAGCTGTGGTTGCTTTGCTTCTAGCCGTCATCGTGCTCAGCTATCGTCGCGTGATTGGTGCCTACCCTTCTGGCGGTGGTGACTACGAAGTTGCCCAGAAAAACTTGGGCAGTCGCTGGGCTCTGGTTGTCGCTGCCGCGCTTTTGCTCGACTATGTAATGACCGTTGCCGTGTCGATTGCTTCGGGTGTTGATAACCTCATCTCGGCGTTCCCTGACCTTGACCCTTGGCGCGTTGAAATCGCTGTTGGCTTTTTGATTGCGCTTTGCGCAATCAACCTTCGTGGTGTGCGTGAATCTGGCACCGCATTTGCGATTCCGACATACATCTTCTTGGGCAGCGTTTTCTTGATGATTAGCGTTGGCGCTTTTCGCCTCGCATCAGGTGATGTTCTAGCCGCGCCATCTTCTGCTTATCAACTGCACATTCTTGACCAGCAAGCAGCCAATGGCGGCATATTCATGATTTTGCTGCTGCTGAGGGCCTTTGCTTCTGGTTGTTCGGCTCTGACCGGTGTTGAGGCTATCGCCAACGGTGTTCCAGCTTTTAGAGCGCCAAAAATTCGCAATGCGCAAATCACGCTTGTGTTAATGGGCGCGGCTGCTGTGACAATGTTTGTTGGCATCACGTGGTTGGCGTTGGCGTCTGGAATCCACTATGCCGAAGACCCTTGCGCGCAACTTGGCATGTGCACGGGTGCACCACAACAGTCTCTGATGGCGCAAATCGCAGTGGCGGTTTTTGGTGGCAACTCACCGTTCTTCTACCTGATTCAGGCCGGCACAGCAGCGGTTTTGCTACTAGCTGCCAACACAGCTTTCAACGGGTTCCCGTTGTTGAGTTCAGTTCTAGCAAAAGACGGATACGCCCCTAAGGCGCTCTTGACCCGCGGCGACCGTTTGGTTTTCAGCAACGGCATGCTCTCACTTATGACCGCAGCTATGGTCTTGATTTTGGCTTATCAGGCTTCGGTGACCGGTTTGATTCAGCTTTATATTTTGGGTGTATTCACCTCGTTCACGGTTGGCCAGGTTGGCATGCTTGTGCACTGGAAGCGCGGCAAGGCAGATGGTTCGGTTAGACCGCGCGACGCACTCAGCGGCACCATCATCAACGGCTTGGGCGCAACGCTCACCGGCGCCGTTTTGATCATTGTCACAATCACAAAATTCACCCATGGGGCATGGCTAGTGTTCATCATCATGCCGATTCTCTATTGGGTCATGTCGAACACCAAGAAGTACTACCAAGCTGTTGAAATTGAGGTTTCAGTTGACTCTGAAACCAAGTTCGGCAGCAAGGGCGACTATGCCGTTGTAATGATGGACAAACTAAATAAACCTCAACTCAAGGCACTTGACTATGCTCTGTCGAGCCGTCACAATCGCCTCGACGCCATTCACATCGCGGTTGACCCTGAGCGTGCCATCGAATTCGAAAAAGAGTGGAGTGACTATGGCATTGAGGTTCCGCTAAAAATTATCGACTCGCCGTATCGCGAATTCTCTGCCCCACTCATTCAATACCTCGAGGCACACCGCGAGCAGTTCGGCAGTGAACGCATCTCGGTTTATTTGCCGAAATATGTTGTTGGCCACTGGTGGGAGCACGTCTTTCACAACCACCGCGCAAACCGCATTCGAAAGCAGCTCTTGTATGTGCGAGGCGTAATGGTCACGCTAGTGCCTTGGCGCCTTGAATCTGCCGAGCACGTGAAGCTGTTTGAACGCCGCCCACTGCCTGGCGACATGCGTCGCGGTGAGCGTTTGCGACCAGCACCTCGCCGCCACAGACTAGGCAGCAACCGCGTTGAAAAAATCGCTCACCGCATCGACGGTGACGACGAGTAACTTTTTCGCGACCCCTATCGGCTGAGAAGGCGAAAGCATGAAAATCAACTTGCAAAACGTGGCACTCGTGTTCTTGGGCGGTGCGATTGGCACAGCTGCACGTTATGGCGTTTCAATCGCCTTGCCTCAAATTGGCATGCTGTTTGCTGTGAACCTGCTCGGTGCCGCTTTTTTGGGTGTGGTTAATGCATCCTCGATTTTTGAATCGGGCAACAGCAAAGCCTTTTGGGGCGTTGGGTTTGCCGGAGGGTTCACAACCATGAGTGGTGTTGCGCTTTGGCTGATCGGTTCGAGTGACTCTGCCGCATTTGCTCCGTTGACCGTGATTGCAATGTTTGCCCTTGGTGTTTTGGCCTATTTTTTGGGCTTGCGTCTTGGCAAGTTCGTGGGTTCGCAAAAGACAGAGGCTAAGCAATGAGCACGCTTGTGTTCGTGCTGGTTATCGCAGGGCTCGGTGGTTTGGGTTCGGTGTTGAGGTTCTTCTTAGCAAGGTTTAGCGGCAAACTGCCTTGGGGCATTTTGATTGCAAACAGCCTTGCTTCGCTATTCGCTGGTATGTTTTTGGGTGGCGCGCAGCCCGCTGTGCCCTATGCCATGCTCGTCGTTGGCTTTGCCGGCGGTCTCTCAACATTTAGCTCTTGGGCGGCGCAAACTGGCACCTACTGGCGCGCTGGTGAATATCGCAAAGCCACCTACAACTCTGCTCTAAACCTGCTCTTGCCGGCTATGGGCGTCGTTGCAGGAGCAATATTGAGCTTTAGCCTGCTAAAATAGGCGCAGGTTTTCAACTGTCAATCCTCCCGAACCAGCAACACGGTTTGGCCAAGTTCATAAGAGGGGGTCTCGCCATGGGGCGTGGCCGTCAAAAAGCTAAGCACACCAAAGTGGCTCGCGAGCTGAAATATTTCAGCCCGAACACTGACTACAACGCGCTCGAACGCGAGCTAGGCACTGTTGTTCCCGGCGGTTCTGGCGAGCCAGACTATGAAGACAAATGGGCCGATCTTTATGGTGACGAAGATGGCGAAGACGAGGGTGAAGACGACGCTGACGACAGCGACACAGACTCAGCTAGTGCAGCCGCTGGCGTCTCGAGCCCAGACGCAACTGGTGCAAAAGCTTCGGGCTCAGACTCTGAATAGTCGCGATTAGCCAAGGCTTTCGCAACCCAAACCTAAAGCGTTCAGCCCAAAAGCATTCAGCAGGCTAGCTGCGCTTTGAAATCTCAACTTGCTCTTCGCGAGAAACGACCTTAACTCGCTCACGCTCAACGTTCGAGGCGTCAGCCGCGCCGAGTGCAATCTCGTGGGCGTTCAACTTGAGCCATCCGTGCCAATTTGTGAACTGCACACCGCGAGCCTCAAGCTCAACCGTTGCCGAGTTTGCAGAAACCGGCTCAACCAGTGAGTCGATGTCTGCGAGCAGGTTCTCGATGGTTTCGAGTGCGTCACTCTTGGTGTGGCCGATTAGTCCAACTGGGCCGCGTTTGATCCAGCCCGTGGCATAAAGGCCAGCGACCTGCGCGCCATTTTCGTCAACCACGCGACCGCCCACGTTGCGAATCACTCCATGCTTGTCGTCGAACGGCACCTCAGGCAACTCGCTGCCAAAATAGCCGATTGCACGATAAACAGCCTTGACGTCAAAGTCGCGCATCTCGCCGGTGCCCTCAACAGCGCCGTCGCCGATTGGGCGGTTGCGTTCAAAGCGCATGCCGACAACCTTGCCGTCTTCGCCCAGAATCGCAACGGGTGAGTGATAAAAGTGCAGGTGCAGACGGCGGCTGGCGCCGGTTAGCTCGCGCTCGCGCCATTCATTCATAATGCGCGCCATTACGCGATGTTGGTTGGTCACACCTTCGGCGTCTTCGTCAAACCAGTCATCGCCAAAGTCTTCTTCATAAACTACGATGTCAACGTCTTCGACCTCGCCGAGTTCGCGCAGCTCAACCGGGGTGAACTTGATTTGCGCAGGGCCACGGCGGCCAAAGACGTGCACGTCAGTGACCGGTGAAGCCTTGAGGCCTTCATAAACGTTTGCCGGAATATCAGTCTTGAGCATGTCATCTGCATGCTTGGCAAGAACGCGAGCCACGTCGAGGGCCACGTTGCCGTTGCCTAGAACAGCAACTTTTTCGGCTGTTAGCGGCCAGGTCAGAGGCACGTCAGGGTGGCCGTCATACCAGCTAACAAAATCGGCGGCGCCGTAGCTGCCATCGAGGTCGATGCCCGCAATGTTCAGCGCTGCATCTTTGATAGCGCCGGTGGCGAAAATCACAGCGTGGTAGTGCTTGCGAATGTCGGCGAGGGTTAGGTCAACGCCAAACTCAACGTTGCCAAAAAAGTGAATCGAACCAGCGTTTAGCATTTCGTGAAGCGAGTTGACAATGCCTTTGATGCGCGGGTGGTCAGGTGCAACGCCATAGCGAATCAAGCCATAGGGTGCAGGCAGCGAATCAAACAGGTCGATTGTGACCTCAGGGTGCTTGGTGTGCAGAATGTTGCCAGCATAGATGCCAGCCGGGCCAGCACCGATAATCGCGACTCTTAGGTTTTGGCTCATCTTTGGCTAACTTCTCTCTGGCTTGAAAAACTGGGCTTGCAGCTCGGCTAAATAGTGTGGGCTTAGTCGCACCACGTCACCTACAACAATGACTGCGGGTGCTTTTATGCCAGCTTCTTGTGCAACTCTTGCAATGTTGGCGAGTGTGCCAACCACGATCTTTTGGTTGGCTGCAAAACCTGACTCGATGATTGCAACCGGGCAATCAGCACCGCGCAGGCCGGCAGCCAAGGTGAAGGTTGTTTCGCGCAGGCGGTCAAGGCCCATCAAGATCACCAAGGTGTGGTCGGTGTCGCCACCGACAGCAGCGATCTCTTCATCGCCGGTCACAACCGTGAAACCGTTGGCGATGCCGCGGTGTGTTAAGGGAATTCCAGCTGCTGCCGGAGCAGCGATTGCACTTGTGATGCCCGGCACAACTTCGAATTCAACGCCAGCTGACTCGCACGCGAAGGCTTCTTCGCCGCCACCGCCAAAAATGTTTGGGTCGCCAACCTTTAGGCGAACCACCTGTTTGCCTTCACGGGCCAGGCTAATCAAAAGCGCGTTAATGTCTTTTTGCGCAATCTGGTCGCGCTGAGTTGCATCTGCAACCTCGATAACCTGAACGCTTTCGGGCAGGTTTTCAAGGTAACCTGCCGAACCGATGCGGTCGGCAACAACTACGTCGGCTCGCTGCAATAGGTTATACCCACGCACGGTTATGAGGTCTTCGGCGCCAGGGCCGCCACCCACCAAATAGACCTTGCCGGTCTGGCCGACCTGCCCGTGGCCGTCGTTAGGTGAGTGGGTCAAAAGGTTCCTTAGAGGTGGGCAAAAGATTACCTATCAAATATGCCCGAGTTTGGCTTAGTTTGCGAACTCGCGGGCAATAAAGGGCAACAGTTGCCGCTAGACGCTAAAGCAGGCCGGCGGCTGTAGCCTTGTGCACAATCTCGGCTCGGCGGTGTGCACCCAGTTTGCGCGAGAGGTTTTGCAGGTGAAACTTCACGGTGCTTTCGCTGACATACATGTCGGCAGCGATTTGTTTGTTGCTCATACCTCGCGCCACAAGTTTCAACACTTCGTGCTCGCGATCGGTAACGTGTTCACCGATGTCACGGTTTGAACCCAAAGAGTGCGCCACGAGGTTGCCGATGCCCTTGCCCATTACGACTTCGCCGTCTTGAACTGCGCGCACGGCTTTGCCAAGTTCGTCGGCTTTAACGTCGTCTTTTAGAAGGTAGCCCGTGACACCTCGGCGCATCGCGTCAACCACCACGAACTCACTCAGGGCCGAGGCCAAAATCAAAACTTTGGTGTTTGGGTAGCGTTTGGTGATTTCTTCGCAGAGCTGCAGACCTCTGGTCGTGTCATCGCCTAGGTCAAGGTCGATCACTAGAACGTCTGGGCCGTGTTCATCGACCGCATCGATTACCGCGTCGTAGGTGGTGGCCTCGGCAACGACAGCAACACCTGGGGCGCGCTCGAGAATTGCCCGAACGCCAATGCGAATGATCACGTTGCGGTCGGCAACGAGCACTCGGGTCTTTGAGTGCGGCGAGCGCCGGCCAAGCGGCACGTCTGGGCGAACTACTTCGTTCATAGTCGCAAGACTACAAAGAAAACTGTCACCTGTCTATATGGCTAGGTAGGCTACCTAGCCGAATTGCGTGGTTTTAGACAGTCACGCCCCAACGTTAAGCAAACGTAATAAAAACGGGAATAGTTTGGCGTTTGTCGCCCACCAAAGGGGTTGGGCCAAACGAAAGAGACACAAAATGTCAATTTATGCAGCGCCAGGCACGGCCGGAAGCATCGTTGAGTTTCGCCCGCGCTATGACCACTGGATCGGCGGCCAATACGTAGCCCCGAGCAGTGGCCAGTATTTTGAAAACGTAACACCAGTCACCGGCAAGGTTTTCACCGAGGTTGCCCGCGGCAACGCCGAAGACATCGAGAAGGCCTTGGACGCTGCCCACGCAGCTAAGAAGGGCTGGGGCGAGACCTCTGTCACCGCTCGCGCAATCATCTTGAACAAGATTGCCGACCGCATGGAGGCAAACCTCGAGAAGATTGCCGTTGCTGAGACTTGGGAGAACGGCAAGGCTGTTCGCGAAACCCTTGCAGCTGACATTCCACTAGCTATCGACCACTTTCGCTATTTCGCAGGCGCCATTCGCGCTCAAGAAGGCAGCCTTGGCGAGCTAGACAATGACACCGTCGCTTATCACTTTCACGAGCCACTAGGTGTTGTCGGTCAGATCATTCCTTGGAACTTCCCTATTTTGATGGCCGTCTGGAAGCTCGCACCTGCACTAGCCGCCGGCAACTGTGTGGTGCTAAAGCCAGCCGAGCAGACCCCAGTTTCGATCTTGTATCTAATGGAGATCATCGCTGACCTGCTGCCTGCCGGTGTTATCAACATCGTCAACGGCTTTGGTGTTGAAGCTGGCAAGCCGCTTGCTTCAAACCGTCGCATCGCAAAGATTGCATTCACTGGTGAGACCACAACCGGCCGCCTAATCATGCAATATGCATCTGACAACATCATTCCCGTCACTCTAGAACTCGGTGGCAAGAGCCCTAACGTGTTCTTCAGAGACATCGCTGACCAGAACGACGCTTTCTATAACAAGTGCCTCGAAGGCTTCAACATGTTCGCTTTGAACCAGGGCGAGGTTTGCACCTGCCCTTCGCGTGCGCTGATTGATGCACCGATTTATGACAAGTTCTTGGCCGACGCTCTTGAGCGCACCAAGAAGATCATTCAGGGCAACCCGCTAGACACCGCAACCATGATTGGTGCTCAGGCTAGCAACGACCAGCTCGAGAAGATTTTGAGCTACATCGAAATCGGCAAGGCTGAAGGTGCCAAGGTTCTGCTTGGCGGCAAGCGCGCTGACCTCGGTGGCGAACTTTCGGGTGGTTTCTATGTTGAGCCAACTGTGTTCGAAGGCACCAACAACATGCGCATCTTTCAAGAAGAGATCTTTGGCCCTGTGCTAGCTGTGACTAAGTTCGACGGTTTCGAGCAGGCCATGAGCATTGCCAACGACACCATCTATGGTTTGGGTTCGGGCGTTTGGACTCGCCTCATGAACACTGCCTACCGTGCTGGTCGCGAGATTCAGGCTGGCCGCGTGTGGACCAACAACTACCACGCCTACCCTGCTCACGCAGCATTCGGTGGTTACAAGTCATCAGGCATCGGCCGCGAGAACCACAAGATGATGCTCGACCACTACCAGCAGACCAAGAACCTTTTGGTCAGCTACTCACCAGACGCTCTAGGTTTCTTCTAAACCAAGACACCGGTTCGGTCACCCAACGACGTGTGGCCGATTCTTTGAGACGGATGTGGGGCTCTTCGGGGCCCCACATTTCGCTTAATCACAGGCCCGCCGTTTGGCTGGCTGCGCTCTAGACTTTCGCAAAGAAAAAGGTAATCTGCACTTATGTATGAAAACTTGCCGCCACGAGTTGAAACCACGCCGGCTGCCGACGATTTGCTGCGCAAGTTGACTGCAACGCACGGCCCGCTGATGTTTCACCAGAGCGGTGGTTGTTGCGACGGCTCAGCCCCGATGTGTTATCTCGCGGGTGAGTTTAGAGTGGGCGGCCAAGACGTGTTGCTTGGCGAGCTATTGGTCACGGGCATCGATGCGCCGATCAAGGTGTGGATCTCGCTCGAACAGTTTGAGTATTGGAAGCACACGCATATCACCATCGATGTGGTTCCTGGCCGTGGTGGAGGTTTCTCGCTTGAGTCGCCCGAGGGCATGCGCTTTATTATTCGCTCGCGACTTTTCAGCGACGACGACGCGATGACTTTGCTCACCTCGCCGATTTTGCTCGGGTCGGGCGACCTCAAGGTCGTCTAGTTTTTTAGCAGCGCGGGCTGGTTCGGCCGAGGGCCAAGCGTTTTAGAGGGCGTACTTGCCAACGAGGCGCACAGCACCGCCGCGAACACCTTTGGCTTCGGTGACATAACTTGGGCCGGCGAGGTCGCAGTCGGTTGACTCGATCATTCCCAGTGCCCAGGTTTTGATGCCCGCCGCGTTTAGCTGAGCTTTGATAGCTTCAGCCGCGTGGCCTTTGACCACAACTGCAAAGCCGAGGCCGAGGTTCCAGGTGGTCTCGAGAGCGGTGAGCTCAAAACCGCCCCACGATGCCAAGGTTTGAAAGACTTCTGACGGAGCCCAGGTTGATCGGTCGATGTCGAGGCTAACCTGAGTTGGCAAAACACGCGACAGGTTGGCAGCGATGCCACCGCCGGTGATGTGGCTCATGGTTGTGACGTGCTGGCCGAGGTCGCTTTCGAGCAGGTCGTTTAGCACGCCAGTGTAAAGACGGGTTGGCTCGAGCAGAACTTCGCCCAAAGAAGTTGCCCCAAACTCGGCCACGGTTTTGTTGTAGTCAAGCTTGCTGTCGGCAACGATCTTGCGAACCAGCGAATAGCCGTTGCTGTGAAAACCGCTGGACTCCATGCCGAGAACAACATCGCCAACCTGCACGCGGTGAGCGCCGAGCAGCTTCGAGGCTTCGACAGCACCAACGGCTGCGCCGGCCACGTCATATTCGTCGGCAGCGAGCAGGCCAGGGTGTTCGGCAGTTTCGCCACCGACCAAAGCAACGCCAACTGAGGCGCAGGCCTCGGCGATGCCGCGCACAATGTCTGCCACACGTTGCGGCACAACTTTGCCAGTTGCGATGTAGTCGGTCATAAACAAGCTCTTGGCGCCAACGACGACAATGTCGTCAACAACCATGCCGACGAGGTCTTGGCCAATGGTGTCGTGTTTGTCGATGGCTTGAGCGATTGCAACCTTGGTGCCAACACCGTCGGTTGAGGTGGCAAGCAGTGGGCGCTCATAAGACTTTAGAAACGAGACGTCAAACAGACCGGCGAAGCCACCGAAGTCGCCAAAAACGTTGCCGTTGTGCGTGGCAGCAACAGCCTTCTTCATAAGGTTTACGGCTAGGTCGCCGGCTTCGGTGTCAACACCGCTGGCCGCATAAGCGTTAGTCATTTAGGGTCTCCTGCTGGGCAGCGGCGGCAAGGTCGGCTGGGTCAACGTCGTCGCTGGCCGAGCCTTCTGGGCGCTCGAGTAGGTTCTTGCCGAGGCGTTCTGCGGTAGGCAATTCAATAGGATACCTACCGGTGAAGCAGGCTGTGCAAAGTTGCGATTCTGGTTGTTCGGTTGCGCCGACCATGCCGTCTTTGCTCAAATAGCCGAGCGAGTCGGCACCGATTGACTGGCGAACTTCATCAACGGCGAGACCTGTGGCGATTAGCTCGGCGCGAGTTGCGAAGTCGATGCCATAAAAGCAAGGCCAGGTGATCGGCGGTGAGCTGATGCGAATGTGAATCTCGGCAGCGCCAGCCTCGCGAAGCATCTGAACCAATGCGCGCTGAGTGTTGCCGCGCACGATTGAGTCGTCGATAACGATGATGCGCTTGCCGCGAATGACCTCTCTTAGAGGGTTGAGCTTTAGGCGAATGCCTCGCTGGCGAATGGTCTGTGATGGCTGAATGAAAGTGCGACCAACATAGGCGTTTTTGACGAGGCCGTGACCAAAGGGAATTCCCGACTCTTGCGAATAACCGATCGCAGCCGGGGTGCCCGACTCTGGGGTTGGAATAACCAGGTCTGCTTCGACAGGGTATTCGCGAGCTAGCTGACGACCCATTTCAACTCGAGCCTCATATACGTTCTTGCCGTTGATTGAGGTGTCTGGGCGGGCTAGATAAACATATTCAAAAACGCAGCCGGCACGTTTGGTTTCGGCAAAGCGGGTTGAACGCAAACCGTTTTCGTCGATCGCGATTAGTTCGCCAGGCTCAACCTCGCGCACGAATGATGCGCCAACAATGTCGAGGGCGGCGGTTTCTGAGGCAACCACCCATCCTCTTTCTAAACGACCGAGAACCAATGGGCGCACGCCCTGTGGGTCGCGGGCGGCATAGAGGGTGTTCTCGTTCATGAACACCAAGCAGAACGCACCTTTGACGCGAGGCAGCAGCTCTAGCGCGGTGGCTTCGAGAGTGTGGTCGAGGTCGCCAGCCATGAGCGCAGTCAAAACCGCGGTGTCGGTGGTGTTGCCGCCGGTGATTTCGTTTTGGTTTTGGTCTGGGTAGCGGGCCTTTAGAAGGTCGAGCAGGTCGGCCGTGTTGGTGAGGTTGCCGTTGTGAGCTAAGGCAACAGTGCCTTCGCTGGTGCGGCCCAAGGTTGGCTGCGCGTTGCGCCAGTGGCTTGCGCCGGTGGTTGAATAACGGTTGTGGCCAACGGCGATGTGACCAACGAGGCTTTCGAGAGCGGTCTCGCTAAAAACCTGTGAAACCAGGCCCATGTCTTTATAAACGAGAATCTTTTTGCCATCGCTAGTGGCGATGCCCGCTGACTCTTGGCCGCGGTGTTGCAAAGAATAAAGTGCAAAAAAGGTTAGCTTGGCGACTTCTTCGCCAGGAGCCCAAACACCAAACACACCGCACTGGTCTTGAGGTGCTTTTTCGTCAACCATCAAGTCATGATTTAGCAGGCCGTCGCCACGAAGCAAGGTGGTTTTCCCGTCGTTAAAAGTGGGCGTTACCGTTCAAGTTTAGTCGCTGAAACCTGCTTGGCACGAGCCAAAGATATGCGGTCGAGCACGGTTGCGGTGAGCACGCCAAGTGCTAAACCAGCGGCTGCGCAATAGAGCACCAAATAACCCAAAATAGCTGCCGGAGTGCGGTTTTCATCGGGAATCAACGCGTTCACAATAAACGCGGCGATGATTCCTATGACCATTCCCATGATCACAAACGGGGTGAACTTTGGCGAGCGTCGAATCTTGAGCGTCACATCGCTGGCGCGCATCTCGAGAGTCTCGGTTAGCTGTGGCTTTGGCAGCTGGGGTCTAGGTTCATTCACGTTTCAATTGAACCTTAAAACAGTGGCAACATTCCACTGAGGTCGGCGCGCACCCCTGATGCTAAAACTTTGCCGGTGGCAAGAGCGGCCTGCCATTCGATTTGCCCGAGCGCCAAGGCCAACCAGAGGCCAACGGGCAACTCAACCACGTTGGGCGGCGTGCCTCGAGTGTGACGCGGGCCTTCAACACATTGCACCGCAGCCAACGGGGGCACACGAACTTCAACCGAGTTGCCTGGTTCACGGGTTGCTAACTCTTCGAGCAAGAATCTGACCGCGGTGGTCTTGAGTGGGGTAGGGGCTGCATCCAAGTCATTTAAATAGGATGCCCGCAGTTCGGCAACCGCAGCTAAACCGGCTTCAACTGAAGTTTTTCTGTGAATTGCCATAGAACTATTCTGCACTGTGGCGTTTCTTCAGCAAACTCCCAGACTTCGGGGTTCTACTGGAACCATGAATAACACAGCTAGCAAAGCCCGCATCTTGGTCGTCGATGACGAAGTCGGTTTAGCAACAGAAATCTCAGTTGCACTTCGCGCCGCCGGCTATATGACACGCGTCGAACACAACGGGGCCGACGCGCTCAAAACCATTCTCGAAGCCAAACCAGACCTCGTGCTGCTCGACATCATGTTGCCAGGCATGAACGGGTTCGACGTTGGCGCAGCAGCCATCGCAAAACTCGGCGTGCCGATCATCTTCATGACAGCGCGCGATGCCGCCGAAGACAAAATGCGCGGCCTAACCATTGGCGCCGACGACTATGTGACCAAACCGATTCTGATGGGCGAACTCTTGCTGAGAGTGCGCGCAGTGTTGCGTCGCACCGGCGTGATGATCGCTCCGCTTTCAATTGGCGAGTTGCTAATTAACGAAGATGAAGCCTCGGTCACCTACGCCGGCGAAGAAATCAAGCTGACCAACACCGAATATCGTTTGCTCGGCGAACTAGCCCGCGCTCGCGGTCGTGTGCTTTCAAAGAACTACCTGCTAACCCAGGTTTGGGGTTATGACGCTTTTGACCCAAACCTCGTTGAAGTTCACATGAGTTCGCTTCGCAAAAAGCTTGAACACGCCGGTTGCGACGCCAACGAACTCATCAAAACCAAACGTGGTCTGGGCTATATGATTAAAGCCCCAGCAGCCACGCCATCGGTGGCAGCCTAGAACTTTGCTAGAAGTTTGCTTTCTTTGGCATGCCAAATAAGGCAAACTTCAGCTAAAAAGGCAAAGATTAACGAGTGAAGTCACTTCAGAACCGAGTCATTCTCACCGCGCTGGCAGCCATTGCCATCACCGGTGTGGTGCTAGTTGCAACCATCGCAATGTTGCTGCGACCGGTTCTGAAGCAACAGCAAGCCGACTCTCTTGCATCAGTGCTCAACAGCGCAATCTCACTCGAAGGCACTTTGCCGCCCGATGAGCTTGCCCAGCGCATCACCAAACCTGGCGTCAGCGTTGTGATCACCAAAAACGGCCACTTCTTTAGCGACGGCAAAGGCTTGGGTTCGGGCATTGGCCAAGGCAGCCTGCCAGACGATTTCAACCTGATGCCGTTGCCAGGTTTTATGCACCGCATGGCCGGCCAAGACGACGGCTTCATGCTTGTCGAGGACCTTTTGCCACGCTCGCAAGCCACAATCACTGTGGCAGCAGCAAACGTTGAAGCCATCGACCTGTTCGGTCAAATCATGGCAATCGGCGTGCCAGCAATGCTGCTGCTAATGCTCGTGCTTGCCCTCGTGTTGCGCCGAGCCATGCGCCGCGCACTCAAGCCACTCGACGACATGACCAGCCTTGCGACCCAGATCGCCTCAGGTGAACGCGGTCGGCGCCTCGACGTCGCTGACAAAGACACCGAACTTGGTCGCACAGCCGAAGCATTCGACAACATGCTCGACAGCCTCGAAAACTCACTAACCCGAGCCGAAGACGCCGAAGAAGGCATGCGCCAACTCTGCGCCGACGTGGCGCACGAACTTCGCAGCCCACTAGCCTCAATCGTGGCTGGAGCCGACAACCTAATGCGATCAAATGGCAAACGAGCCGCCGTTGAACAAACAGCAATATCGGTGGTGCGCGAAGGCAACCGAGCCGCGCGCATCGTGCGCGACCTAACATTGGCAACCCAGCTCGACAACCACGGCATCGCCAACACTCAAGTAAACAAGCGCGCTGCCGACGTGGTTTCGCTGGTCGCCAGCGGTGTTGAACTCTTTGCCCAGCAGTGCGCCTTTGACGTGACGCTAGTGCCAGCACCAAAAGTCAAAGAACTCAACCTCTATGTTGACCCAGAGCGAATTCAACAGGTGCTAACCAACCTGCTCGAAAACGCCAACCGCTGGGCCGAAACTAAGATCACCGTGCGCACCGGCGTGAGCGCCGACAACGGCGACGGCAAACACTCAACCTTCTGGGTTCAGGTTTATAACGACGGCCCGGCTGTGCCCGACGAAGCTCGCGAACACATCTTTGAAAGATTCGTGCGACTCGAACCAGACCGCGCGCGAAGCACAGGTGGCTCTGGTCTTGGCCTGAGCATTAGCCGAGCCCTTGCCGAGGCACACGGCGGCACACTTGTTTGCCTGCCGGCTTCAGGCGGCGCACTTTCTGGCGAGCGCATCGACGCCCCACAAATCGGCGCAACTTTTGAGCTGCGCTTGCCAGTGATTGCACCGCCAGCCGAGGCTCTAGCCGCAGCTGCCGCCGAGGCCACCGCGCAAGACTTCTAGCCAAGCGCCCAAGACTTCAGGCCAAAAAACTCAAGAACCCCGGCCAACCACCCTCGGCTAAACTTGACCCTGTGAAGATTCTGGTTTTAGGCGGCGGCGCCCGCGAACACGCAATTGTCAAGGCACTCATTCGCACCGGCACGCCTGCCGACAAGATTCTGGTTGCCCCTGGCAACGCCGGCATTGCCGGCGATGTGCACTGTGTTGCGATCGACCCAAACAGCCCACTTGAAACCACAAAGTTTGCGCTCGAACACCAGATCGAGCTCGTAATCATCGGCCCTGAAGCTCCTCTAGTTGCGGGTGTTAGCGACGCTTTGCGCCGCGAGGGCATTGCGGTGTTTGGCCCAAGCCAGCTCGCAGCCCAGCTCGAGGGCAGCAAGAGTTTCGCTAAAGAAGTCATGGCTGCCGCAGATGTGCCAACCGGAATGGCCCGCGAATGCACCACCATGGCCGAGGTTGAGTCGGCTCTCGACGACTTTGGCACGCCCTATGTTGTCAAGGCCGATGGCTTAGCTGCGGGCAAAGGCGTTATCGTCACCAGCGACCGCGCCGCAGCCCTCGCTCACGCCGAGAAGTTCATTGATGGTGGCATTCTCGTAGAAGAATTCTTGGCAGGCGAAGAAGTCAGCCTGTTCTTTTTGAGCGACGGCAAGAACGTTATGCCGCTCACCCCAGCCCAAGACTTTAAGCGCGCCTATGACCACGACGAAGGCCCAAACACCGGCGGCATGGGCGCCTATAGCCCGCTGCCTTGGTTGCCTGCAGGTTTTGTCGAAGAGGTTCAGCGCACAGTTGCCGAGCCAACCGTTGCCGAACTTTCGCGCCTTGGCTCACCGTTTGTCGGTCTGCTCTATTGCGGTTTGATTGTCACCGACCGTGGCATTCGAGTCATTGAGTTCAACGCCCGCTTCGGCGACCCAGAGACCCAGGTGGTTTTGCGTCGCCTCATCACTCCGCTCGCTGGCCTGCTTTATGCAGCCGCGATGGGCAACCTCGAAACTGCACCAGAACCGCAGTTCACCAAAGACGTTGCCATCACCGTGGTGCTCGCCAGCGAGGGTTACCCAGACACCTCAGCCCCAAGCCGCCC
>JBDLVN010000055.1:0-5444 GCA_039804775.1 Actinomycetota bacterium
ATTCAGACCAAACGTGGCATTGGTTACATGTATAAAGTCGCCAAGAACGGTAACTAATTTTGAATGCTCAACGTCGCAGCTGGCACGTTTGGGAGCGCATTTCGCTGCGCACCAAACTAACTGCTCTTTCAGTGTCGCTTATCGGTCTTTTGCTGGCCGTTTCAAGCATTGGCACGATGACGTTGCTCAAAACTTACCTTCAAAAGAACACCGACGACCTTCTATTCTCGACAGTTGCGGCGCTCAGCCATGAAGACCCAAACGGCCTCGAACTGCGCTTGGCCGAGCGCAAATTGCAGTTGCCACGGTTGCCAATGGACTACTACATTGCCTACGTTGACCCACAGGGAGGGCTTCTAAAGTCATTAGTGCCGGCGGTGACCGCCTCAGATGATTTGCCTGACCTCACACTTTTCACAACAGATTATGTGGCCGACGCCAGCGAAAAGCCCTTTGAGCTAATCAGCACTAATGAAAAAACTCACACCCAGAAAAGCTGGCGCATACTGGCTGCACCAATTACGGCAGTCACCGAGGGGTCTTTGATCGTGGGAATTCCAACCACCTCAAGCGACGCACTGCTGGAGCAATATAGAACCATCGGCAATTACTTTGCAGCCTTTTTGCTTCTCTTAAGCGGCCTAGCAATTTGGTTCACAATCACCAGCGCGCTCAAGCCTCTGCGCGAGGTTGAAAGAACTGCGGCTGCTGTGTCTGAGGGCGACATCTCTAAGCGCCTATTGCAGCGCCCTGGACGAACCGAGATTTCTAGACTCAACAGTTCGCTCAACTCAATGTTGAACAGCATTGAGGGCGCGATGAACCTGCGAAACGCCACCTTGACTCAGATGCGTCGCTTTGTGGCTGATGCAAGCCACGAGTTGCGCACTCCCCTAGTCTCAGTGCGAGGATACGCCGAGCTCTATCGCATGGGAGCTTTGCAAAAGCCTGAAGATATTGCCGAGGCTATGGGGCGCATCGAGAGTGAAGCGATTCGAATGACCGGTTTGGTTGAGAGTCTCTTGACTTTGGCTCGACTAGACGATGACAACAAGAAATCTCTGAGCCACGTTGATGTGTTGGGTCTTGCGAGATCTGTCGCCAAAGACTCACTAGCAGCCGATGCCAGCCACACAATTGAACTTGTTGACCTGCTGAGTGTTCCGGTTATGCCAAATGCCACACTCGAGGCTGAAGCCGATGCCGACCAGATGCGCCAGGTCTTGACCAACCTGCTTGCCAACGCGGGCCGCTTTGCACCGGTCGGTTCAAAAGTCGAGCTTGCCATTGGCTTGCCATTGGGCAAACACAACCAGACGATTCGCATCGAAGTTCGAGATAAGGGCGAGGGGATCCCCCCAGAACTTCGCGAGAAGATCTTCGAACGGTTCTTCAGGGCTGATAGTTCTCGCAACCGCGAAACCGGCGGTTCGGGTCTTGGCTTAGCAATCGTGAAATCGATTGTCGAACGTCACGGTGGCACCATCGTTGCCAACGAGACCCCTGGCGGTGGCGCTACCTTTAGAGTTGACCTCCCGGTAACTCAGGCGCAATAGCCACACTAAATCGCTCACAACGACCCTGCACGGCTTTTATGCACGAGTTTGCGTCCTTCGCTATGTGAAGTGCACCCAAATTGCCAAGCTTGCTGCATGACAACATTTCAAGTAGACAGCGAACAGGTTTTGGCCGCAAATGCGTCGGTTCAAAACACCATCCAACGATTGCAAACTGAGGTTGAAAACCTTCACAGCCAGTTGCTAAGCCTTCAAAACTCATGGCGAGGCTCGGCGGCAGATAGTTTTCAAAACCTCGCATTGCGCTGGCGAACCACAGCAACCGCGGTCGAGAACCAGCTCGGCGAAATCGGTCAGGCGCTCAGCCTGGCAGCCAACCAATACAGCGAGATCGAACACAACAACACTCGCCTATTTCTTGGCTAACTAACCACACAATCAGTTCAACCCAGATCAGTTCAACACAACTCAAATCAACCCATGCCGCCCAACATCCCGGCAAATAAAAAAGCTCGGTTCCATTTCGGAACCGAGCTTTTTTGTGTTTCAGACTTAGAAGTCCATGCCACCCTGAGGTGCACCAGCAGGTGCAGCAGGCTCAGGCTTGTCGGCAACGACAGCCTCGGTGGTCAGGAACAACGCAGCGATTGAAGCTGCGTTCTGAAGAGCTGAACGGGTCACCTTCACTGGGTCGTTGATGCCAGCTTTTAGCATGTCAACATATTCACCAGTAGCAGCGTTTAGACCGTGGCCGATTGGCAAGCCAGCGACCTTCTCTGCAACAACGCCAGGCTCAAGGCCAGCGTTTAGAGCGATCTGCTTTAGCGGTGCCGAGATGGCTAGGCGAACAATGTTCGCACCAGTTGCTTCGTCACCCTTTAGGTCTAGTGTGTCAAAGACATCTTTGCCAGCCTGAAGTAGCGCAACGCCACCACCGGCGACGATGCCTTCTTCAACAGCTGCCTTAGCATTGCGAACTGCGTCTTCAATGCGGTGCTTGCGCTCTTTGAGCTCAACCTCGGTTGCTGCACCAGCCTTGATAACTGCAACACCACCGGCAAGCTTAGCCAAACGCTCCTGAAGCTTCTCGCGGTCATAGTCAGAGTCGGTGTTGTCGATTTCGCGACGAATCTGCTCAACGCGACCAGCGATCATCGAAGCATCGCCAGCACCTTCAACAATGGTGGTCTCGTCTTTGGTGATTACTACCTTGCGAGCGCGACCTAGAAGGTCAAGAGTGGTGTTCTCTAGCTTTAGGCCAACCTCTTCAGCAATAACCTGGCCACCGGTCAAGATAGCGATGTCTTGCAACATGGCCTTGCGACGGTCACCGAAGCCTGGAGCCTTTACGGCAACTGACTTGAAGATGCCACGCATCTTGTTGACGATAAGGGTTGCAAGTGCTTCGCCCTCAATGTCTTCAGCAATAATCAAAAGTGGCTTGTTGGCCTGAATGACCTTGTCAACAACAGGTAGCAAGTCTTTGATGCTTGAGATCTTTGAGTTAGCGATCAAAACATAAGCGTCTTCAAGAACTGCTTCTTGACGCTCAGGGTCTGTCACCATGTAAGCCGAGATGTAACCCTTGTCGAAGCGCATACCCTCGGTGAGCTGAAGCTCAATGCCGAAAGTGTTTGACTCTTCAACGGTTACAACGCCTTCGCGGCCAACCTTGTCGATTGCCTCAGCAATAAGGTCACCAATGACAGTGTCACCAGCAGAGATCGAAGCGGTTGCAGCAATCTGCTCTTTGGTTTCAACTGGCTTTGCGTTTGCGATTAGCTGAGCGATAACGGCTGCAGTTGCCTTCTCGATGCCGCGCTTTAGGCTGATTGGGTCAGCACCGGCTGCAACGTTGCGAAGACCTTCGCGAACAAGCGCCTGGGCCAAAACGGTTGCGGTGGTGGTGCCATCGCCGGCTACGTCGTCAGTCTTCTTGGCAACTTCTTTGACCAACTCTGCGCCAATGCGCTCTAGTGGGTCTTCAAGCTCGATCTCTTTAGCAATCGAAACGCCGTCGTTGGTGATAGTAGGTGCACCCCACTTCTTTTCAAGAACTACGTTGCGACCGCGTGGGCCAAGGGTTACTTTAACGGTGTCGGCCAAGATGTTGAGGCCGCGCTCGAGGCCACGACGTGCCTCTTCGTCAAAAGAAATAATTTTTGCCATTTTGAGGGTTTCTCCCGTTAGTTAATTAGCAATGTCTTAGCACTCGTCTAATGAGAGTGCTAAGTCCTTTTTAGCACTCTCGGGGTGAGAGTGCAAGTGAAACGCGGGTACCCGGTTAAATGAAAGAACACCCGCCCAAATGGGCAGGTGTTCCTAACCTAAAAAATATTAGATTACGTTTACAGCGTCGGCCTGTGGGCCTTTGTCGCCGTTCTTTACTTCGAACTCAACGCGCTGGTTCTCTTTAAGTTCTTTGTAACCCTCTGACTGAATTGCTGAGAAGTGTACGAATACGTCTGCTCCGCCGTCCTGAGTGATGAATCCAAAACCCTTTTCAGAGTTGAACCACTTTACGGTTCCTTGTGCCATGTACTTGCTCCTGTTACTAAAAAACGCACCACTGAAATGTGGCGCGAGTCGCATAGTAACTTTGAAATCCTTGGGAACTATGAGAGAAGCATCGCAAAATGCGCCTCAACTTCGACCAAGACCAACTTTAGCAGGGGTATGTTGGTCAATAGCAAGCGATTTCACTGATAATCTCAGAAGTTTATTTAGTTGTTATAGTCGAGCCCAAGCACAACAGTGACCGGATCTTCATATTTTGACGACACTCGCACCTCATAATTGCCCAAACTTTTCGCCAACGAGGCCGCGACTTTAGTCGAGGCATCACTCGATGCATAGACCACGGTGACGGGGCGGGTCGCCTCATGGCCCGAGCTGTTGATCAATCGAGATGCCGAGAAAACGTTCCACCCCTGGTCAAGAAGTTTCTGGCCTAACTTTGAAGCCGCATCGTTTGCATTGCTCGCATCGATAACGCTCACACCAACGCCGTTGCCCTTGGTGAACTCATTTGCAGTGTTTGACGTTGGGTTCAGGGCGACGTCAACACCGAGGTTGCCGTTGTTCGCAATAACTTGCAAGCCCACATAACCGCCAGCTGAAATCAAGACACCCACAACGATTACCTGAACGAATTCGATGAAGCGGTCACGAAAGCCACGACGAGCGCGGTGGCGACCGCCGATCTCAGTGTTGAGATCGAAGTCGTCAGTTGGGAACTTTTGCGACATGATTCCTGCTTATTAAAGATGATGTGCAAAATAACGCACAATTCAATATTAGGCGTCTAACCGATTGATGGTGGGCGCACTAGCTTATGAAAGGCTGAGCATGAACTATCGCGTGAACAAAACAGACGAACAATGGCGTGCTGAACTCGACGCTTTTGAATATGAGGTTCTGCGCAATGCGGCAACCGAGCGTGCGGGCACCGGAGCTTTGCTCGACGAAGAACGTGAGGGCACCTATCACTGCCGCGGTTGTGGAGCAGAACTCTTCAAGAGCGTCGCCAAGTTTGACTCGCACTGCGGTTGGCCAAGTTTTTATGAACCTAAAGAAGGCGACGCAGTTGAGCTTGTCGAAGACCGCAGTCACGGAATGGTTCGCGTTGAAGTTCGTTGCGCTGCCTGTGGCGGTCACCTCGGGCATGTTTTCGAAGATGCCCCGCAAACCCCGACCGGCGATCGCTATTGCATCAACTCGGTGAGCATTACCTTTTCAGAAGGTCAAGCAAAGGCCTAGTTAAAAAGAAATCCCACTCGCAATGAGTGGGATTTCTTTTTACTTGGAGCCGACTATCGGACTCGAACCGATAACATCCGCGTTACAAAGGCGGCGCTCTACCATTGGAGCTAAGTCGGCTTAGCAGATAACTGCTAGACAATAGCTTAATGGTTTTAGAGCCCTCTG
>JBDLVN010000056.1:0-16885 GCA_039804775.1 Actinomycetota bacterium
TCATCGCCGAAACTCGCGCTCCCTGCTGCGCGGCAGAAAGCAGGCTCATGTCAACAAGCAACAAGCGCCCAATGTCCATAAGGCCCAAAACTAGCAACAGCAGCACTGGCACGATAATCGCGAACTCCAGTGCTGCTGCGCCTTTTTCTGAATCTTTATTAACCTTGCGGATGCCCAACCGTTTCATAGTTGACCCTCCGGCCCCGCGATGCGAGACCTCAGTTTAATTAGAGGCTGCTTGAAACGTTGTTGAATGATCCGTTGATTGCGGTGCCTAGGGCGACTGCGCCAAGGATAACTGCAACTGCGATCAAGCTGATAAGTAGTGCGTACTCAATTGCTGAAGCACCGCGGTCAGCGTTTAGCTTTGAGATTACGTTTGCAACGATCTTGTTCATAGAAATCTTGTCCTTTCATATCTAACGAGGGCTTTTCGTTAGACGAGGTAAATCTACCTCTAGAAATAAGCTAAAACCTTGCATGACACACACCAAGCAAAACTTAAGTTTTTGCAGAAAGCTCGCAGTTGGCTCTCAGCAAACTCTCAAACTACTGCCCGAATTTGCCCAGAAAGTGCCTTAGTCGCCCATTTTGATGTCGAGAATGATGCGGCGCACCAATTCATCGACAGGTTTGTCTGACTTATAGATCTTGCCCGGCTCGTGTTTTGCTAGCGGGTCAGCAGTAGCAAGCTGCGCAGTTAGCAAGTCTTTGCGAATAGCCTCGCCCTGTTGAGCCAAACGCTCTTCGAGAACCGACTTCGGAGCATCAAGTTGAGCAAAAACAACCTGCTTAACCGACTTGTTAATGAGCTCGCGATAGCTGCGCTTCAAAAGCGAGGCCGCAATTACGACATCGCCTTTATTCAACTCGGCAATGATGTTGGCAACCCAAGGGTCGCGGTCGTCATCACTCAGCGGGGTTCCCTTGGCCATTTTCTCGAGGTTAGCCGTGGGGTGAAGAGAGTCGCCATCGACAAATCGCACACCAAGACGCTCAGCCACAGCCTTGCCGACAGTTGATTTGCCAGACCCAGCCAAACCGATAACCAAAAGTTGAATTCCCATAGCTTGCTCCCTTGCTCGCCTCATTGCGTACTAACAGGTTAACCCCTTGCTGTTTCAGCCAAGTTTCAGACGTGATTCTTTGTGTAAAAAACGGTAATCGGTTCTAAGCAAATAGGCTTGTGGCACGAGCGCTTCTTTGGTTGAGGCGTGTGGGGTTTGGGGAGTCACCAATGGTCAGCATGATGCCACAGAAGCTGAAAGCCGACGAAAACTTGGGTGAAAAGTTGGTTTTCACAGCGCTTCAAGGTGTGGTTGGGCGTGAAGACTGGGTTGTGATTCACAGCCTCAAACAAGCGAAAGTGCTTTTGAATATCGAAGCCGAAACAGATTTCATTGTTTTTGTGCCTGGTCAGGGCATCGTGATTATCGAATCAAAAGGTGCCACTGCTGTAACGGTTGAAGGCGACGACTGGACCCTCGAAGGGGTTCCCGCAAAATCACGCCACAAGAACCCGTTCACTCAGGTTGACAACGCAAAACGCAACATCCGAGGTGAGTTAATCAGCCTTGGATTTGAGGTCGACGAAATACCAATCGCACGTTTGGTTTGGTTGCCGCGCATTGGCCCAGCAGGTTTCGCACAGGGGCGAACTGGCATGGCATTCGATCTAGATGAGCTGGCATTTCAAAACGATCTCGCCAAACCACACCTCGCTATCGAGAAGGCGCTACAAGGCCACATTGAACGTTATGCCAATAACACCACGATCAAATATGTTCCGGCATCTTTGACTCAAGAGCTAGCAATTGCTTTGGCCGAAGCTGTTAGGCCCAGTCTTCGCGCCCGTCAAACGCCAGCCGAACGTGCCATCGAACGCAGGCACGAGGTCAACCGCTCAACTGAAGAACAGCTTCTGATTCTCGACCTAGTTGCTAAAAATAACCTGATCTATTTCGAGGGACCAGCTGGCAGTGGCAAAACACATATTCTAGAAAAAGCAGCCATGCAAACGCATAAAGATGGTCGCCGTGTGCTCTATGTCTGCTACAACGAAATGCTTGCAGAAAAGCTGCGGAAAGACCTCGGCAAGGTTGCTGGCATCACCGTTATGCACCTCAATGAGTTGCTGCTCGGCATAGTGGGTCTAAAAAAGAACCCTGCTGGCTCTGTAACAGCTTGGTTCGACGAAGTTTTGCCCGCCAAAGCCCTCGATGCCGTTTTGCACAACGCGGTTGATTTCGAATTTGAAGCTGTCTGCATCGACGAGTTTCAAGACATTGCCGCGCGCCCTGTTGCGTTCGACGCCATTCTCGGTTTGCTGAGCAATAAGCTGCGCCCGTTCAAGGTGCTCATGGCCGGCGATGACCAGCAGCAGATTTATACCTCTGGGGCACCGATCGACTCGTTTCGCTTTGCCAAGAGTCAGCTGCCAAACCTTACCCACGTTGGGCTCAACACCAACTGTCGACAAGCACCAGCCCTCTCGCGTGCGATTCATAAACTACTCGGATGGCCCGACTCACGCCTTCGCCACCGACTCACCGATGACCTCCCAAGCAAGCTCGAAGTTTTCTCAACAACGGCTGATCGCCAGGCAAAAGACTTGGCCAAGGTGATAAAAGGGCTCCTGGTTGATTATGCGCCCGACCAAATTCGCGTGTTGAGCATTTTTGGCGCTAAACAGTCTGCCGCGGCAAGGTTGTTTGACGAAGCTGAAACGCATTCCAAAGAGTTGCGCGAACTTAAGGCTCAGTTAAAACACCCAAAATCTAAAGTTGGACCGATTCACTGGCGTTCAGTCGGCAAATACAAAGGCCTTGAAGACGAAGTCATTGTTATCACCGATGTTTCTTTGGCATCGGCGGCCTGGCTTGCTAGTCGTGGTCAATCTCTTGAGAATCAACTTTATGTAGGCCTCACTCGGGCTCGTAGCCATGCAGTTTTGCTGACGCAAGACGGCCTTTATGCCTCTCAAGCCCAGAAGCTCGTCTAGAGAGGTTAGGGCACTAGCCTTGGCTCATGGAGTTCGTGTTTGAGTTTGAGTCTCAGCTAATCGAATGGCGCGGGCCTGCGCCGTTCTTTTTCGTGCCGTTACCTACCGAGCTCAGCGACGAGATCAAGGCACTTGCCAAGACTCTCAGCTATGGCTGGGGCGTCGTGCCAGTTCGCGCGCGCATCGGCGAAGTCGATTTCACCACCTCCCTTATTCCCCGCCTCGGTGTTTTCTTGCTACCGGTGAAAAACGCCGTGCGCGTGCCCACGGGCATCCAGCTCGGCCATGCAGTCGCCGCTCAATTGACTCTGGGGTAACCCTTTGTCGAAAGCACTTGATAGAGTTCGAATATGACCTACCTCTTTTGGTTTATTGCTGGCGCGGTGTTCATCATCTTTGAGCTACTCACCACCAGTTTGATTTTTGCTTCGTTTGCATTCGGCGCTTTCATCGCAGGCCTCTGCGGCGCACTTGGCCTCGACTTAATTGGTCAGAGTCTGATTTTTGCAGGTGCGTCAGTTTTGGCAGTTTTATTGCTTCGCCCGATTCTCGCCAAACGGTTCACAACCAAAAACTCACAAGGCTCAACCAACGTTCTGGCACTCATCGGCGCTCAGGGCACTTGCACTGAAACAATCACTGCAGTTTCGGGGCTAGCTAAAGTGCGCGGCGAGGTTTGGTCAGCCCGCACCGAATCAGGCTCGATTCACGAAGGTGCAGTTATCACCATCGTCAACATCGACGGCGCGACTCTTATAGTTCAAGCCGCGAAATAAGAGAACAAATAAAAAGGGGAACCCATGTCACCGTTTTCAATCGCACTCACCGCAGTCGTTGTTCTAATTGCGGTAATCCTAGTTTTTCGCTCAATCCGCATTGTTCCTCAGGGTTACGCTCTGGTTATTGAGCGTCTGGGCAAATACAACCGCACACTTCACGCGGGTTTGAACCTGCTTGTGCCTGTCATTGAAAAGGTCAACTCGCGGGTTGATCTTCGTGAGCGCGTTCACACTTTTCCGCCGCAACAAGTTATCACCGAGGACAACTTGATGGTTGACGTTGACACGGTCGTGTATTTTCAGGTGACCGAGCCAAAGAGCGCAATCTATGAGATTCAAAACTTCATCATCGCGATTGAACAGCTGACCATCACCAGCCTTAGAAACATTGTTGGTGGCATGGACCTCGAAAAGGCTCTGACCTCGCGTGACTCAATCAACGGCGCTCTTCGCGGCACCCTAGATGAGGCAACCGGCAAGTGGGGCGTGCGCATTAACCGTGTTGAGCTAAAGGCCATCGTTCCACCAGAAAACGTCGTAAACGCTATGGAGATTCAGATGAAAGCCGACCGCGAAAAGCGCGCGGCCATTCTGACAGCCGAAGGTGAAAAGCAAAAGCAGATTCTCACCGCAGAAGGCGCCCGTCAGTCACAGATTCTGAACGCTGAAGGTGCGGCAAAGGCTGTGATTCTTGAGGCCGAGGCAGCGGCTGCGGCAACCGTTCTAAAAGCCGAAGGTGAAGCAAAAGCCATCAAGACTGTTTTCGACGCCGTGAACAGTTCAAACGCAACCGATGCTGTGCTTGCCTATAAATATCTCGAGAAGATTCCTGAGATCGCAAACGGCCAGGCAAGCAAAGTCTGGGTCTTGCCAGCCGAGCTCACCGCAACTGTCTCAAAGATCACGCAGGCGTTTCAGGGCAAGTAAATCGTTGGCGTGCCATTCACGCGCCATTAGCGTGACCAACACGTGACGATGCGTGCCAAATGCGTGACCAATACGTGCCCAATACGGGTTGCCCGATTAAAGAAAAAAGACACCCGTAGGTGTCTTTGACTTGATTTGGTGCACCCCCCGGGACTTGAACCCGGAACCCACTGATTAAGAGTCAGTTGCTCTGCCGATTGAGCTAGAGGTGCATGTTTTGAAATTATCGCAACGAGAGAAAACTTTATCACCTTTTGGCTTTAGACTCACAATAGAGAAACAAATTAGGAGTAATCGTGAGCGAATTTTCAAAGCTTGAAGCCGGCCAAAGTGCCCCAGCATTTGAACTTTTGAACCAGTCAGACGCAAAAGTGAGCCTCGAAAGCTACCGTGGCAAAAAGGTTATTGTCTATTTCTACCCTGCTGCATCAACCCCTGGTTGCACCAAAGAGGCTTGCGACTTTAACGACAACCTCAACCCGCTCAAAGAAGCAGGTTATAGCGTTGTGGGAATCTCACCTGACGCAACCAAAAAACTTTTGAAGTTTCACACCGACCAGACGCTCAACTTCGACCTTCTAAGTGACCCAGAACTTGAGATTCACAAGGCTTATGGCGCTTATGGCAAAAAGTCGATGTATGGTCGCGAATATGAAGGCGTTCTTCGATCGACTTTCGTCGTTGACGAGAGCGGCAAAATCACTTTGGCCCTCTACAACGTGAAGGCCACCGGCCACGTAACGATGCTTCGCAAGCAGTTGGGTATCTAACCCAGGCTTTAGTTTGCCGAAGGGCTTTCATCCAATGTGATATTCATCACTTTGCGAGTGAAAAGCAGCACCACAATAATGATGGCGGGTGCCATGCCTGCGATTCCAACGGGAATGTTGCCAAAGTGCGGGTCAAAAGTTGCCGAAGCGACCGCGATTTGCATGAACTGCCAAAACAAAATCGCGTTGCGCGCCCAGCGACGGCCCTGAAGAAGTTTGACCGCTCCAAAAAACAACCATGCGGCCACCAGCAAAAAGAAAAAGATCACCGAAACTTCGCCACCAAAGTCGATAACGTCGTTGAAAATCAGGTTCAAAGCCTGCAAAGCGCCATAGATCAGGCTGGCCGCAGCCTCGAGCCAAACCAAAATCACGGCAATGGTTAGAGCGAGTGGTCTTTTGCTTTCAGTCATTTTCTCTCATTTTGGGTCTAGACAAATCGGCCAACTTGTGAAAATATTTGAAGGTAACCAGATGGCTCGTGTGCTTTTCTAGCGTAGAGCAAAATCACTTGTTTTGATGCTCTGTTTGCCATGCAGCACAGCCGCTGCCACCTCTTCAATACAAAGGAATACAGCTATATGGACATGGACTGGCTAAATAAAGCCCGCTGCCTAACCGAAGACCCAGAACTATTCTTTCCGGTCGGCAACACTGGTCCTGCTGTAGAACAAATTGAACAAGCTAAGTCGGTTTGCCGCGAATGTGGCGTCACCAACCACTGCCTCGAATATGCCATCAAAGAGAACCAAGACACCGGTGTTTGGGGCGGTTTGAGCGAGGATGAACGCAAGTCACTCAAGCGCAAGTATGCCCGCGCTCGTCGCGCCAGCTAATCACCTGTCGCTTTAACTGGCCAGTCTCGTGGAGCGGGATTTGCCCTGAACAAGGTTTTGCACTCACTCAAGTTTTCGGCTGATTGTCGCGCTTTATAGAGGAATCGTAATCGCAACTCTGGCCCCACCCTCGTGGGGTGAAGACCAGTGAATGTTTCCGCGCAACTCGCTTTCGATGAGCGTGCGCACAATTTGCGTTCCGAGACCTGTGCCGATTCGACCTGGCTCGATGCCAAGACCGTTGTCAGAAACTACAATCTCAAGTTTCTTTTGGCGGCGTTCGGCCGAGATGTGAACAACACCGCTACGCTCCCCCAGCCCATGCTCGATCGCGTTGGTGACTAATTCAGTCAGAGACATTGCAAGCGGTGTTGACTGTTCGGCCTGAAGCATTCCGAACTTGCCGTCGATGATCGTGCGAACACTTTGGCCATGTGCAGACGCGAGCTCGCTCACCATTAGCAAAATGCGGTCGAAGACCTCATCAAAGTTGACCTCTTGAGTCATTCCCGTTGCCAAAGTGTCGTGCACGACAGCAATCGCCGAGACGCGGCGCATGGCTTGAGCCAAAGCTGCTTTGGTCTCGTCAGACTCACTGCGGCGCGACTGAATGCGAAGCAAACTTGCAACGGTCTGCAGGTTGTTTTTCACACGGTGGTGAATCTCGCGAATAGTTGCATCTTTAGTGATTAACTCTCGCTCTTGGCTTCTAAGCTCGGTGACGTCACGACACAGCACGATGGCACCGATTCGCTCAGCGCCAGCCTTGAGCGGAATCGCTCTCACTGAAAGTGACATGTTTCGTGAATCTAAGTCAGCACGCCAAGCTGCCTGACCGCTCAACAGCACAGGCAGACTCTGGTCTGTCTTGAGCTTGCTCTTTAGAACCGGCGTTGTTGATTCGATTAGCGATTTGCCTTCGAGCTCCCCAGTCGCTCCAAAACGGTTGAAAGCCGAGAGCCCATTGGGGCTTGCGAATGTCACCACGCCGTTGACGTCTAGGCGCAGGAGGCCATCGTTAGCTCGCGGTGCGCCGCGTTTTGGCCCAGTTGGGTTGCTGAAATCTGGGTAGGTGCCGTCTGTCACCATCTGCAACAGGTCATTGCCACAGCGCAAATAGTTGAGTTGAAGTTTGTTCGGAGCTTTTGCCTCAGCAATGTTTGTGTGGCGCGTGATGACAGCAATCGGCTTCTCTGTCACCTGATCGTTCGTCTTGCTCAGCTTGCGCCTGACAGGCACCGCGCTAAATGTTGTGAGAGTGCTTTCAAAGCTTTCGGCTGTGCCCTTAGAAACTGCCTTGCCTGTTTCGAAAGCCTCGCGCACGGCTGATGACCATTGCTTGCGAACCATCTCACCGGTGATGTCGCGATAGAAAACTGTTGCCGCGCTAGAAGGGCGGGCGTGTGCCACAGCAACAAAGTCATTATCGTTGGTCGGCACCCACAAAACTAAGTCTGCAAAAACGAGGTCGGCAACGAGCTGCCAGTCGCCAATCAACAAGTTCAGCCACTCGAGGTCAGCTTGGCTGGCCCGACCGTGACGTTTTATGAGTTCGCTGATAGTTGACATTGATTCGAGTTTAGTTAACCGAGGCGCGCAACTCGCCAATCTAAACGGCTTCGCTGATTCAAAATTCCCTGTCTAACCAGCATTGAAATCGCATGCCTAGCGGGCGATGCTTTTTTGGCAAGTTGCAGCGGCAATCCCTCCCGCATAGCGAGGTCAAAGGCGGCGGCATCTTGGGCAATAAAACATGCCACCTCAGTTTTTGCCACTCTCTCAAAAGTGTCAGAGAGTTGGCCCCGCGCGTTTGAGCCCAGCACCGAATCTCTCACCTGGTTGACCACGAGTGCGGGGGTTTCGATTACACCGAGCGAGTCAAGCTGGGTCTTGAACCACAGCCAACGCTCGACGCTCACGGGATCTGCCGCACTGACAGCGAATCCATAATCAACCCTGTTGAGTAGGTGAACAATCAAACTGGGTTCGGTGGCTAGATCAGGCAAGTCGATCACGACATAATCAAAGTCTTGGCGCAGTAGCGCAAGTAGCTCGTCGGTAATCTGAAGCCAAGAGTTATCGATCAATGGCGAATTTAGAATTTTTTTTGCCATGCCGGGCAGCACAGAAAGTCTCACACCGTCAAAGTTCAAAACCATTAGAAGCCGACTTAAGTCTTCGCTGAAAAACCTCCCCTGCAATGCAAGCCTTCGAACCCCTGCAAGCCCAGCGGTAATCGAGTCTTGATTGAGTGCCGTCAAAAGACTGGGCGAAGATAAATCGAAATCGACCACAGCAACTTTTTTGCCCGCTGCCGCAAGTTCATAAGCCACATTGATGCAAAGTGAGGTCTTGCCAGGCGAACCAGCTGCACCGCTGAAGGCGATTGTCTTGGCTCTTTCTTGGTTTTGCTGCGAAGGCGGGGCAGGCAATTCGGGCGGGCTAGCGGCAAGCGCGGGCAAGACAAACGCCGGCAACTCGGGCGCGGCCGATGCTGGCGGCTCGGGCTCTGCGCGTGCCGGCGCCTCGAGTACGACGGCTGTCGGCAGCTCGGACACAGCAGGCGCCGGCGGCACGGACAAAGCAGGCGTCGGCGGCACGGACAAAGCAGGCGTCGGCGGCTCGGTCGCGCTTGGTTCTGTCACAAACTGTTCTGCTCTGCCTTCAAACAAGCGCAGCATGGCTAGTCGATTCCTACGTGCGCAACCACTGACATCGAATCGCCGTGCAGAATGGCTGCGAGAATCGGTTTTATTTCAATTGCTGTGGCAAGAAGTTCGACCTTATTCGCCGCTTCGCCGAAGAGTGAATTCGTTGCGACCGATGAATAGACCTGAACATTTTGAGCGATTAGTGCCGGCTCGCCAAAGATTCCAGAGCCATCGTTGGCAGCTGCCCAAAGATCAATCAGCTGGCCTGAATCGAGTTTGCTGGGTAGGGCAGTTTTTGCTGTGACTGTAAGCCTCATTCTCTGCTCGCTAGAGTCAGCCTCGACTACATCGCGCTTGAGAACGAGGTCTCCCGCGGCAAGTGGTTGCGCCAGCACGAGCCCATCGAGGGGCGTTTCAGGCGATAAATAGTCACTGCCCGCTGAGCCAAGATTTAGCGAAACTGAAGTCATTTCGACCTCGCTCATATCGATGCCTGCGGCAACCGGGCCTGCAGCCACGAGATATTCTTTTGCCCCACTGAGGGTCTTGATCGCAACGTTGATCGCCACAACGCTAAACGCAATAATCACCACCGCGACAATAAGTGAATTGCGCCTAGTTCGAATTGGGTTTCTAAATTTTGCCGCTGGTTTGATTGGTTCAATCTTGCTCATTTTGCCCTCCACACTTGAATGTTGCTTTTGCAAAAGCTAATAAACGCAATGTCGGTGTGCCAAAAGTTATGCACAACCCACCAGTTTTGAGGTGCGAATTTGTGGCCGGAGGGCATCCCAGTAAAAAAATTCGCAAAGTTATGCACAATTTTTGAGATTCGGAGTCTTTTTTCAGACTAAGAGAATAGTTTTGCTATCACAGCTAACGGGGAACCTAGAAAGGCGCAGCAATGAGTGCAAACAAACAAACCGCTAAAGCAGTTATTGCTGCCAAAAATTCAACTGCTCGGGCGAGAGCAAACTTCTTAGAAGATCAGCCGATGCTCGTCACCCAAGCTGATCTTGATTTGATGCCCGACCCTCTCGAACTTCTGCCTTCGATTGCGACTCTAATTGTCGAAGTTATTTCTGGCGCCCGGCCCGTTGATCACCTAGCTTCAATAGTTTCTGATCGAGTCTATGAAAAGCTTCGCGCGCGCCAGGTTATTAAGGCTCGTGCTGACGCTGCGGCTGGGATTCCGAAGCTCGTGCCGAAGTTCGCAGTGACTCGAGTGCACACCGAATCGCCAGCGCTGGGCATTATTGAATCGGTAGTCTTGCTGAGCTCAAAAGCCCGCACCCGCGCGGTGACGATTCGACTCGAACCGATTCACTCGCGCTGGCGCGCAACTGACGTGTCAGTGCTTTAGTTCTTAAAGAACGAGCTGCCCTGACCATTATTTGGTTTCTTAGCTTCTGGTGCCGGCTGGCCGGCTGCAGCACGACGGTTCTGTGCTCCCCTGGTCTCAGCGTGGCCGTCTTCGGCCGGAGCCGTGTAGGTTAGCTGGGCCTGGTTTGAAGCAGGGCGCTCAAGCCCCTTGGCGGCAACCTCAGTGTGGTCAGCGGCTTTCTCAACCTGAACTTCAAGGTTAAACATGAAGCCAACGGTTTCTTCGCGAATCGCGCCCATCATCTGCTGGAACATCGCGAATCCCTCGCGCTGATATTCAACTAGTGGGTCGCGCTGGGCCATCGCACGAAGGCCGATGCCTTCTTTGAGGTAGTCCATCTCATATAGGTGGTCGCGCCACTTGCGGTCAATAACTGAAAGCACAACACGACGTTCAAGCTCACGCATCGCGTCTTCGCCGATGGCATCGGTGCGACGAATGTAGGCAATGCGCGCATCGCTCACGATTTCGTTCTTCAACCAGGCTTTGGTCAAGCGATTGCGATTGCCAGCCTCAGCCAAAACCTCGCTGATTTCGAGAGAGATAGGGTAAAGCTGTCGAAGCTCAGCCCAAAGCACGTCGAGATCCCAGTCTTTGCCTGAGTTTTCGATGATCTGTGAGTCAACAACCGCGGCGATCGCTGTGTCTAAGAACTCATCAACACGTGATGCGATGTCGTCACCCTCGAGAATGTGGCGACGGTCGCTATAAATAGCTTCGCGCTGACGGTTCAGAACGTCGTCGTATTTCAAAACATCTTTGCGAATCTCGGCGTTTCGGCCTTCAACCTGACCCTGAGCGCTTGCGATTGCGCGGCTCACGAGCTTTGACTCGATTGCTACGTCATCAGGAATGCCTGGGCGGTTCATTAGCGCGCTAGCCGCACCAGAGTTGAACAAACGCATCAGGTCATCTGTCAACGAAAGGTAGAAGCGCGATTCACCTGGGTCACCCTGACGGCCGGCACGACCACGCAACTGGTTGTCGATGCGGCGCGACTCGTGACGCTCGGTGCCCAAGATATAAAGACCACCGACACTCAACACTTTTTCGGCTTCTTCAGCCACAGTCGCTTTGATTTCGGCGAAAGTCTTTGCCCAGGCTGCTTCGTATTCAGCAGGCTTTTCTTCGGCGCTTAGACCCTGCTTTGCAAGGGCTTCAACTGTCAAGAACTCGCTGTTGCCACCGAGCATGATGTCGGTGCCTCGACCAGCCATGTTGGTTGCAACAGTGACCGCGCCGAAACGACCGGCTTGAGCCACGATCGCTGCTTCGCGTGCGTGATTCTTGGCGTTCAAAACCTCGTGACGAACGCCGCGCTTTGCAAGCAACTTTGACAGGTATTCGCTCTTTTCAACCGAGGTGGTACCAACCAAGATTGGCTGGCCAGTCTTGTGACGCTCTGCAATGTCTTCGACCACCATGTCGAACTTGATCTGCTCATTCTTATAAATGAGGTCTGAGTGGTCTTTGCGAATCATTGGGCGGTTGGTAGGAATAGGCACTACACCCAACTTGTAGGTGCTCATGAACTCGCCAGCTTCAGTTTCGGCCGTACCTGTCATGCCCGAGATACGACCATAAAGTCTGAAATAGTTCTGCAGTGTGACGGTTGCTAAAGTCTGGTTCTCAGCCTTGACCTCAACACCTTCTTTTGCTTCGATGGCCTGATGAATGCCCTCGTTGTAGCGTCGACCAGCCAGAATGCGGCCAGTGTGCTCGTCAACGATCAAAACCTCGCCGTTCATAACGACGTAGTCTTTGTCACGCTTGAAGAGCGCCTTGGCGCGAATTGAGTTGTTTAGAAAAGAGATGAGCGGCGTGTTAGCTGACTCATAAAGGTTGTCGATGCCCAGGTAGTCTTCGACTTTTTCAATGCCTGGCTCAAGAATGCCAATGGTGCGCTTCTTTTCGTCGATTTCATAGTCGATTACTGGCTGCAAACGCTCGGCGATTTTGGCAAATTCGGCGAACCAGCGGTTTGCTTCACCCGAAGATGGGCCAGAGATGATGAGCGGTGTGCGGGCCTCATCGATCAGAATCGAGTCAACCTCATCGATGATGGCAAAGTGGTGACCGCGCTGAACCAAGTCGGCTTTTTGCCAAGCCATGTTGTCGCGTAGGTAGTCAAAGCCAAATTCGTTGTTGGTGCCATAGGTGATGTCGGCAAGGTATTGGTTGCGGCGCTCGGTTGGGTCTTGACCCGAGATGATGCAGCCTGTGGTCATGCCAAGCGCGCGAAAGACGCGGCCCATTAGGTCACTCTGGTAGCTCGCCAAGAAGTCGTTAACGGTGATCACGTGCACGCCACGACCTGTGATTGCGTTTAGGTAAGCCGGCAAGGTTGCAACAAGAGTCTTGCCTTCACCGGTGCGCATTTCGGCGATGTTGCCTAGGTGAAGCGCAGCGCCACCCATGAGCTGAACGTCGAAGTGGCGCATGCCAAGTGTTCGCTTTGAGGCTTCACGAACGGCAGCAAAAGCTTCTGGCAAGAGGTCATCGAGACTCTCGCCAGCGGCATATCTGGCCCGCAACTCGGTGGTTTCATTGCGAAGTTCATCGTCGGTTAGGTGAGAGAAGTTCTCTTCGAGCGCGTTGACAGCAGAAGCATGGTTGCGCAACTTGTTCAGCAAACGGCCTTCGCCAGCTCGTAATACTTTGTCGATAATGTTTGCCATTATTCACTCCAGACGAGTTGAACAGTGCGCAGGCGCGCACCGAAATCTTGCATTTGGTAATGCCCTTTAATCTTAGACGGCGAGCCTTAAACTAACCGCGGGCAACTGCGCGCCATCAGCGAACAAAACAAAACGGGCCAGAGCAAAAATCAAAAGAAATTTGCACTGGCCCGCCTGGTTTAATCGGCTCAGGCACACCCTCAGTTAGCCGAGAGCGATTACTCCGTAGTTCCAGCCTTTGCGACGATAAACGACGCTTGGCTTTTTTGTTGCTGAGTCTAGAAACAGATAAAAGTCGTGACCCACGAGCTCCATGTGGTCAACCGCGTCTTCGACGCTCATCTCAGCACCGGCAAACTCTTTGCGACGAATCACCACTGGGCTTTCGCCCAGGTCAACCTCGGCTGTGGCTTCGGTTGAGTCGGCGCTAGCTGCACCGCGGCCCAAAAGCACATCACCATCAACCGGGTGCACGCTGAGCTCTGCGAAGTCGTGGGCGCTGAGCTCGGTCAACGAAGGTGGAACGTGCTGGCCGCGGTGCACCTTGTGCTTGTCGCCTAGGCGACGAAGGCGCTCAGATAGTTTGTCTAGTGCCACGTCGAAGGCTGCGAACTTGTCGCCGGCTTGCGCTTCGGCGCGAATGACATGGCCTGGCTCGGTTACAGTCAGCTCAACTTGATCTTCTGGCCCTGCAGCACGCTGATGATCGTGACGGGTTACCTTGATGCTCAACGATTCAACTCGTGATGCTAGGTGTTCGATTTTGTGAGTTCTTTCGGCGACATATTCTCTAAAACGATCTGAAACCGTGAGATTGCGGGCTGAAATATTGACTTGCATTTTTACCTCCATCGCAGGCTACTTTGCCTGTGTCTAAAAGTTAGACCTTTTTTTGTCAACGCGTGACCGATTTGGCATTTTTTCTAAGAATAGTTTCAGCAAAAGTCAAAAACCCCAGCACTTCTGCCCCGCCTTCAGTGAGAGCACGGGCACTTTCGAGCAGAGACGAGCCAGTTGTAACTATGTCATCGACCAAAAGCACACGCTTGCCAATCGCCTTCTTGGAGGCCACCATCGTCTCTTGAAGATTTCGAAGTCGATCTTGTTGGCCAAGACTTGCTTGGTCTTTTGTTTCAACTTTTCGCCTAAGCAACCTCTCGCCACTAAAAAACTTGCGACTAGAAAACCCGAACCGCGGTTCGAGAGCTTTCAACAAGTTGCTCACGATCAAACCCGCTGGGCTATAACCCCTGCTCATCACCGAACTCGGCTGACTGGGCACCGGCACGAGGTGGAGGGGCCCATTAAACCCAGCGGCGAACTGCTTTGCGGCCGGAACCATTTCGACTGCAAACTGATTTGCCAATGCCGAAATGCCCAACTCTTTGTAGGCGTGAATGAGTGTGGCTACCTGAGGTTGAAAGTCAATTAGTGACCTGCCTCGAAGCTCAAGAACCGGAGGTGGTTCGACGTTGACCGATCTGCCAGCCAGCTGCGTCGAACGCACAACTTTTCGTGGCCTAAAACCAAGCTCGCTCCAGCACCTTTGACAGCAGCTTGCGCTGTAGCTTCGGCAAAGCAGGCAACGGGTTGCAAAGACGGCGTCGGTGAAAGTTGAGAGGTGAGACATTCATCCAAGTTAAATAAAAAGCGAGCGTCATCGGCGCGCACTCAGCGATGCGGTGCACAAACCGGGCTAGTTTGCGAAGTGAACGCGAAGCACGTCGCTAAAGACGCGACTCCAGGTTGAGCCTCGATATTGCAAAAGCTCGCCTTTGTCGGTCAAGGCAAATCGCGAATCAAGGGAATGCCCGCCAACAAAGGCTGTCAAACCCTCCACGCTGGTGAGGTCTGAGGCAAAGCCGCCAACCGTAACGATTGTGGGCTGAGCCCAGCCATTGGAGTTTTTGCCCAAGACACCCAACGTGGTTCCATCGAGCCAAGACACCATTTCGATGTTGGCCAAAGAACTCGGCACTCGCAAAGCCCCCGTAAGAGCCTTGGGCGCCCCCGACTTGTCGCGCAAAATGCCATAGAGCCAAACACTGTTGCTTGAACCCTCGACGGTCACAACAGCCAAACGAGCCCCTTCTGGGCTAATCGCATAACTCAAGATGCGTTCGCCTTCAAAAGCCGTCGATTCGGGCAGGCGCATCGAGGCGGCCTGATTGAACACTTTAATTTCTGGGCTGGTGCCCTTGTTGATCGACCAAAGCCAACCCTGCCTGTCAAAAAACGGAGCCAGCAGGTTAGCGCGTGAATCGACGAGCTTGGGTTCGATTCCAAAGCTGACCAGAGACGCCTGATAGAGACCCACAGCCGTATTAAACGCAACCCAAGTGTTGTTGTTGGTCAATGCAAAATCAGTCGGCTTGAAATTTTCAACAAGCGTTTTTGTTCCCGTAACCGGTGTCAGTGTTGATCCAGATAAATGGGCTAGCGAAGATTTGATTTGAACCACTGGCGCGATTGAAACGTTCGGAAGACTCCAAACCGCATAGTTCGAAATATCTTGGATGTTTCGATCCACCGAAATTTGCACAGCGTGAACACCAGAGATCTGGCTCAGAGTAGCCTCAATCTGGGCTTTGATTTGACCGCGCACCGGCGGAGCCGTCGTGAGGATTTTGCTGTTGAAGTCAATGGCCGCGACGCCATCGCTAATGGTTACAGCGTCGATAGCCAAGCGGGTTCCTGTTGGAATCACATTTATGGCTGCACCCTCGAGCCAAACATCAGGCCCAGCTATGAGCCCGTTCACCAGACGCGTAGCGGTTGAGGCTCTTGACGGAAACCATCTTGTGTCAGGCACCAAATAGCGGCGCTGCGCGTCAAAGAAATAGAGCGAATAATCCTTGAAAACCACATCGAAGACTGGGCGGCTAACAATGGTTAGGTTCGGCGCTTCGGTGATGCGCCACTCATTGATTTCTTTGACCAGCTTGTATTCATAGTTGCCGCTCGCTTCGCTCGAAGAGAGAGTCAGGCGACCCGCTTCATCAACAAAAGCACTCGCGTGCACCTGCACGGTGGCAGAGTTGTCAGCTGGATTAATTTTTATCTCTGGGCTGCTGTCAACAACAACAACCCGTTCGTTTGGCAGCCAAGTTGATTTGAGATTGTTCGCTAAATACTCGCGAGCAACGGCATAGTCATTTTGCGGGCCTGTGCCAGCACTAAGAAAGCCAGACATGATGTCATTTATGGTTCCACCCACAGGTGGCTCATAAGGCGAGAAATACAAGAAATCACTCGTTGAGCTATCGGCTATGTCTGGGCCAAGTTGCACGTTGCCGGTAGCCGGAATCGAAGCGCAACCGGTGAGCAAAGTTAGCCAAGCTAGAGCCACCGCCGAACTGCCTAGCTTTCGTGAATTCACCCGCTTAGTCATCTGAGCCCTTCAACGCCGTTGCAGCCTTTGGCGGCAACGGCAATGGTGAAACACCAGAGTGCTCGCCCTCACGGCGAGGCAAAGTCAATCTAAACGAAGTGCCTTCACCGAAAGCCGTCCACAGCTCAAGCTTGCCGTTGTGAAGACTGGTATCTTCAAGCGCAATAGCCATTCCCAAGCCAGTGCCCTCTTTAGTTCGCGAAGGGTCAGCACGATAAAAGCGGTCAAACACGTGCTCGGCTTGATCAGGTGTCATTCCCGAACCATAGTCGGTCACTGAGACCGCAACAGAGTCATCATTTGCAGCCACAGCAACAAAAATCTCTTTCGCCCCACTGTGAAGAATTGAGTTAGAGAGCAGGTTGCGAACGATGCGCTCAATTCGAGTTGGGTCAATTTCAGCCTCGCAGTTAACTTCTTGAAGTTGAATGCGCAGCGTGCATCCTCTTTCATCAGCAAGTGGCTGAA
>JBDLVN010000057.1:0-2925 GCA_039804775.1 Actinomycetota bacterium
GCGTCTGTGCCGTTTGCCACCGCGTGAATGCTGAAACCAGCGAATCTCAAACTGGTTGAGAGCAGGTCGCGAATGTTTGGCTCGTCATCGACGATGAGCACTTTAATGTTTGCCATGAGGCAATGCTCCCAAAGTTCTCTGAAAGTAACCTGAGAGTTGCTTGGGCATTTCTAGTGAGTTCGAAGGCTGGCTTTAGAGGTTAACGGCGTCGAGAATCTCATAAGAGTAGCCCTGCTCAGCCAAAAAGCGCTGGCGGTTTTGAGCGAAATCTTGGTCAACGGTGTCGCGCGAAATCAAGGTGTAGAACATCGCGGTGCGGCCATCAGCCTTGGGCCTTAGCAAGCGACCTAGTCGCTGCGCCTCTTCTTGGCGTGAGCCATAAGAACCAGAAATCTGAATCGCAACCGAAGCCTCAGGCAAGTCAACCGAGAAGTTCGCAACCTTCGAGACCACCAAAGCAGTCACCTCACCATCGCGAAACTTCTGAAAGAGAACCTCACGCTCGTCAACCGGCGTTTCGCCAGTGATCTTTGGCGCGCCCAGCTCAATGGCCATGTTGTCGATTTGGTCGAGATATTGCCCGATGATCAGAGTCGGTTCGCCCTTGTGCTTTGCAATCAGCTTTTTCACGACTGCTATTTTGGCATCAGTGGTTGCAGCCAAACGGTAACGCTCGTCTTGGTTAGAGACCGCATAGCTCAGTCGTTCGTCTTCTGGCATGTCGATGCGAACCTCAAAACAGGCAGCAGGTGCAATGTAGCCCTGGGCTTCAATCTCTTTCCAGGGCGCATCAAAACGCTTTGGACCGATCAGCGAAAACACGTCGCCCTCTTTGCCGTCTTCGCGCACCAAAGTTGCGGTCAAGCCAAGTCGGCGTCGAGCCTGAAGCTCTGCGGTCATCTTAAAGATTGGGGCTGGCAACAGGTGAACCTCGTCATAAACCACCAGACCCCAGTCGTTTGCGTTGAGCAGTGAAAGGTGAGCGTATTCGCTCTTTCGCTTTGTGGTCAAGATTTGATAGGTCGCGATGGTGACCGGTTTGATCTCTTTCATCGAGCCGGAATATTCGCCGATTTCTTCTTCGGTCAAAGTGGTGCGTCGAATCAGCTCTGACTTCCACTGCCGAGCAGAAACCGTGTTTGTCACCAAAATCAAAGTGTTGGTTTTAGCGACCGACATTGCAGCAGCACCAACGATTGTCTTGCCTGCGCCACAAGGCAGCACCACAACGCCAGAACCGCCGTTCCAAAACTTGTCAACCGCTTCGGTTTGATAACCGCGAATCTGCCAGCCCGACTGGTCGAGCGCAATGTCGTGGGGTGTGCCCTCAGCATAGCCAGCGAGGTCTTCGGCGGGCCATCCTAGTTTTAAAAGTTCTTGCTTCAACTGGCCGCGCGCCCAAGGGGCGATTCCCCACGCGTTTTGTGAACGAGGGTGGGTGAGTAGTTCGGCTACCTTCTTGTGCCTAGTGACCTCAACGAGCACTACGCCTGCGGTCGAAGTCAAGATCAGTTCGTCGTTCTCGTCACGTTCGATGACGAGGCGCCCGTATCGCCCCATGGTTTCGGCGATGTCAGTGCGAACCGAAGTTGGAACAGCAAACTTGGCATAGCGGTCAAGCACGCCGAGCACAAAATCGGCGTCGTGACCGGCTGCGCGGGCGTTCCACAGACCAAGGCGTGTGATGCGGTAGGTGTGAACGTGCTCGGGGGCGCGCTCAAGCTCTGCAAAAACAGCGAGGTCATGGCGCGCGTCAGCCGCGAGCGGGTGGTCAACTTCGAGCAGTGCGGTTTTGTCGCTCTGAACGATTAGTGGGCCGTCAGCCATTGTTCCCCTACCTCGATGAATAGACAATTCTAGCGTGGCATGTGGCAAAAACGGCTATGCAAGTGGGGATGCACCCGTAATTCGCTCAAGGGGAATGGTGCGTTCAATCTCAGCCCGAGTGTCAATGCCACGAAGGCGCCCGTTCGAGAGGTTACTTGGCTCGATTAGAAACTCGTGCTTGGCGCCACTTTTATCGGTAGCCATAATCAGCAGTTTGGCTTTGTTTTTTAGAGCAAACTCGATTTGGCGAATCAGGTCATCGCTCTCTGGCTCACTGCCTAGCTTTTGGTCATGTTCACGCAATCGCTCGAGATCGGTTGCCACGGTTGTGATTATGGTGAACGCGCTGGTGCGAGTAGGCAAGGTGCGAGGTGAAATCACACTCCCAGAACCATCAACCCGAATCGCGCTAAAGCCAGCCTCGCGTAATCCAAAATAAATCACCTCGGGCTCAAAGCGGCTGAACAAGTCGCCATCGGGGTTTTGGCGAATGCCAAAAGGCCGAAGTCTGGTTTCGTTGAGAATCTCGGTGAGCAAAATCGGGTCAACAGATTTCACGATGGTTCGAGCTTCACCGGGGCCTTCTAAAACTTGCAATCGGCCAAAACGGCCAACTGATTCTCTTAGTAGGTAATCAACCGGCTGTGGCAGATCGCTGCCCGACAACCGTGAGAGCAACTCTCGAATGCTAGCTTCGGTCAAACCGGTCTCGAGACCGTGGCTGATGCTGAGAGCATTCAAACGGTAGGTGCTGGCCATTGAAACCTGTTCGGTTTCGGCAAACTTGCGCAGCTCGATCTCGATTGCAGTTGGCAGAGGGCCAGGCGCAATAAGGGTTAGGTCAGCCTGAATAATCAACCGTTCACTGGTTGGCGGCAGGTGTGGTTCGAGCAACTTAGATGCTTCTGAAACGTTGCCTTCAAGCACAAGTTGAAACCAACTTGTAGCTGACTGGCCGGCAGTCAGACCGATCAGCTCGGCAGTTGCTTCGAGGTTAGAAATATGCGAGCTTACCTGTGCGTCGGCAAGGGGGTAGGTGAACCTGAAGAGCGAATCGAGGCTGTGGTCAGGGTGCAGCTTAGCCATAGCTAAAAGCTC
>JBDLVN010000058.1:0-15119 GCA_039804775.1 Actinomycetota bacterium
GCCTTCTTCATTGAACTGATGGGTCGCACATCTAGTGACAGCATCATTGGCTCATTGCAGGCCATTGGTCAGTCGCCGCAGCTCTGCACGACTCTGACCACTTCTGAAACCAGTTGCCAAACCTTGCTTGGCCCGCTGACTGACCCAGCGTGGGCCTATGCCCCAGAAGTCAATGGTTCAGTGCAGGCTGGTTCAGAACCGCTAACAGCCTTTGAGCCGGTTGGTTCAACCATCAGTGCCGCTGCGCTTGAAAAACCGGTTTGCGGTGGCCAAATGTTCGGTCTCGCAAAAGAGGGAACAGCAGCAGTGCTTGATGCTGAGGTGACTCTTCTTGACGAACATGGCACTCCAATCTTGGTTGACGGCAAACCTGTTGTGGCCTACACCGATGCAACCGGTTATTACACATTTGGTTACTTGGCCTCGGGTAACTACCGTGTCTCGTTCGCCAAAGCTGGCAAGGCTGACGCTATTCTCGCAAGCTTTATAACAGGTGCAAACGGCTCAGTTGCTGGCGATTTCGAAGGCCTTGAAGGCGTTGCAACCTCTGAAATCGTAGCGATTGCGCCAGCCATTAGTGGTTCAGTCAACGCTGAATACCTAACCCCTGTGATTGAACCTGTCGATGGTGGCAAGACCGACGATGGCGCCCTTGCATTCACCGGTGCCGTTCTAAGCTCACCACTACTGATGGCTGCAATGCTTGCGTTCTTGCTATCACTAGTCGGTTTTGCCGTATGGCGCGTTCGTTTGCTAAACGCTCGCAAAAACTAAAAATAAAACTCTAGTCAGCTAATGGCAACGAAGGCTCTTCAGAATCGATTTCTGAAGAGCCTTCGTGTTTATTGGTTGCTGGTGCTTTCGATAGCACTAGTTGTCATTAGCGGCGCACTTTATTTGGCTGCGAATTGGGAGCCTTGGGTGAGTGACCCAATAACCAGCAATCACCAGTCAAACTTGGCAAATAGTTACCACTTCGCAAAGCCACACCAACCCGCAAGTGCGCAGCTTGCAACCCCAGCTAAAGTCACCCGAGAGGGCCAAGTTTTTGCCCGGGTTACGGTGCCACGCTTTGGTGATGGCTGGGTTCGTCTTGTCGGGCAAGGAGTCATGTGGCACCCAACGTTAAATGAAATTGGCATCGGTCACTATCGACAAACTCAGATGCCTGGTGAAGTCGGCAACTTTGCAATCGCGGCTCATCGAGGTGGCTTTGGGGGCACGTTCAGAAACATCGATCAGCTGCAGTTGGGTGACAAAGTCTTTGTCGAAACCCGTGATGCGATTTATACCTACAGATATCTTCAAACCAAGATCGTGAAACCGAATGATATTAATACGATTTCGAAGGCGCCCCGCGAGCTGATTGGGGCACGCAAAGGTGCAAAATATATGACGATGACAAGTTGTTACCCAACCTGGGTAAACACTCATCGAATCGTGGTCTGGCTTGAATTAGTTAGGACAGACCTTAAGGTTTCACATAGTGGCTAGTGTGCTCATTTGCCCTAAATGGTAGCCTTATTAAAGCTTCTGTCTAGTTCTCAAACCTCTTTTTATTATGAATAAATCACGTGTTGTCTCGCTATTAGCAATCGCCGCACTCGCTGCCACGCCGTTGCTGGCTTTGCCAACGGCTGCTCATGCCGCTGGTGCTTCTGTTGCAGATAGCGTGACTGTTAACGACATGTTCAATGGCACGGCAACTGCAACCAGCTTGGCCCAATCGTTAGCAGGCACCGGCGTCTCGGTTGCTAACGCAACGTACCTAGGCTTAGAAAATCAGTTTGGCAGCATTCACCTACCTGACCGCCAGGTCGTGGGCTTCAACGATGGCGTGATTCTCTCGACCGGCGACGTCGCAAACTCGGTTGGCCCAAATAAATCGGGTGGCAGTGGCACGTTCATTCAGAGCTTAGGTGACGCCAACCTAAACACGCTGATCTCGACGAGCAACACAGCCAACCACGTCACTTACGACGCTTCGGTTCTTGAGTTTGACTTCGTGCCAACAGCCACCACTGTTTATTTCACCTACACGTTCGCATCAGATGAATACCCTCAGTCGGCAAACTTCTATAACGATGTCTTCGCCGCCTATGTCAATGGCACCAACTGCGCGACGGTGCCTAACCCTGCCGGTGGCGCAAACCCTGCTGTCGCGGTGAGTGCAGGCACGATCAACTCGACTGTCAACAGCTCCCTATTTCGCAACAACTCGTTCACCACGCCACCGGCCAACCCGATAAACATCGAATATGACGGCTTGAGTGTCGAGATGGTTTGCTCGGCAACGGTGAATCAAGGCGTCACGAACCACATCAAACTTGCTATTGCTGACACAAACTATGGCTGGGTTGACAGCGCAGTAATGATCAAAGCCCAGAGCCTTTCGACCGTCAAGTCAGAATCTTGCAACAACGGCATTGACGATAACGCTGACACCAAAATCGACCTTGCTGACCCGCTGTGTGCAAACTCAACAACGGCAGCGCCTGTCGGTCAGAATGCAATCGGTGGCACAACTCACGCGCCGCTGCCAACCAATCCAATCGCCTTGACGAGTGTTGCTTACCCGAACGCACCTGCCTTCACGGGCAACGAGGGCACCCCAATTTTGCTCGACGCCGCGGCAGTTGATGTCTGGCCAACGGGTGGCACATATTTCACTACCTGGGATGTCTCGCCGGCGGGCGCAACCACCGGCACCTGCACAGTTTCTGCGGTTGACCCGCAACCGTTGAGTGATTATGACGGTTCGATCGGTTTGGCTTATGCAGTGTGTTCTGACGAGGGCGAGTATGTTGCCACGGTGACTGGCTATGCAACCCAAGACTCTTGGACTGCCACAGGGTTTGTTGATGAGGTTGACTTCATCGTGCACAACGCACCCCCTGCAGTTGACCTAACTTCACCGAAAGCGGGCGACATAACCTATAAGCCTTATGCTGCTAACGCCAACGACACTGCCAAGGCCGTCTCGATAGCGGCTAAGGTTTTTGACCCGGGTCTAAACGACTCGGTTTCTTGCACCATTGACTTCGGTGATGGCCATCAGGTCGATGCAACCATCGACCCTGTCACAGGTGTTTGCTCGGGCAGCAACATTTATCTTGACCCAACCAAAGTTGCGAACCCTCTTATTGTCAACAACCAGGTAATCGTTGTTGTCACCGCAACCGATGGTTTTGGCGCGACATCTTCGGCCGCAACAGTCATTAGCTTTGGCACCATCGTCAAGAAAAACCAGACCATAACCTTTGCACAACCCACAACTCCTCAGGTTTATGGCGACTCGTTCACCGTCGCCGCGACAAGCAACTCGGGTTTGACTGTTGCCCTAACAACCACAGGCAGCTGTTCTGTCTCGGGCTTTCAGGTAACCATGACTTCGGGCACGGGCACGTGCACCATCAAAGCAGATCAAAATGGTCTTGACCCAAACGGTGGCCCGGCGCTCTATAACGCGGCTGCTCAGGTGACGAAAACTGTGACGGCAGCCAAACGCGCCGTCGAGGTCACTGCAACACCGCAAACCAAACTCTTTGGCGCCGCAGAACCAACCCCGTGGGCTTACACAATCACTAAGGGGTCCCTCGCCGGCGCCGATGCTTTCACAGGTGCACTCACCCGAACCACAGGAACAGCAGTTGGTAGCTACCCGATAACGCAGGGCACCCTCGCTCTGGCAACCGCAAACTACACTTTGACTTTTGTACCAAGCACTTTGACCATCACCGGTTCGTTGCCGGCGATCACTACCCAACCAATCGGTCGCACTGTTTTGCCAAGCCAAACCGTGGTCTTGACCGTTGCTGGCACCGGCAGCCCAACCCCTACTATTCAGTGGCAGAAGCAACAGGCAAACTCAAGCTGGTCAGCGGTCGCAGGTCAAACGGGCTTAACTTTCACGGCGCCGACCACCACAGCCGATGACGGCGCCGTGTATCGCGCGGTGTTGACCAACGGCCTCGGCACCGCCACAAGTTCATCAGTCACGGTGAATGTCATTTCAATCAGTGGTTTCAATGTTTCGACAGTTGTGGCGGGCGTCACAACGTTGACGATTAATGGCTCTGGCTTTGGCGCAGTTCAAACGGTTCGTTTTGCTGGTGCTCAAACCAACACCTTCACCAAGGTTTCGACCAAGCAGATCACAGTTGCTGTGCCAGCTGCGGCCACCACGGGCCAGGTCAGCGTGATTCAAGGTGTTTTGTTTGCCAAGAGCGCGACGAGCCTCACGGTCACCCAGCCGACCGTGACCCCAGCTGCCGAACCCAAACCTTTGGTTAGCGCTCTAACCGTGCGACGTGCACAACCTGGAACGACCGTGGCAATCATCGGCGCCCACTTCACCCACACCACCGGTGTGATTTTCGCTGGCACAGCCGTTACGACTAGCTACGTTGTGGTTTCGTCAACCAAGATTCTGGCAACTGTGCCGATCGGTGCAACCACCGGCGCCATCACAATCAAGCACGCGTCAGGCGATGCCACCACTCCGACTTTCACCGTTGTGGCTGGTTCAACCGTGCCAAAAGTGGCCACCGTCACCCTGCGATCAGCCACGCCCTCAGTTTCTGCAAGTCTGTTGCTAACCGGTGCGAACATTGGCAGCGCCACTTCGATTTCGATTAACTCCACGAGCCTCAGCTTTATAGCAGTTTCAGCAGACAAGGTCATAGTGACCCTGCCGATTGCCGGTTCAAAAATCGGCAAGGTGATCAGCCCGATCATCGTCAATAATGGCGTTGCCAGCAGTCGAAACACCAAACGAATGAGGGTTCTCAATTGGCAATAGAAGGCACTGACCCGGTTATTAAGCGAGGCCTCACCCCGACGCAGCGTTTCATCGTCACGGTGTTTGGATTAATGGTGGTTGCCGGAGGCCTGAGTGTTTTTGGGTTACTCGCATTGAACGCCAATCAAGCCGCGCCTGGCTCATCAACCCCGAACCCGAACTGCACCCGTCAACTAGCTGGCCCTGCGTCTAGCAACGACCCTGCTGCTCGCAACCAGGCCTATCTTGACGCCGATTATGCCGGTTGCCAAAGCTTGGGCATGAGTGAGTCTGCGGCCGTGGCTTTTTTGAATGGCAAAGGTTTGGCTGTGCGCATCGCCTCGCGTGATGGCCAAGATTTCATGCTCACCGCAGACTACAGCGACTCACGCGTCAACCTGACCGTCATGCGCTCGGTGGTCACCAAATATAACGTGGGATAACCTTCGGCCGCACCACCGTTGCCCTGCAGGCACACTGTCGGCTCGCTAAAACTTAAAGCTTCGTGCTGAAAATGTTGAAGCTATAGCCGCTGAGTGTGACTTTGCTAACAGGGCTGAGCCAAGCCTGCTTGCGGGTGTTGAAGTTAAAGAGCAGGCGCTTCTTGTTGCTAATTCTCAGGCTGACAGTTTGCTTTGATTTGCCAAGGTTGATGACGGTGATTACGCGTGACGAACCCTTGATTCTTGAAAATGCCATAACATCTGGGTTGCCTGTGGCAATCGTTGTTAGGTTGCCACCCGCTGTTCCTGCAAACAGGGCCGAGTTGTTTTTCTTGAGAGATACAAGATGGCGATAAAACGTTTGCAAGGGCGACTGGCTGTTCCACGCGATCGGATCGCTTTCAAAGAACTGCAACTTTTGGTTAGAGCCGGTTTCTTGACCGTTATAGATCAGCGGAACTCCAGGCCACGTGAACGTCAACGCAGCCAACGCTTTTTCGTGTTTGCCATAGATGTTTGGCAGAGTGTTGTTCCAAGAGTTTTCGTCGTGGTTAGTCAGCATGTTCATAGCGAAGCTGCCTCGGGGGTAGCTGTAGCTTTCGTCATACATTTGGCTAAAAAGGTCTGCCTTACCAACTGTTCGGCTGGGCACCTCCTCTAAAAGGTGCATGGCGGGCCAGTTGTAGTCAGCCGAGAAAGCTCGATACAGAAAATCAGGGTGCCCGTTTGCCTCGGCCAACATGAATAGCGGCCGACCGGTCTCAGCTAGGCCAGTTTTGGCTTGCTCCCAAAAATCGGTTGGAACCATGCCGGCGGCATCCTCGCGAAAACCGTCAACACTAAAAGTTGTCACCCAATACTTCATCGCGTCGATCATGGCTTGGCGCATTTCGGCGTTGGCATAGTTGAGCTGAATCACGTCGCTCCAGTCGGTGCCAAGGGGCGGTTGAAAGTTGCCGCTGCCATCGAGGAGGTACCAGTCTTTGTGGGTGGTCCAGGGGTTGTCCCAAGCGGTGTGATTCGGCACCCAGTCAAGAATGACGTGCATGCCGAGGTTGTGGGCACCATCAATCAGTTCGTGCAGGTCGGTCGAGTTGCCATATTCTGAGTTGATACCCAAATAGTCAGCCACCGAATAAGGCGAGCCAAGGGTGCCTTTGCGCTCAGGAACACCGATGGGGTAAATCGGCATTAGCCACAAGATGCCAACACCCAGCGTTTTTAGTCGAGCCAGTTGGGCCGTGACGCCATCAAAGTTGCCACTAGGGCTGAACTGACGAACGTTCACTTCATAGATGGTCGACGATGCCGCCCAGCTCGGGGTGTTCTGTTCTGGCGCGGTGACGGCGCTGCTGGCTTGCGGTTGAAGGGCGAGGGTGAGCACCAAAGAGGCGACAACGGCCAGGCTGGCAGACCCAAACTTTCTGCTTCGATAACTAATAGGGGCACCTGCGACTTTGCTCATGCAACAACTTTCGCACAGAGCCGAGCATCAAAGCCAGTATATGCTGAGCATCAAAGCCAGTTTGTGCTGAGCTGGGTTAGCTTTTATCGAGATTGTCTCTCTTGGTCAGTGAGAGCACGGTGACCGACAGCAAAATCAAACCTAGAAAAATGAGGCTAACTGTGTTGGTGCCAAGCCCCAAGCCACCGTCTGTTGGGTCTTGGGCTAAAAGGTCACCCAGATTCGCTCCCAAAGGACGAGTCAAAATATAGGCTGCCCAGAATGCAGAAATCGTTGAGATCCACTTCAATTTGTTTAGCACCGCGACTGCAGCGATTGCTCCTACAAATAGAAGCAGTGGAACCAGAAAGCCATCACTCATTACTTCTGAAAGCTGATCGCCCGCAGAAGTGCCGAGGGCAAATGTGAACAGAATGGCCAACCAATAGTAGGCCTCACGTTTAGTTGTGTTGATGCTCTTCATTGCGAGAGTCTTTTCACTGCGATACCAGATTGCAAAGGTGATGATCAGTAGGGCGCCAAACAATAGAGTTGTAACCCACAACTCGACACCATATATGTCGTGCAGAGCATCTGTGATCTGTGTTCCTGCAACGCTAATGACAACAATCGCTGACCAATAGATCACCGGAACATATTTTTTCGTGCTGAATTGAATTGCTAAGACTATTAGCAGCACACCAAGCGAGATTGCACAAACAAACAAAGAAGCGTGCCTCGTGAGAATGTGCAAATCTTTGTGAAAGTAGGTCGTTAGAAAGTCGGCGAAGGTTTCACCAACGGTTGTTGCCAGCACTTTAATGAGCCAGAAATATGCCGTCACTGCGGGCACCTTCACGAGCATTTGTTTTAGAAGCGCTTGGTTCGCTGGTCTGGTCGAAGTCATGACCGCAACGCTAATCGAGGTTGCTGTTTAAGCGCTGAAGAAAAAAGACTTCAGACACACCGAGCAGATGTTGTGCAACTGCCTTAGCTGAGAGTATTCTGTGAATTGTTGAGAGCAAGGGATTGCTCACAATAACTACTAGGGGATGGTCCATAATGCGCAAGCAGAACAGCTGTGGTCACAAGAAATCGGCTATTAAGTCTGTCGGTCGCTCGTTTTTGCGCTGGGAATCTCTGGCTGCCGAGAGCGCAGAGCTTGGCCACATCAAGTGCAACACTTGCAAGCTCTTGACCATTATCGAAAACATGGCTGAGCCCACTGGCTCTGGCGTAATGAAATATTCAACCAAGCGTGCCGAAGTTGCCACTTTTGAAGGCTTTGAAGAGCCTGCAATCGCAATCGCCGCCTAATCTCAGTTCATTTAACAAGCAACAGCTTGTAGCCTATTACTATGCGTTTTTTAAGGCATCCGTCGATTAAAGCCCTGAGCGCCGCTGTGCTCGCCGTGGCTTTGGCATTGCCAGCGCAATTTTCTGCCTCAGCAGTTTCGGCCGGAGTAGCCGATGCGGTGCTTCTAACCGACGCCTTTTCTGACAGCCAAACCTCAATCACTTTGGTTTGGGAGGCCCCTGCCGACAACGGCACACCAATCACTGGCTATGCAGTTCTTGAGCGCCAAGGCGCAGCCCCGTTTGCTCTGGTGAGCGACGAAGTTTTAGCCGCTGACCCACTAGCCACAACTTTCACTCTGACTGGCCTAGCCGCCGGCACAAACTATGACTTCAAAGTTGCCGCCTTGAGCGACGCTGGTGACTTGTCAGACCTGACGACGTTCAACTTCTCGAACATTGAGACAGTCACGACCCAATCTGATGTTCCTGCCAAGCCGACAACTCTAAGCGTGACTGCTTCGACCACAACATCACTAACCGTCGCATGGTCGCCCGTTACACAAACCGGTGGCAGTGCGATTGTTGATTACGCGTTGGGTTTTAGAGCTGTTGGTGATGCAAACTTCACTACCACCACACTCGCGGCTCTCTTTTCGAGCAACACATTCACCGGCTTGCAACCAGACACCGAATATGAAGTAACCCTGACTGCAGAAAATGTTATTGGTGCGGGGCCGACATCTGACTCGCTGTTTGTGCGCACCGACATCGATGGTGCCGTTGCTGCCGAGCCGGTAGTGATTTCTTCGGTTGACGCAACGGTTTCAGGCTCAGTTTCTAACGTGACTTTGCGATGGTCAGCGCCAAGCAACGGTGGCGCGGCGATCACCGGCTATGCGGTTCAGTTGAAGGCGGCTGCAGATGCTGGTTGGTCAGATGCAAGTTTGACAATCGCGTCAAATGCAACGAGCGTCACTTTTGACGCAGCCACCAAAGCTGCCGAGGCTGCTCTAGCCGACGCCATTGATGCAGCGGTGCAACTCGACGCGAACTATGCCATGAGCCCTGGTGACCAGGCCACGTTCATTGCTGATCAAAAAGCTGCCTTTAGCCTCGCGAACTATCAGTTTCAGGTGGCTGCGCTCAACAGTGCGGCACCCTTGAGCGCGGTGGCTAACTTCTCTGACCCGGTAGCTTTCACGCTGCCACAGGCTCTGGCAATCAGCACGGCCACTGGGGTTTCAAGCTCGAGCATCACCCTCGCGTGGGCCGCCCCTACAGTGGTCATGAACTCTGCCACCACCGGCTATGCGGTGCGCTATCGTCAAACTGGCGCGACAGACTGGGTGAACTTTGTTGGCGCAATCGCTTCGCCGACGGCAACAATCACGGGTTTGGCGGCATCAACCGATTATGAGTTTCAAGCGGCGACCATCAACGGCTTAGACCAAGGTGCATTCGGTGCTACGGCCTCAGCAAAAACATCGGTGGGCATTATCACCGCCGCACCTGATGCAGTTGTGGTCACGTCAAGCTCGGCAACCGGCACCTCGGTCACAATCAACTTCACGGCACCGGGCGCGCACAACTCGGCAATCACTGGTTATGCCTTGGCCTATAGAGCCGTTGGCGCTGCGAACTGGACGAACGGCTCAAACCTTAGTGCTGCGGCGCTGTTGGCAACGATCACTGGCCTGACACCGGGCACTGCCTACGAGGTCAAAGTCGCAGCACTAAACGGCGTTGCCACAACTTCAGGCACGGCGAATTGGATGACCCCAGTTGCCGTCACAACATTGAACTATGCCACCGCACCCGTGTTCGGGGCGAGCACAGCGACTGCAACGAGCATCCAAGTTTCATGGAGCACCACCTCAACCAACGGCGGTTCGGCTGTTACCGGTTATTCGCTGGGCTATCGTGTGGTTGGTGCCGGCAACTGGACTCTCGTGACACCAGGCAACATCTTGACCTACCAGCTTTCGGGCTTGCCAAGTTCAACCAACTATGAGTTTGAAATTGCCGCGATCAACGGCGTTGGCACCGGTGCCTACTCGGCACCGACACAGGTTGCCACTCAAGCTGCACCTGTTGTTAAACCTGCACCGGTCACTATCTTGTTTGCTCTCAACTCTGCCGTGCTGACCGCAGCATCGCAAAAGTCGATCAAGGCTTGGGCTGCCAAAGTTTCGAAGACAACATTGATCACTCTCGACGGATACGCTGCTGGCACAGCCGTGAAAAAAGTGAAGGCTGACTCGGCTGCGGCGGCCATCGCAAAGGCACGTGCCACCGCTGTTGCCAAATATCTGAAGACTCTAGGTTGGGCCTCATCAAAGATTGTTGGCCACGGTGCAGCTACCCCGGTGAGCAAGACCGACCCAAACAAGAATCGCCGCGTCGTTCTTTCTGCCAAATAATTTCGAATGTTTGGTTTCTGTTAACCAAAATAACCAAAGCAATTTAACTTTCGACTGCTTCTATGAAATCACTCGGTGCGAGTAATCTAAGGAGAAAAATTGCTTAACAAGAAGATCGTTAGTGCAGTAGCCGGTTTGGCCACTGTAGCCTCAATCGCGCTTGCAGGCCCAGCTGCGTTCGCAAGCAACAGCCTAACCGCAGGTGGTTCATCGTTCGCCGGTGGCATGCTCAAGGCATGTGCAGCTGAGTGGAACCACAACGGCGACGCCGTAACCTACACTTCAAGCAGCTCAGGCACCGGCCGCAGCAGCTTCAACAGCGGCTCATTCGACTTTGGTGCAGCTGACGCACCTTATGGCTCTGCTGACCGCAAGCCTGCCGACACCCTTTATGTTCCTCTAGTTGCAGGCCCGATTGCGGTTGCCTACAACGTTCCAGGTGTTGCAAACCTAAACCTAACTCCTGCCGTTCTAGGCAAGATTTTGAAGGGCACCATCACCAAGTGGAACAACTCGGCAATCAAGGCGCTCAACACTTCAGTAACACTGCCTGCAACTGACATCACCGTTGTCTATCGCAACACAACCTCTGGCACCACCGAGAACTTCACCAACTACCTAGCTCAGAACGCTGCTGCTGGTTGGGTCAAGAACTCATCATTCGCAACCGCTGGTGGTTACACCGGTTCAGGTTCGGTTGGCAAGGCTGCTTCGGTTGACGTTGTGAACTACATCAAAGGCAACACCGGCACCATCGGTTATGCAGACCTTAAAGACACCTTGTCGAGCAACCTAAAGTTCGCGGCTGTCAAGAACGGTGCTGGCCAGTTCGTCAAGCCAAGCTCAAAGACTGCTGGTCTATTCATTGCGGCTCAGGGTGTTCACGTTGCTAACAACGGTCTTGTCAACATCGACTACAAGGCAAACGTCAAGGGCGCCTACAACGTTTCACTAATCACCTACGGTCTAGCACACTCGAGCAAGCACGCTAAGGGAGCAACCGTCAAGGCATTCTTTGGCTATGTTGTCAACAGCTGTGCACCTGCAAAGCAGACCACTCTTGGTTATGTTGCACTTTCAGGCGCAATCAAGGCTAAGGCTCAGCAGCTAATCGCTCTAGTCAAGTAATAATCGCTAACTAAAAGTCGGGTCTCACCTTCGTGGTGGGGCCCGATTTTTTTGATCGGGGATTCCTTCGGCAACCACTCACTTGCCGTTTACTAAGTGTTAATCGGGCAATGACGCAACTGAAACGTTGGTTGTTTATATTTTGTTCATGAGCTTAAGAGTGGCAGTTGTTAGCGAGTCGTTCTTGCCTTCAATCAACGGCGTGACGAACTCGGTCGTGCGCGTTCTAGAGACTTTTAAGCAGCACAATTTTGAGGCTCTGGTGATCGCGCCGACAGCCCCCACCGAGAAGCACCTCGGCTTCAAGCTGGTCAAATCGGCTTCGGTGCCACTGATGCAGTTTGCGGTGGCGGTGCCAGGGCCTTTCTTGCAGGCCCAGCTCGAAGACTTTGCCCCAGACTTGATTCACGTGGCATCGCCGTTCATGCTTGGTGGCCAAGCTATCGCCGCTGCTGAGCGAATGGGTGTGCCATCGGTAGCGGTTTATCAGACCGACATCTCGGGCTACATGCAGCGCTACAACCTGAGGTTTGCTCGCCCCATGGTTGACCGTTTGATTGCTGCGATTCACCAACCCGCCACGCTCAACTTGGCGCCAACCCCAGAGACCGCAGGTTATCTTGAGCGTCTTGGCGTGCGCAACGTGCACGTTTGGGGCCGAGGCGTAGACCTAGATTTGTTTCACCCCAACCGTCGCGCCGAGGTCGAGGCTGAAACCTTGCGCTCACAAATTCAGGCCCGCGCTAAGAGAAAAAATGGCACAGACCCAGTTGTGATTGGTTTTGTCGGGCGCTTGGCGCCAGAGAAACAGGTTCAGCGTTTGGCCGAACTTTTTGGCGTTGAAAACACCGCATTTTTGGTCGTTGGCGACGGCCCTGAGCGCCCGCGACTTGAAGCTGAGTTCACTGGGCACCCGGTCACGTTTGCGGGTCGCCTGTCTGGGCTTGAACTTGCCAGGGCTTATGCGGCCATCGACATTTTTGTGCACTTCGGCACCGAAGAGACCTTTGGTCAGACGATTCAAGAGGCTCAGGCGGCCGGCTTGCCCGTCGTTGCACCTGCAGCAGGTGGCCCTAAGTTCTTGATCGAAGACGGTGTGAGCGGCAGGCTTGCCGAACCGTTTGCCAAGCACGGTTTCACCAAAATCGTGAGCGACCTAGTCGCCGATGCTGACCTTCGCGCCAAACTTGGCGAAGGCGCACGCCGCGCGGTTATCAAGAAATCTTGGCAGGCAAATAACGCCAAACTTTTAGAGTTCTACAATGAAGCGATAACACTCAACTCGGCAAAACGTGCCGACGCTTCTAAGAAGGCTCTAAACATTGAACTGGTTTAACGCTGACGCGATTATCGCTAACCTCGGCAACTTTGCCGTTTGGGGTGTTGCCATCATCATCTTTTTTGAAACGGCTACCATTCTCGGCTCGTTTTTGCCGGGTGACTCACTGCTTTTCTTGCTCGGCCTGAGCCTTGCCACCATTCCAAATCTCGAAAATTTTCCCTTTGCGCTCGCACTGTTAATTGTGTTTCTAGCAGCCGTGAGCGGTTCTGAGGTTGGTTTTTGGCTCGGCAAAAGGCTCGGCCCGCACCTATTCGAGCGGCGCTCAACCTGGTTCTTCAACGCAAAAACGGTTGATCGAACCCAAGAGTTTTTCAACCGCTATGGCTCTCGTGCAATCATTCTGGCCCGCTTCGTGCCGGTGCTTCGGGCGCTCGTGCCCATGTTTGTCGGCATCAGCCACTTTGAATGGCGCCGTTTCTTGCGTTATAACCTCATCGGCGGTTTCGGGTGGGTGGTGGGCGTTATGAACCTCGGCTATTGGCTCGGCCAAATCACCTGGGTTCACCAAAACGTTGAGGTTGTTGTGCTCGGTTTCGTTGTGCTGTCGTCGTTGCCTTTGCCGATCGAGTTGCTCGGCAACTATTTGAGGCGCCGAAGGGCATCGTCGCGGGTTTAGGCGGCCAGCACCACTTCGAAAGTCTCAAAGGCTTCGTGGTTGATGCGAGTAAACGACGGATACTTCGCCTCGAACCCATCACCCGAAGAACGCCCGGTCAGCTTGCGTTTGAAAAAGGGCAAGAGGTAGTTGCGCACCCAGCGGATTGTTTCTCGAAGAGAGCGACTCAGATCGGGTGCAAAGGGAAGTTTGGCTTCGGGCATGCGATAGTCAAGGTTCATTAGCTCGGCTGCTCGGTTGGCAACTTTGATGTGCCCGTGGCCCGAGAAATGCACCATGTCATCGGCCCAATATCTCAAATCGTGAAGTTCGTGAATGCCGTGAATGTCGATCACCTTGATGCCGAGTTCGGCTGCACTGCGTTCGATGAGCGCGGTGATGCGGTTGGCGCGATAAGCCATCGGGCTGAACACGCGAAGGTGAACCGGGTTCATGATGTTTGCCACAATAACCTTGGCGCCGCTTGCCTGAATGCGCATCAGGCCCTCACGATAAACCCTCTCAAGTTCTGGCAGCTTTTTGACTTTGGTCATAATGTCGTTAGCGCCTGCCATAACCGTGATGAAATCTGGGTTCAGGGCTAGCGCAGCGTCTAGCTGAGTGGTCATGATCTTTCGAAGTTTGGTGCCGCGAATGGCGAAGTTTGCATAGTGAAACTTGTGGCCGCGGGCCTCAGCCTGAATGGTCAGCAAGGTAGCCAAACGGTCTGTCCAGCCGCAGCCTTCGCGGTTATCAAACCACTCGAAAGCGAAATCGCCAAGACCCTCAGAAAGAGAGTCTCCGATTGCAACATAGTTGCGAATTTCTTGATAGCTCACGTTTCAACTATCGGGTCGATAAGTGAAATTCAGCTGAAGACCCATCAAACTGTCAGCAAAAAAGTTGAGAATAATTCACAGCTTTTTCACACCCATTTTTGGGTTTACTCTCAACCCACAGCGAAACAATAATGGTGCAGCAAAAGTTGCAAGTTTTTCGAAACGGGTGATGAAAATGTTTGAGAACAAAGAGTTCTATCAGGCTCCAGAGGTGCAAGAGGCCGCTCCAGCAGACGCAACATACAACTTTGGCGGTTCAACAGCCGCTGGTGTTACGGCCAAGGTTGCAACCTACCTAGCAAGCGCCTTTGTGCTTGGCGGCAGCATCTTTGCATCGAATCAAATTATGTCGCCTGCAAACCTTCAGCACGCCGACCAAGCTAACGCTGCTTCTCAATCTCAAGGCGCTGAGGCTGCAGGCTCAGAAGCCGATGCAACAGCCGCCGCTTTGGCCGAGGCTGAGGCGACGGCAACAGCTGAAGCTACTGCCGCAGCCCAGGCTGCCGCAGGCGAAGACGCAACTTCATTCAGCGCTTCATCTCACAGTGCATCACGAAGCGCTGCCAAGACATCAAGTTCAACCCCGTCAGCAGACCCAACACCGGCAGCAGACCCAAGCCCTAGCGCTGACCCTGTTGTGGCTGACCCAACGCCACCAAGCTTTAGCCACGGCAACACTTCGAGCGCCACGCCAACGGCCGGCAACTCGGCCAGCGGCTCTGGCAGCAACTTTGGTGACGACAATGAAGACGAGGGCGACGACGACTAGACGTCGGCGAATCGCAAACAACTCAAAAAGTTTGCGCCAGCTGCCTCCCATCCCCCCCCC
>JBDLVN010000059.1:0-6442 GCA_039804775.1 Actinomycetota bacterium
AGCAACGCGTCTTTTTACACCGACGGCAATGCTGCCGTGAGCGCAAGCTATCGCAAGCTTGTCGAATCTCAAACAAAGCGTGGCGAGTTTTGGCTGCTTATTAAAGACAACCCAAAGCCAATGAAAGATATATCGGCTTGCCTGGTGTCAGCTAGGGGCAATGCTGCTGAAGACTGCGCCGTGCCACGCGAGGAGGCGTTGTTGCCAGAAGACGCTTTGCCTGAAGCAATTCAGGGTTTGCCAAACACCGCGGTGGTTGACCCCACAGACCTCTTCTGTGACGACTTTTGCAAGCCAGTGATCGATAACCAGTTGCAATATCGCGACTTCAGCCACATTTCTTGGCGAGCCTCAGAGCGGGTGGCCCCGCTAATCGAAGCAGCCGTGCCTGAGCGACTTAAGTAGCAAATAGTCAAAGGCGCGTCTTGGCCATTGGTCAAGACGCGCCTTTTTAATTTCAGACCATCGGTCAGCCGCGGTAACGCTTCACCAGAATCATTCGGTGAAAGATGTCTGCGATCGGGCCCATGTTGCCCCAGAAGTTCTTCGAGTGATATAGCGGGTCGTAGGCAACCAGTGGGTTATGCCACCACCAGAACAGCACCACCAGAGCGCCGAGTGAAATCAAAACCACGCGCTTGAGCATTATCGATTTGATCTTGAAAAGCTCTCTAATACCGAGCACTCCGAAGGCAAAGAAGAACCCCAAAATCGGCAAAAGGTAGCGGCCAGAAGCAGCGAATGTGACGTGAAGGTTCAGGTAAGTTTTGGCGTTGAATGCAAACACACCAACCACATAGCTAACTACAACGGCGATGACAAAGAGGCGTTCAGGTGAACGACCGTTGCGAATCGCACCAATCACAAATAGCACAACTGCAACCGCGGTAGCCAACAGACCGACAACGATGACACGTTCGATTACGTACCAGTTGTGGGTTGACCATCCTCGATAAAAAAAGATTGATTGATAGATGTTGTTCACCCAGCGCACCACATAGGTGAATGGGTTCATCAAGTCATGGGCAGAGCCGTTGGCAACCGCAGCGGCGGCAGACTCGTTGCGCCTAAAGATGCCCATCAAAGAGAAGCAGTTGGCATAGGTCTGAATCTTGTCGCAACCAGGCTCAATCTGGCGCCAAACCAAAATGTTCTGCAGAATGCGTTCGGCAAACAGGGCGAACGAGATTGCTGTGGCAATGATCCAGAGCCAAAAACGCGTGGATGCCGGTCTAACCCAGATCGGCCCCGTGTGCTTTTTGCGGGTGAAAAGAAACCAACCGAGAATCAGTGCCAGGTAACCGATTTGAAACGGTAGGTAGGTGTATTTAACAACCGAGTTGAGAAACGTGAAAACGAGCAGTGGAACAACAAGCCAAAGGTTTCGAGACTGAATGAACTTGATCGAATAGTGACAAAACACTGCAAACAAAAGCATCGACGGCATGTCATAGCTCACACCTGCGCTTTGCCAAACGAAACGACCGGTTAGCAGCAGGGCGAAAACCGTTATGTTCGCTGTGGCCATCGAGAACTTCAGACGCAACAGCGACTTGCGCACGACGATAAGGGTCAGCAGGCCAGTTACAGCGGTAACCAGGCGAAGGGTAAGAACCACGGCATAGTAGTTGCTGCCGCCAAAGTCGAACCAGCGCACAAAAAAGCTCATCGCGTAGTAATAGAAATAGCTCGGAAACCTACTCACTTCACCGAGGCGCAAAGTCTCTGGCGTTGCGTTAGAAATAACTGGCCCGGCCCAGAAATCGCGCTGAACATAAAGAAGAATGTTGGCTATGTGCCTAAATTCGTCAGGCACTCGGTTTGGTGGTGTGACTCGAACTACGCCGTTGATGACGCCGCTGTAGTGGGGAAAGACAACTGAAACTGCAAAGAAAACCGACATGGCGACAAAAGCCAGGCAGGTTGCAAAAAAGAAATACTTAGAAGCTGCAACCCTGGCAGCCCAGTGCCAGGCACCTTCGATTGATTTGCGCATAGGCACCTATTCTCTAATCTTTCACTTCAGGGTTCGCCTCGGGCGCGCCATCGGTCGGTTCGAGCGCTACGGTTTTTGCTTTGAGTGCACGCTGAACGGCCAGCGAGCCGACCCAAAATACAACGTCGAGCACGATGCTCCACAGGCGCATGAAAACTGTTACAGCCAGGGCCTGCGCCGGGTTCATAATCACTAGCAGCGTCGTCAGCTGAATGGTTTCGCGAACACCCAAGCCCGCCGGTGCAAAGAATGCAAGCATGCTCAACGCGCTGGCAAGGTTGGCCGTGCCCACGACATAGAACACGTCATTGAAGCTAAGCGTTGGCACGAGGGTTTTGGCGATGAAGAAATATGACAGACCGCTGATGAGGGCAGAACCGGCAAAAGCTGCGATGCCAAGACCAATGGTGCGGTTGTTTGGCAAGTCGGCATCGTCGAGCGTCTTCTTGCGAGTTTTGGCATAGCCAAACTTGACCACGCGATTAAATATCGGCGGATACACCGCCAAGAGCCCAACCACACACACAGCTACGAGACCCCAGACCCAGAGCGGACCGAACTGGCTCACGCGCGGGTCAACGGCAAGCAACGCGGCGGCTGAAACCAAAACCACGATGATCTGCAGTGCGCCTTCGAGAAAGCTGCTGATTGCAAGTTTGGTTTTTGAAACACCGACCTGGCTGGCGAAATAGATTTTGCCAAAGATCCAAGCAGCACCGCCAGGAATGTAGCGACCTAGCCAAGCTTTGCTATAAACCACAAACAGTTGCGCGCGAAAACCTTCAAGGCGCGCACCCAAGCGAGTTAGAAGCAAAAGCCAGATTTCGGCGAACCAGTAGCGAGTGAGCAGTGAAACGGCCGTTGCGACTGCCAGCCACCAGGGGTTGATGGTTACCTGTGAAAGGCCCTGCCAGTCGATTCGAGAAAGATAGACGGCAGCAAAGATGATTACCAGCGCATAAAAAACCGCTGGTATTAGCTTCTTAGCCATTAACTGCCTGCTGAAGGTCTCGTTCGATTTCGTTTCGCATCTGACCGAGGCGCTCGTTCATCTCGACCTTGACCTTGGCTGAGTTGGCAATCAAAAGGTTGATTTCTTTGGTCAGGGTTTCAACCGCTCCGTCGTTCAAGATGGTTGCAATCGCTGCGCTGTGCTTTGCAAGACCCATCTGCTCAAAGAAGATGCGACCTTTGTCAACGTAATACAAGCAGTAGGCAGGAACGTTTGCCACCGAGGCCAAGATTGCTGAGTGCAGGCGCGATGCCATGAATGCACGAGCCATCGACAGCACGCTAACCATTTCGGCCGGTGCAAGATTGTCTTTGCTGATTAGGTAGGCGCGCTCGGCGTGCTTCATGCGAGCGATGACTTCGCCCGCGAAACCCTGGTCGTTTTCAGATGCTGAAACATGCATGGGAAAAAACACGATGTTCGCGTCGTGCGCTTCAACTAGATTGTCTGCGATCTGAGCGAGGTTGCTGACATAGAGGTTGAGCTCGTCGCTGTTTTCAACGGTGGCTTTTTGCCAAGGCTTTAGGCTGGCAGGTAGCCATGAGCTCGCGCGGTAGTGAAACCAGCGACGAACGCCGAAGCCGATGTAATTGTTCAAAACCTCAACAGGAATTCCCTGGGTTTCGGTGAAGTTCTTAAGTGCTTGAGGTGTAACCGGCTTAGCTTGTTCAAAAATTGCTGGGTCATAAGAGGCGATGATCGGAATGCGCACGCCCCAGGCCTCTAGTTTTGCCTTTGACTCTTCGTCTCGGGTTAGAAAAGCTCGGCACTGGCTAACAGCAAATGCGATGACCTTTTTGCTGATGTTGGCCTTGGTTGGGCCAATGCCTTGAAAAGCGCCGATGATGTTCTTGTTGACGACTCGAATGCCAAACAGTTTTAGCGCCCAATAGAAGAGCGAGATTTTGTTTGTGTAGTCTTTGAGAATTTCGCCACCACCCCAAAAGATGATGTCTGATTTTCTAGCCTCAGCAAGAAGTTTTAGATAGTCAGCGGGCTTGATGCTGTAGGGCGAAAGCTTTAAAAAGTTAATGCCAAACCAGGCTTCGTCGCGTTCTTTGAATTGCGACAAAGAAGTGATCTGTGCGTCAGGGTATGCCGACTTCAGAAGTTCGACGTTGCCGGCCAAAATAGCCCGGTCGCCACGATTGTTTGGCGAATCGCTATTGAGAATAAGAATTTTCATTTGGCCCGTTCCGCTGCAAATGTTTATTTGCTTAAATCTACCAGAGTCGCCCGAATTGAGCCTCTAGAAGACAGGCTTCGTGACAGCTTTCGGCGACCTCAGCCGAACCTCCTGCGGGCTCGAATATGCACCCTTCGGCTATAATTTTGAGCATCCGCCGTAATGAATCTGAGAGCCCAATGAAAAATCTGAAATCAGCACGTCGCTTGGTTTCGGTTGCCTTAGTTGCTTTGGCATTGGTTGGCGCAAATCGCTTTCTGGCAAATAACCCACAGCCTTATCAACGCCCTGCCGGCTATCAAACGGCAAGCGAAATCATCCAAGATAAAGATTGGAACTGGGGGCTGGCTTTTATCGTTGCTCACAACCACGGCTCGGTCAACCTAAAGCACCTCGGCTCGCTCGAGACCAACGGCATCTATATTCCTGCCGAACTTGGCCTGATAAACAACTTGAAGCTCGACAGCGTCAACTTGCCGATTGTTCTTGACGCATCGCAGACCTACCCACTTTATGCGCCAGGTGGCACAAAGGTTGAACTGAGCAAGACTCGTTGCCTGAACCGCCTGGTCAAATATTGCGATGTGCGCATTTTGACCAACCCAAAAATCAACGACAAGCCAACAGATTTTGTTGCGGTGTTTTTTGCCAAAGACATTTATGGTCTGGTTGAGCAAAAGCTCCTAGAGACCGCGATTGGCCCGGTGAACTGATGCTCGACCTTGCTCTGCTCGCGTTTATTGCCGTTGCAACTGTTGCTGTCGGCAGCCGTTTAGCGACAAAAACCTTTTGGCTGATTCTGCCTGTCGGTTTCTTAGCCGTAATCGTTGTCAGGGTTTTGAGCGCGGTTGTTGCCTCGGTGGCCAACCGTCTGCCGACTCATATCGATTCGCTCGACGTCTGGGTCTTTGTGGCTGTGCTGACAGCATTGGCTCTGCCGGCGATTGCCAAGCTACGAAATCACCTCTGGTCACTTGCAATCTCGATTGCAGTGTTCGGCTTTGGCGAAATCATTGTCAACGTTTTGCACTTTTTCACTCGCTCGCACGGTGACGCTCTTTGGATTCTTGCGCTCTCTGACTACATCTCGCAGGGCGGCACCCCAACGGCGTTGGGAACTTCAATGTCGCTCAAGCGCGGCTTCGCGCTGATCTTGATGTTAGGCACCGGTGAGGGTGGCAACCGCATCGACGCTTTTGTTCCGATCATCTTTATGCTCGTTGGCATTTTGACTCTGGGTTTTGCCTGGCACCTGCTTCGTGGCTTTAGCCGTGCGGTTTCGATTGCTTCACTCGCGGCGGTGAGTGCCGTTGTGTTCACGGCGACAATGCCGCTCGTTGCAATCTTCTATGTCAATGGCCACACCATGGTTGCGCTCGGCATCACTACCGCCATCGCTGCCATGTTGGTGCCGGTTGACTTCTTTGTGAGCGAGAAGGCGCGACTTGTCGTGGTCTGTCTTGGCCTTGCCGTTGTAACCATGACCCGGCCCGAAGGCGCTCTCTTGGCTCTGGTGGTTGTGGCAATCTTTGCCGCCCGCTACGGCACGAAACCGCGTGAGGTTCTGATTTCGATCGCCTCGGTCTTCGCAGCTTTTTTAACTTGGATGTACACCGTCGACAGCTACGTACTCGCAGGTCGCATGGCTTGGCTGGCTCCGCTGGCAATGTTGCTAGTTTTGGCAATCGTTTGGGCGCTTTATCGCTGGGCGCCGAACCTAATGACTCGGGTTTTTGCATTGACCCCTTTGATTTTGTTTGCGCTCTTTTTGCTGCTCGAGGTTGTGTTTTTCAACGCTCTCAAAAAGGGTGACCGAAGCCTAGTCACTAACCTCTTTTTTGCAACCGGAGGTTGGGGCTATTTCTTCTGGGGATTACTGTTCGTGGTAGTTCTGTCGGTGTTCATAAATCGCGAGGCGGTCTATGGCACCCTGCTTCGTATTGCCGGCGCGCTCGCCGTGGCTTCGTTCTTGGCCAAGATGGTTGACGGTGGCCAGTTTGGCTCACCTACCCTTGGCCGCGTCGGCTGGGATGACTCTCTCAACCGCATGTGGATTCACTTCTTAGGCATCTTCTTTGTCTTGGCCGTGGTTGGCGTTGCTGGGCTTTTGACCAATGACTTCGTTGGCCTAAACCTCTCAAAGCTAAAAGATAAGCGTGCTGCGAAACTTCAAGCGAAAGCGAATAGTCAATAATGTCTGACCCAAAGCCAAATCTGATTGTTCTAGCATCGACGTTCCCCGCCAAAG
>JBDLVN010000060.1:0-8451 GCA_039804775.1 Actinomycetota bacterium
ATCACATCAAGGCTGACCTACTTGATGCAGGAGCTATGAAAACTGCTCTCGCGGGCCTAAAGCCAGAGATCGTATTCATGACCGCTTGGATCAAAAAAGACTCTGAGGCCGAAAACATTGAGGTCAACGGAGCGACGATTCAAAACTTGGTCGATGCGCTTGAGCCAGATGGTGGCGTTCGTCACGTTGCTCTGCAAACCGGTCTCAAGCACTACCTGGGCCCATTCGACAACTATGCAAACGCAGTGATGGCCGAAACTCCTTTTCACGAAGATGAGCCTCGCCTTGACGTACCTAACTTCTATTACACGCAAGAAGACATTCTCTTCGAAGCCGCGAAGAATCAAGGTTTCACGTGGAGCGTTCACCGCTCTCACACCATCTTTGGCTATGCCGTTGACAATGCTATGAACATGGTCTTGACGCTTTCGGTTTATGCCGAGATTCAGAAAGCACTGGGCAAGAAGTTCATATTCCCAGGCTCAACTCAGGCTTGGAACGGCGTTGTTGACGTGACCGACGCCGACCTATTGGCAGAGCAGCTGATTTGGGCATCGACTGACAAGGCTGGCGAAAACCAGGCGTTCAACATTGCAAACGGCGACACTTTCAGATGGCGCTGGTTGTGGCCACAGATTGCCGCACATTTCGGCGTGGAATATGAGGGCCCGAAGACAGAAGCGTTTCAGCCTCTCGAAGAGCAGATGAAGGACGCTGCGCCAGTTTGGGCTGAGATTGCCGTCAAGAACGGCCTAGCAGTTTCTGATGTAACCAAGCTTGCATCATGGTGGCACTCAGACAGCGACCTCGGTCGCCAGATTGAATGCTTCACCGATATGACCAAATCGCGCGAGGCCGGCTTCTTGAACTTTAGATCAAGCCCTAAGAGCTTCTTCTCAAACGTTGAGGCCTACCGCAAGGCAAACATTCTGCCTTAGAGCAAGACAAAACGGCAGTTCGGCGAATACAGTCGGCGAACCTGCAACCAAAAAGAATGGCTGTCCGATTGGACAGCCATTCTTTTTTTGTGTCACCGGTTGCTAGGGGTATCAACCGATGCTCAGGGGCAACTAAATAGAAGCGTTGAACTCGATGTGCGCTTTGATGTTGTTCATCGGGTGCTGGGCTGCATCAACAGCAGACAGCGCCTCGTCAACGGTGAAGCGGGCGGTCACCAAAGGTGACAGGTCGATGTTCTTCTGAGACATGAAACGAATGGTTTCCTCCCAAACGCCAGGTGAACCGATCGAACCTGTGATCGTGAGCTCTTTCGACTGAATCAGACCAAGCTTGGCTGGTGCAGACTTGCCAACATCAATGCCGATGTAGGCAACTCGGCCCTTGAAGCCGGCCAACTCAAGTGCGGTCGCCATCACGTCTGGGCGGCCTGTGGCCTCGACAACAACGTTGGCTCCGCGGCCATCGGTGTCTTTGTGCAGCACATCTTCGATCTCAGCTGGCGAGCAAACAATGTCAGCACCAAGGTCTCGAGCGGCCTGCTGTCTAAAGTCAACCGGCTCAACCACAATGGTGCGAGCACCGAGAGCTTTTGCTGCGGCGGTTACTGCAAGGCCAATCGGGCCAGCGCCTAGCACCACGAGCGTGTCGCTGGCGTTAACGTTGCCCACGCGCATCAACGCATAGTAGGCCACGCTGAAAGGCTCAACAAGTGCGCCGTTGTTCCAGCTGATGTTGTTCGGAATCTTGTGCAACCAAGACTCTTTGGTGATAAAGAATTCGGCGGCTGCACCGCTGATTGAGAAACCAAAGTGGTCGTCACCAATCACGCAGTCGCCAACCACGTGATCGCCCTTCTTGAAGCGCGTTACCTTCGAGCCGACTCGCATAACCTCACCAGACCATTCGTGGCCTGGAATGATTGGGTAGCTAAACGGAATGATGTAGCGACCTTCAAGAAGCTCGATGTCTGAGTGACAAACGCCAACGGCACGCGAGGCAATTAGAACCTCATCGTCACCAATTTCTGGAACGGCCAACTCGTTGACGGCTGCTTTTCCTTCTGAAACAAACTGAAGTGCCTTCATGATTAGTGGCCTCTCACTAGAACTTTGGTCTCGTTGCCGGTCGGCGAAACAAGCTCTTCGAATCCCTTGGCGACGATGTCATCCATGTTGATTTTTGAGCTAACAACTTTTTCAACCGGGAGGTTGCGGCGACCGATTAGATCGATGATCCGAGGCCAGTCGGTGACCGGGTAGCACCAGGTGCCGGTGTAGGTGATTTCGCGTTCGGCGATTTCCATCGGCTCAATTGATGCTGGGCGGGTGTGAAGGCCCGTTTGAACAACATAACCGCCTGAGCGAACTGACTTGATAGCTGTCTGAAGCGCGCGCTCGTTGCCCGAGCACTCGATAACCGCGTCAACACCCATGCCCTGGGTTGCGTCTTTGAGAATCGCAACCACGTCATCTTTAGTTGGGTCAAGAAGGGTCGCGACACCGAGGTTGTCGATTAGCTTCTTGCGGTTTGGGTTCAGCTCTGACACAAAGACGCGGGCGCCGAGGTCTTGAGCATAAATCGTTGCAAGCGCACCGATTGGGCCAGCACCGGTGATCAAGATTGTGTCGCCTGGGCGAACATTGCCGCGGTCAACACCATAGGCTGCCACAGCGGTTGGCTCAACCAAAGCGCCTGCAACATCTGACAGGTTGTCGTGAAGCTTGAATACGTTGGCTGCCGGAACCACAGCCTGCTCGGCAATGCCTCCCCATTCGCAGCTCAAACCGATGCAAGCCATTGAGGTGCAAAGGTGGTTCATGCCGCGGTTGCAGAAATAGCAAAGGCCGCAAGAAAGCAACGGCATCACAGAAACGCGGTCACCGACCTTTACGTTGGTAACACCTGCGCCAAGTTCAAGCACCTCTGCTGAAAATTCGTGGCCAAGAATCTGAGGCAAGATCGAACCATTTAGTTTGTGTGGCTTTGCCGGAATCACGATTGGACCCATGGCATATTCGTGCACGTCAGTGCCGCAGATGCCACACCAGAAAGGCTTCAGGCGCACCTCGCCTGGGCCAACCGAAGCTGGCTCAGCTATGTTCTCAACGCGAATGTCTTTGGCGCCATAAAAGATTGCTGCCTTCATGTTTTGCTCCTTTGGTTCTTTGGTTTTGAATCGTTTTCGGTTAGAAATTGTTCCCTTTAGTTCTTGTCTAAAGCGAAGGGTCAAATAGCACTTTGCCTTGAATCTTGCCGGTGGCTAGAAGTTCGAGTTGCTCGCTGATTTGCGAGAGCGGATAAACACCTTCGATCAGTTCGGCAGCCAAAGTGGTCTTGCTCAAAATCTCTAGTGCTGGCGCCAAATCTTGCCCGCAAACGTGAGCGAGTGTGGTTGCGATGTTGATTTCGCTCATAACAATCTTGTGCACGTCGAGCTCTTGTTTGCTGGTTGGCAAACCAACTTGCAGCAGGGTGCCACCACGCTTCACCAGACTGAGGGCAAATGCCATTTGACCGGGTGCGCCACTTGCTTCGATTACAACGTCAATGCCTGAGGCACCAAAAATTTCTCGGATGCTCTGCTCGGCCCCATCGCCCACCTCGACAGTGTGGTCTGCTCCTAGTCGAGCTGCGCGCTCAAGACGAGCGCCACCAAAGTCAAGCACGGTCACTTCGGCGTCATAGAGGTGCTTTAGCCCGGCTAGCACGAAAGTGCCGATAGCGCCTGAACCAATGAGCAAAACTTTGTCGCCGTCGCGCACGCCCGAGCGTCGGGCTGCGTGCAAGCCAACTGCTAGTGGCTGGGCGATGCCGGCGGCGTCTAGGCTAAGGCCAGCTGGAACCTTCACGAGTGTGCTAGTTGGCACAGCAACGAACTGCGCCATACCGCCATCGCGGTTTAGCCCGAGCGTTACGTAACGCTCACAGAGGTTGGTGCGACCTTGCTGGCAACGCTTGCAGGTGCCGCAAGAAATGCCCGCGCCAGAAGCCACGATGTCGCCTTTAGCAAAGCCGCTTGAGGCGTCGGCGTCACTGACGATTTCGCCAATGAATTCGTGACCGAGAATCATTGGGCCGTGATGCCCACTGATTGGGTGCTGGTTTTGGGTTGCAAAAATCTTTGGCCCAGATTTGTACTCAGACGCGTCAGTGCCGCACATGCCCGAACGAAGAATCTTTAGAAGCACCTCGCCGTCAGCAGGCGTTGGCACCTCGCGCTCTTCGATGCGAACGTCACCGGCTGCGTGATAAACCGCGGCAATCATTTTTGAAGACAGTTGGCTGTTTGACGACATTTGTTTGAGACCTAGCCGCGACCTTCTGGAGTGTTCAGGTGTGACTGTGAGTCACGCTGAAGCGGCAATGGGCCTCCGACTGCGTAATAGCGCTGGCCCGCAACTAAAAGGTCTTCGGCTGGGAACTTCGTGATTACCTGGCAGCCGGTGGCTGTTACGACAACCTCTTCTTCGATGCGAGCGGCACCAATGCCGTCGGCTGATGGCCAGTAGGTCTCTAGAGCAAAGACCATGCCCTCAACCAAAACTTCTGGGTGATCAAACGAGACTAGGCGCGAGAAGATTGGTTTCTCCCAAATCGAAAGACCAACGCCGTGACCATACTGCAAAGCAAATGCGGCTTCTTCGTTGGCAAAACCGAACTCTTCAGCCTTTGGCCAAACGGCAACGATGTCGGCGGTGGTTGCACCTGGGCGCACCAACGCAATCGCGCGGTCCATGTATTCACGCGCGCGCTTGTAGGCGTCGTGCTGGGCGCGGCTAGCTGAACCGACCGCGAAGGTGCGGTAATAGCAGGTGCGGTATCCCTGATAGCTGTGAAGAATGTCAAAGAAGGCTGGGTCACCCGGGCGAATCAGTCGGTCTGAATAAACGTGTGGGTGCGGCGAGCAACGCTCACCTGAGATTGCGTTGACACCCTCAACATATTCTGAACCGAGGTCATAGAGCACCTTCGAAACAAGGCCAACTGCCTCGTTCTCTTTGACGCCTGGGCGCAAGAACTCATAGAGCTTTTCATAGGCGGCATCAACCATCGAAGCTGCCTGGGTTAGCAGGCCAATCTCTTCGCCGGTTTTCACGGCGCGAGCTTGCAAAAAGATTTGCTGGCCATCAACCACGGTGATTCCTGCACGCTGAAGCGCAAACAAGATTGGCAGCTCGACAATGTCGATGCCGAGTGGCTCGTTTAGCAAGCCGAACTTCTCAAGCTCGCGCTTGATCTTGGCGGCAACCTCATCGGCGATTCCAGCATCTGGGTTGAAGGCACCGCGCAGCGTTGAAATGCCAGCGCGGGCTCCCGACTCGAGGCGAGGCTTGACGGCACCGTGGTGTGGTGCGTGTGGGTCGGCATCTGCCTCGGCTGTGGTGGTGTCTAGCCATGGGTTATAAAGTTTGTGGTGCTTGGCGGCTGAGCCGAAGTCCCAAACAATCGGGTCTGACTTGCGGGTCACAAGAGCAAAGCGAATCGCCTTGTCAATGGCCCAGGTGCCAATGTGTGTCGATGACATGTAACGAATGTTGGCAAAGTCAAAGGCAAGCAATGCGCCGACGTCTGACTTTTCAAGCTGTGCTTTCAGCTTGGCCAAGCGCTCGGTGCGCAGCTTGTCAAAATCTAGGCGCTGTTCCCAGTCAACTTGGTTTGTGCCGAAGGTTGCAGTTGTCATGATTTGCCTTTCTTAGGTGTCGGTGATTCTGGTTAGACCAGAATCATTCCGCCATCGATAGCCATGGTTTGGCCGGTTACATAGTCAGAGTCTGAGCTTGCGAGAAATAGTGCGGTTGGAACGATGTCGCTTGGCTGGGCTGGGCGACCGAGCAAAATGTCTTTTGACATCGAGTCGAAGCCTGAGTCACCTTCGCCGATAGCAACAAGGTCTTTGTCAAGCTGGGTCCAGAGTGGTGTTGCAACCACGCCTGGTGCAAACGCGTTCACGGTGATGCCGTGCTCGGCAAGCGCGCGAGCGCCACCCTGGGTGATTGAAATAACTGCCGCCTTTGAGGCGCTGTATGGCGCAAAGCTCGAGAAACCAGTGCGGCCTGCGATCGAGGCAGTGTTGACAACTTTTCCAGTCGTGCCCTGCTTGATGTATTGCTTGGCGGCTTCTTGAGTGCCAACAAAAACAGCAAGCGCGTTCACTTTCATGATGGCGTTGAAGTTCTCTTCGGTAACCTCGAGAAACTTCATCGGCTTGTTGAAGCCTGCGTTGTTGAAATAACAGTGCAATGCGCCGAACTTCTCAACTGCCGCGGCAATGCCAGCAGCAACCGAAGCGCGGTCAGTGACGTCAACCTTCACGCCCAGTGCAGCACCGCCAGCCGATTCGATTTCGGCCGCAACCTGGTTGGCTGCATCGAGGTTCAGATCTGCGATTACCACGTTGGCGCCCTCGGCGGCCAAACCCACGGCAATGCCTCGACCAATGCCCGATGCGCCGCCCGTAATAATCACGGTGCGACCCTGCATCTTTGAACCCATGATGTCCTCCTTGACACCTCAGCCCTAAACATTTGCTGAAACTTGTGTTTAGTCTAACTAAACATTTTTATCTGAAACAACTTTTTTTGCTAAGAGTTTCTGTGAATATTTTCTGCGAACGCCCCGATAAGCCAATAAAACACTGAGAAGTTGGCTATCCGTCGAAAAATGCCTAACGAAAATGTATGCAAAACGTTATGGTTGATGACTCTGAACACAAGCAAAATATTGTTGAATGAGACTGAAACTCAAAGACGAGGAGAAATCATGACATTCAAGGTTGAAGGTGTTCACCACGTAGGCATTACGGTTCGCGACATCAAAGTATCTTTCGAGTGGTACAAAAAGATGTTTGGGTTCGAACCTGGGCCAACTAACCACGGTCACGGCGACGAGCTTTCGCGAGCTGTTCAGGTCAAAGACACCGAACTTTCATTCGCCATGATCGACATTGGCTCGACCCGCATCGAGTTCTTGCAATATCACAACCCGCCAGGCAAAGACTTTGACCTCAAGAACGGCGACGTTGGCGCAACCCACATCTGTTTTCAAATCGATGACATGGATGCCGCCTATGCGACGCTTCTCGAAAGAGGTGCGGTTTTCAACGCACCGCCGGTCACGCTAACCGATGGTGATCTTGCAGGTTCACGTTGGGCATACCTGCGCGACCCTGACGGCATTCAGCTCGAGATTTGGGCTTGGCCTAAGAAATAGCTCTCGCAGCGCTAGCTGGGTGTGCAGTGGGCGAAGCTAGGCCTGAGCGATTTGCAGCAGCAGTTCGCTGTATTTCTTGCCAATCACTGCGATGTCGTACTCGGCCGCGGCAACCTCAATGGCTGCTGCATATTTGGCACGAAGTTTTTCGTCGCGAAGCAAAGCCTCGAGTGCTTTGGCAATAGCAGGCACATCGCGCTGCTCGGTGAGCACGCCGGTCTCGCCGTCAACCACAACTTCGTTAATGCCGGGAAGGTTCGAGGCAATGACGGCTATGGCACCGGCTGCTCCTTCGAGCAGCGTGACAGGCAGGCCTTCTTGGTCACCCGAGGCTGCTGTTACCGAAGGAATCACCATGACCTCAGACTCGGCAATGGTTGTCAAAACCTGCTCGCGACCGCACTGGCCCATGAACTTCACTGGCAAGCCGGCGGCGGCAGCCTCAAGCTCGGCGCGCATCGGGCCATCGCCAATCACCAGAAGCTCTAGCTTCAGGTCGGTTGGCAAAAGGCGCATGGCGTCAAAGAGGTAGGTGAAGCCCTTCTTTTCAACCAAACGACCAACTGCCAAAACCTGGCCAGAGACCTTAGTCACACTGCCTCGAACTGCGCGCACATAACTGGTGTCAACACCCATCGGCAAGACCGAGATCTTTTCGGCTGGCAAGCCAAAACCACGAAGGCTCTCTGCCATTTGCGAATTCACAGTGGTGATGTGTTTGGCTTTCGCAAAAACCTGTTTCTTTAGCGCCAACAGTGGCTTTTGATTCAGAGCATAAATATCGCCACCGTGCGTCGTGACCATTAGCGGCACCTTCGGCGCAACCACTGAGGCGACGATGCCCTGCGGAATAACCCAGTGAGCGTGAATTGCTGCTGGCTTTGACTCTTTAACCAAGCTGCTCAAGGCCACACCCAAGCCAATAAACATGGGGCCAACTTGCAAGAAGCGCGACTTTTTAGCCTTCAGGTTGTCGAGAATAGCGCCGTCTGCCAAGTCTTCGAAATCCTTAAAGAAGTAGCGATAGCGCACGACGTTGATCTTGCCCACGGTTTCACGAGCCGCAGCGCCAGGAACCATTGGCGTCAGAACGGTCACGTTGAACCAATTAGCCTCTTGTTCGGCAAGGTCTTGCACAAAAGCCGGGGTTCCGTCGTTTTCTTTGGCGGGGAACGTCGATGCTAGAACAATCAGATTTGGCTTTGGGTCAGACATTATTGACTATTCGCTTTCGCTTGAAGTTTCGCAGCACGCTTATCTTTTAGCTTTGAGAGGTTTAGG
>JBDLVN010000061.1:0-59994 GCA_039804775.1 Actinomycetota bacterium
CTAGACAGGTTGCCGTGAATCGGCCACGGAAAGATAGCGCCTAAACAATCCGTTTTTGGCACCGTGCAGCGAGATCTCTGAAAGGAATCAAAATGGCTCTCGACTCAGCAGTAAAAACCGCAATCATCAATGAATATGCAACTCACCCGGGTGACACTGGTTCTCCAGAGGTCCAGGTTGCTGTGCTAACCCAGCGCATCAAAGACCTAACCGAGCACCTAAAAGACCACAAGCACGACCACCACAGCCGTCGCGGCTTGTTGATTCTTGTTGGTCAGCGTCGTCGTTTGCTCGGCTACCTACAGGGCGTTGACATCAACCGTTACCGCAACCTAATCGAGCGTCTAGGTCTTCGCCGCTAAGCGAAACCACGCAGGCACCTCATAAGGCGCCGCTCAAGATTTGCAAGAGCAACGTGCATCCTCGAACAAAAAACGAGGGTGCACTTTGCATTTAACCGCCTGTTCACCCCACAAAATGTGGCATTCGCCCGCGCTTCTAGGCTTTTGTCACCCATTCTGTTAGTCTTTAGATAGAGCATCGTGGCAGGTTTGCTGGTCTTCGGTTGCTGTTCTTGGGGTGAAATTCACAAGATCGACAACTGCAGACCAGGGCAACCCTCAAATGTGGGCAGGTTAATCTGCGCGAACGCTCATTTTCAGTTCTGTCTCGGCGCGTTTTTAACGCGGATGCCCTGCGGCCTATTACCCCCTTCGAAACTTTTTGAAGCGCGTGGTGTGGCAAGGGCCCTAGGCGGGTTGAAAAACGAAGATGCAAGAGGAGAGACCAATGGTTGGTCCAGACAAAGTAGAGCCAATGGATGGCACACAATTCGAATATGCAGAAATCGATAACGGCAAATATGGAAAGCGCGTTATTCGTTTCGAAACCGGTCGACTAGCTCAGCAGGCACAGGGTGCAGCTGCAGTTTATCTAGACGCCGAAACCATGCTGTTTTCAGCAACCACCGCTAGCAAGCAGCCAAAAGATCAGTTTGACTTTTTTCCGCTTACCATCGACGTTGAAGAGCGTATGTATGCAGCCGGAAAAATTCCAGGCAGCTTCTTTCGCCGTGAAGGTCGCCCATCAACCGAGGCTATTCTTGCCTGCCGTTTGATCGACCGCCCACTTCGCCCTTCGTTCGTTGACGGTTTGCGCAACGAGATTCAGGTTGTAGTTCAGGTTATGGCTATTGCTCCTGACGAGCTTTATGACGTAATCGCTATCAACGCAGCTTCAATGTCAACCCAGCTTGCTGGTTTGCCATTCTCAGGCCCAATCGGTGGTGTGCGTGTTGCACTTATCGACGGTCAGTGGGTTGCGTTCCCTAAGTATTCACAGCTTGAGCGTGCCGTTTTCAACATGGTTGTTGCCGGTCGCCTAATCGTTGAGAACGGCGTCGAAGACGTTGCAATCATGATGGTTGAAGCTGAGGCTTCAGAGAACGCTTGGAACCTAATCTCTGAGGGTGCAGTTGCACCTAGCGAAGACGTGGTTTTTCAGGGCCTAGAGGCTTCAAAGCCTTTCATCAAGACTCTTATCGAGGCACAGGCTCGTTTGGCTGCTAAGGCTGCTAAGCCAACCGCAGAGTACCCAGTGTTCTTGCCTTACACCGACGAGGTTTTCAACGCGGTTGCTGAGATTGCTCAGTCTGACCTAGCTGCTGTTTATCAGATCGCCGACAAGGTTGAGCGTCAGAATGCTGACGACGCCCTAAAGGCAAGCACCAAAGAGAAGCTTGCAGAGCGTCTTGACGAAGCTCAGATGGCTCAGTTCAGCGCTGCTTACAAGTCTGTAACCAAGAAGGTCATGCGCACCCGCGTTCTAAACGAGGGCATTCGCATTGACGGCCGTGGTCTTCGCGACATTCGTTTGATCGACGCCGAAGTTGGCGTGATTCCTCGCGTTCACGGTTCAGCAATCTTCCAGCGCGGTGAGACTCAGATTCTTGGTGTCACCACTTTGAACATGCTCAAGATGGAACAGCAGATCGATGCTTTGACCCCGGTCACCAGCAAGCGCTACATGCACAACTACAACTTCCCTCCTTATTCAACGGGTGAAGTTGGTCGCGTTGGCACTCCAAAGCGCCGCGAAATCGGTCACGGTGCTCTTGCTGAGCGCGCATTGGTTCCTGTTCTGCCTAGCCGCAGCGAGTTCCCTTATGCGATCCGTCAGGTTTCAGAAGCTCTAGGTTCAAACGGTTCAACCTCAATGGGTTCGGTTTGTGCTTCGACTCTTGCCTTGCTAAACGCTGGTGTGCCGCTAAAGGCAACTGTGGCTGGTATCGCAATGGGTCTGATCTCAGACACCATCGATGGCCAGACCAAGTATGCAGCTCTAACCGACATTCTCGGTGCCGAAGATGCTCTTGGCGACATGGACTTCAAGGTTGCGGGCACTCGCAACTTCGTAACCGCGATTCAGCTCGACACCAAGCTTGACGGCATTCCTGCCTCAGTCTTGGGTGGCGCTTTGACTCAGGCTCGCGAAGCACGTCACTTCATTCTTGACATCATGGAGCAGGTAATTGACGCTCCTGACGAGATGGCAGCAACTGCTCCACGCGTTATCGCAGTGAAGATTCCAGTTGACAAGATCGGTGAGGTCATTGGCCCTAAGGGCAAGATGATCAACCAGATTCAAGACGAGACTGGCGCAGACATCTCGATTGAAGAAGACGGCACCGTTTACATCGGCGCAACCGATGGCCCATCAGCTGAAGCTGCTCGTGCCGCCGTGAACGCCATTGCAAACCCACACGTTCCTGAAATTGGCGAGCGTTTCTTGGGCACCGTTGTGAAGCTAGCCACCTTTGGTGCGTTCGTTTCACTCGTGCCCGGCAAAGATGGCCTATTGCACATCTCAGAGCTTCGCAAGATCTCTGGTGGCAAGCGCGTTGAGAACGTCGAAGACGTGCTCGAGGTTGGCCAGCGCCTACAGGTTGAAATCACCAAGATTGATGACCGTGGCAAGCTTTCACTAGCTCCAGTTGTTGAGGGTGAAGAAGGCGCTTCAGCCGACGACGCCAGCGACGAAGAATAAAAACGTTTCAAAAACTAAAAAGCAAAGGGCTGGTTTAGCCATGACAGAAATTATTTTTGACCTAGACCAGCGTGAGCTCTCGTTCACCGCTAGCGAGGGTAGTGTGGTTCGCCGCACTATTCTCGACAGCGGTGTTCGCGTTTTAACCGAGACCATGCCGGCTGCTGCCAGCGCCAGTGTCTCGTTTTCGGTGGCGGTGGGTTCTCGTGATGAGACCAACAACCACTTTGGAAGCACCCACTTTTTAGAGCACCTGCTGTTCAAAGGCACCAAAGCCCGCACCGCGCTCGACATCGCGATTGCGTTTGACTCAGTGGGCGGTTCTTCGAATGCCTCGACTGGCAAAGAGCACACCAGCTATTACGCTCGGGTTCAAAGCACCGCTTTGCCCCTTGCCGTTGACGTTATCGCCGACATGCTTGCAGACTCGCTGATCGACCAGACCGAGTTTGAAAACGAGCGCACCGTGATTCTCGAAGAGCTCGCGATGAACGACGATGACCCACAAGACGTAGCTTTTGAAGCTTTTGCCGAAGCCGTCTTGGGCGAACACGAACTTGGCCGCCCGATCGGTGGCACCCACGACACCATCAACGCGGTGACACGCGATGCGGTTTGGGAATATTACCGACAGAACTATCGCCCACAAGATATCGTTGTGACCGCTGCCGGGGGAGTTGACCACGATGCCCTCATCAAGTTGGTTGAAGATTCACTCAGCAAAGCGGGCATGGACCTCGGCTCAAAGGGCAAGCCTGTGGCCCGTCGCGAAATCGGCGAAGCAAAGATTGCTCGCGGCACCGCGCTAAAGATTGTCAACCGACCAATCGCTCAGGCAAACGTTTTGATTGGAATGCAGGGTTTGATTGCCGATGACAACCGCCGTTTTGCCATGGCCATTTTGAACACAGTTCTCGGCGGCGGCATGAGCTCACGTCTCTTTCAAGAGATTCGCGAAAAGCGCGGTCTTGCCTACAGCGTGTTCTCGTTCAACCAGGGCTATTCAGACGCAGCCTACTTTGGTCTCTATGCCGGTTGTTCACCTGCAAAAACCACAGAGGTTAGCCTTTTGATGGTTGCTGAGCTTGAAAAGATTGCTCAAGACGGCATCACCGAGGCTGAGCTAACGCTTGCTAAGGGAAACATCTCGGGCGGCCTTGCTCTCAAGTTTGAAAGTTCCCAGGCTCGCATGAACCGACTAACCGGCTCAGAACTAACCACTGGCGAGTTTCTTGACCTGCACGCAACCCTTCACCACTTTGAGCAGGTAACAATCGAACAGGTTCAAAACCTTGCCGGCTGGCTGCTTGGTCGCGAGCGCTCAATCGTTGCCGTTGGTGATGTTAACGAGGCGATGTTCGAAAGCCTGCTTAAGATTTAGTTATGAGCATTTCAGTTGCAGTTGTTGGCGCTACCGGCCGCATGGGCAAGCTTGCCCTTGACCTAATCGATGGTGCGCAAGATTTGCGTTTGCACGCAGCGCTTGATTCAAAAAGCGAACTTAGCCAAGTTGTCGGCGCAGACGTGGTTTTTGACGTAACCCGGTTTGAAGTTAGCGAAACCGTTGTTGACTTTTGCATCTACAATGGCCTCAAGGTTGTTGTTGGCACGAGCGGTTGGTCGGCGAGCAAACTCGCTGCCGTCGAAGCCAAACTGCGCTCAGCAAATGCCGGTGCAACCGAGAGCAACCAAGCAGCCGTTCTTGTGATTCCAAACTTTTCAATCGGCTCGATGTTGGCGAGCAAATTCGCAGCTGAGGCAGCCACGTTCTTTGACTCAATCGAAATTGTTGAAGCCCACCACGCCGGCAAAATCGACTCACCTTCAGGCACAGCCGTGCGCACCGCCGAGATGATCGCACACTCCCGCGCCGAAGCTGGGCTAACCCAGCCACTTTTGCCTGGCGTTGGCCAAGAGGCTCGCGGCCAAGTTGCGGCCGGGGTGCCGATTCACAGCCTTCGCCTTGCCGGCGTTTCGGCGAAGCAAGACGTGCTATTCGGTGGCGAGAGCGAAGTTCTTACAATCAGCCACGAAGTTAGCTCGGTTAGCTCTTATAAAACCGGCATTTTGCTAGCGATTCGAACCGGAGCCAAATCAACCGGCTTGACGGTTGGCCTCCAGGCGGTTGTTGAAGCTTCAAAGCGCTGATCGCTCAGCACAGCCGCTCCACAAGCTCTCAGCACCCCGCTCAACACTGGCACTCAGCAGGCACTCAGCACAGCCGCCACGCTCCACTCGTCATCTTTCACTTCGATAAGTAAGAGGTTAAGAACATGCAATCCAAAATTGGCGCAATGGTTATGACGGTGCTCACCATTCTTTACATCGTTTTGCTCGGTGACAAAGGCTTTGTGCTAATCGGCAGCGGCCACCTGGCCGGTGTCGTGATGGGCAGCGTCTTGTTGGTTTTGCCGGTTGTCGGTCTGGTGGGAATCCTCTTTGAACTGCGCTTTGGCTTTCGCCTAGAGCGTTTGGGCAAAACCCTTGAAAAACGCGGTGAATACCCAGAATTTAACTTGGATGTTCGGCCAAGCGGCCGCGCAACCCGCGTTTCTGCCGATGCCGAGTTTGAGCGTTTCAGTGCAGCGGTTGAGGCAGACGAAAACAGCTGGTTAGCTTGGTTCGCGCTTGGATTGGCTTATGACGCAGCGGGCGATCGCCGCCGTGCTCGCTCGGCTATGCGCCGCGCAATCAAACTAGCTGGCGCGAATGATGCCAGCGCGCTTCAGCGCTAGATAAATCTGGCAGCCAAGGCAGTAGGCGAAGTAGGCCTGAAGGGTGCTCGCTGCAAATAGCGCTGCAGCTGCAATCGCGACGCCATACTGCACGCCAACTGCCTGAAGCACGATGCCAACACTAGCCACGAAGAGGCCAACAGCCTGAGCGAACTGTGGTGGGCGAGGGTCTTCAAGTTCTTTTGGTGCGCCAAGGCGAGGGCGAACCAGCTTCTTATAGAGCCATGAATACGGGTGAGCACCGGTGCCAAAGAAGGCGCCAACGGCAAACAACACTGCAGCTAAAACCAAGAGCAGGTAGGCCGCGCTCTGGTTGATGCGGTCGCTGTCTAGGGCCAAGAAAAAGATGACAACGCTCAGCACGTTCGTGACGCCTGCGCCAAAGCGAGGGCCGCGCGGGTCGATGCCTGCCGGGGTGGTGCCATTTGCAGTTGATGACATTAGATAACCTCGAGTTTTTCTAGTTCGTGAGCGATGACGTTTGGCTTTGGTGCGCCACCGATGCGTGACTTCACACGACCGGTTGAATCTAAGACCAGCGTGGTCGGGGTTTGCAAAACTTTAAAGTGAGCTGCCAGGTCAAGACGGTTGGTCACGTCAACCTCGACGTGAAGAACGTCTTTGTGCCTTGCCTCGACCTCACCTAGCAGGCGAGCGGTCTGACGGCACTGTGAGCAAACCTCGGTTGAGAACTGCACGAAGGTCACTTTGCGGCCATACTTGCTAACTTTTGCGCCGTTTTTTGTGGCTTCAAGTTTGCTCAGATCAACAAGTTCACCCGACTTAACAAGGTTGGCTCGACCCGTGCGGGTCTTCCAGATAAAACCAGCGAAGACGCTTAGCAGCACAACGGCTGCAAAGAGTGCGAGTTTGGTTTCAAAAGGCATGACTCTAGATTATGAGAGGCCGGGCATCCTCGCGTTTTTATGTCGTTTTCTTACAAGCGATGGTGGCGGCAGTGCGCGGTCGGACTAATTGCGGCACCGCGTCGAAGAAAGCTTCGCCGTCTCGCTATTGCGCCTAAACTTTAGGTGTGTCTGATGTAATTTTTAGAAGCGACGTGACCGTCGAACTGGTGCGCTCAAATGCCACCGATCAAGATGTGCTTTTTGCTGCTCGCGTTTCAACGCAGGGCGAGCAGACCCTCGAGGCTGCTATGAACGAGCAAGATGCCGAGACCGACAAGCGCAGCCGAGGGCTGATCAACTATTTGATGCGCGACCGTCACGGCAGCCCATTCGAACACAACTCGATGACTTTTTATGTGCAAGCGCCAATCTTTGTGTTTCGCGAGTTTATGCGTCACCGCATTGCTAGCTATAACGAAGAATCTGGCCGTTACAAGCAGCTCAGCCCGGTCTTTTATATTCCAGGCCCTGACCGCAACCTAGTTCAGGTTGGCAAGACTGGCCACTATGAGTTTTTGCCTGGCACTCCAGAGCAAATCGCTCTGGTCGAGCAAGAGTCGCGCAAGGCATCAACCGAAGCCTATGCAGCTTATTTGCGCATGCTTGAGGCTGGGGTTGCTCGTGAGGTAGCCCGCATTGTTTTGCCGCTCAACATTTATTCGAGCATGTATGTCACTATGAACGCCCGTGCGCTCATGAACTTTTTGAGCTTGCGCACTCAGCGCGAAGGCACCCATTTTCCGTCGTTCCCACAGCGCGAAATCGAGATGTGTGCTGAGAAGATGGAAGACTTCTGGGCGCAGCTAATGCCTTTGACCTACGAAGCTTTCAACGCAAACGGTCGCGTCGCCCCATAATCGCAGGTTCTGTCGATTAGCAGCCGATAAACGAGGATGCTAGTCGCCCAGCGTCTCGTCTTCATCAACCAGAGGTTCTGCGCGGCTGAGGCGGCTCTTGCGCAAGATCAGCCACAGCGCAAGCCCGATGAACAACCCGGTTGTTAGGTCAAGCGCAACGGTTGCGATTGCGGTTGCCAACAGCACGAGCGCGTCGAGCCTGCTGCCGCGCATCACATGCCATAGTTCTGACGGCTTGACCATGTGCGTTGCCGTGGCGATGAGCACGCCCGCCAACGCCGCTAGCGGAATCTGCGAGACCAAACCGCTAAACCCTAAAACCAGAACGCCGAGCAAAACCGAGGCAACAAGAGCGGCAAGTCGATTGGTTGCACCCGAGCGAATGTTCACTGCCGTGCGAGCTAATGCTGCGGTTGAGGGCACTCCACCAAGGAATGGCGTCACAAGGTTGGCAATCGCCTGACCGAAAAGTTCGCGATCGCTGTCGTGAGGCGGCTGGTCAGGTTTCATTCGATCGGCGACCTTGGCAGAGAGCAAACTCTCGAGTGCCGCGAGCGCTGCTACCGAAAATATTGCAACTATGAGTTCTGGTAGGTGAACTAACGCGCCGAAAAAGTTCAAACTAAAACTGCCGATGCTCGGCGGCAACGAGCCAACATCAGCTAGGGGCAGGTGCCAAACCTGAGCAACCACAGTTGCCAAAACCACCACGATCAAACTCACCGGCAGGCGGTGAAAACGATGGCTGCCAACAACAACCAACGTCGCAACCGCGGCGCTCATCGAGAGCGGGCCAAAATTGCCAGATTGCAACAGCTCAATCAGAGCCGCCCAAGCCTTTTGAGGCAGGTCGCCTTCGGTTGGGGGAGTCACCCCGAAAGCAGCCGGTAGTTGCTGCAACATGATGACAAGCGCGATACCGGCGGTGATTCCCTCGATAAGTGAAACCGGCAGGCGGTGAATGTGATGCCCGAGCCCGACGAACGCAGCCACGAGCAAGATGATGCCAGCGCCGAGGCCGACGAGCAGAATGGCATCCGTCGAGAATTTTGCATAGATCGGAATCAACACGACAGTCATCGCGCCGGTTGGGCCTGACACCTGAAAATTGCTGCCACCGAAGAGCGCGGCCAAGAAACCAGCGATGACAGCGGCCGTAATGCCCGCCTGTGGGCCCATGCCCGAGGCAATGCCAAAACCAAGCGCGAGGGGCAGTGCAACAAGAGCCACCGTGACGCCACTTAAGAGATTTGGGCCAGGCTTCTTGAACAAATTCACAACATCGCCCTTGGTGGGCAAGAGACTCATATTTTTAATGCTAGCCGTCTGCGCTAATCTTGTAGCCATGTCGCAGAACGGTAAAGACTTTTTTGGCCAGGTGTTGGTCGCCCTCGTAACCCCTATGAATTCTGATGGTGAGGTTGACTGGGCCAGCACCGAAAAGCTGATTGATTACATCATCAGCAATGGCGCCGACGGCGTTGTCGTGACCGGCACAACCGGTGAAACCTCGACTTTGACCGACGCTGAAAAGCTGAAGCTCGTCACTGTTGCCAAGAGTGTTTCAGGTGGTCGCGCCAAAATCATCACCGGTGGTGGCTCGAACGAAACCGCTCACGCGATTCAGCTTTACAAGGCCAGCGAGGCTGCTGGTGCCGACGGTGTAATGATCGTCACCCCTTATTACAACAAGCCATCACAAGCCGGTGTGCTCACCCACTTTCGCCTGATTGCCGATGCAACCGACCTGCCTGTGATCTTGTATGACATTCCGGGCCGCGCGGGAATTCCGATTAGCTATGACACTTTTCACCGTGCAGCTAAACACCCAAACATTGTTGCGGTCAAAGACGCCAAGGGCGACCTAGCGCAGGCTTCGCGCATCATGAACGAAACTGACCTGATTTATTTCTCGGGTGACGACAGCAACGTCTTGCCGCATCTTTCAATTGGTGCAACCGGTTTGATTGGTGTGACCGCGAATGTCGCACCCGCGGCCTATCGTGAACTTGTCGATGCGACCAACCGCAACGATTTCAACCACGCACTAACTGTGCACAACACTCTCGAGCCACTACAGCGCGCACTTATGACTCACGTGCCTGGCACGGTAGCCACAAAATATGCTTTGCACGGCCTAGGAATCATCGACAGCCCACGAGTGCGCTTGCCGCTCGTTGGCCCAGAAGACGCTGAAGCCGCTCGCATCGAAGACGACATTGACAAGGTAAAGGCCATCACAGGTCTTACCTTCGAAAACTTCAGACCAGACCGCAACGCCGCCGCCGGTGGTGCACTGCCAAAGGTCGCAGGAACAACTCGCTAGCGGCTGGTTGCCTCGGGCAAAAGATTTTCGGTTTAGCAACAGTGCTGACCAAATAGCAACACCCACACATAAATGAAAAGAGAACCAATGGTTCAAACCCTTCCCGCGCCAGCCAAGCTGCGCCGCGGAGTTTTGCGCATCATTCCGCTTGGTGGCATCGGCGAAATCGGCCGCAACATGACCGTCTTTGAACTCAACGGCAAGATTCTGATCGTTGACTGCGGAGTGTTGTTCCCTGAGGAACACCAGCCAGGCGTTGACGTAATCTTGCCTGACTTTGGCTACCTGCACGACCGCCTCGACGACATCATCGGCATTGTGCTAACCCACGGTCACGAAGACCACATTGGCGGAGTGCCTTACTTGCTTCGTTTGAAGCAAGATATTCCGCTAATCGGTTCTGGCCTAACTCTGGCATTTGTTGAAGCCAAGCTCAAAGAGCACCGCATTGCGCCATACAGCATGGTGGTTGCCGAAGGCCGTCGCGAAAAACTTGCCGATTTCGACCTTGAGTTCGTTGCCGTGAACCACTCGATTCCTGATGCGCTCGCCGTGATGATTCGCACCGAAGCCGGTTCGGTTTTGCACACCGGTGACTTCAAGATGGACCAAATTCCCCTCGACGGCCGCCTCACCGACTTGCGCGCTTTTGCTCGTTTTGGCGAAGAGGGCCTTGACCTGTTCATGAGTGACTCGACTAATGCCGACGTGCCCGGTTTCACCCCGCTTGAAAAAGACATTGGCCCGGTTTTGGCCGACATCATCGGTCGTTCAAAGCGCCAGGTGGTTGTCGCGTCTTTCAGCTCGCACGTTCACCGCGTTCAGCAGGTGCTTGACGCTGCTCACGCCCACGGTCGCCGCGTGGCGCTAGTTGGTCGCAGCATGGTTCGCAACATGGATATCGCCGCTTCTATGGGTCACCTCAAAGTGCCCGGAGATGTGTTGATTGACCTCAAAAAAGCTGCCGACCTACCGCTCGACAAAATCGTTTATATGAGCACTGGCTCACAGGGCGAGCCGATGGCTGTGCTCGCTCGCATGGCTAATCTCGACCACAACATTGAGGTTGGCGAGGGTGACACAGTGATTTTGGCTAGCTCTTTGATTCCTGGCAACGAAAACGCGGTCTATCGCGTGATTGATGGCTTGACCAAGCTCGGGGCCAACGTCATTCACAAGGGCAACGCCAAGGTGCACGTTTCTGGCCACGCCGCTGCCGGCGAGTTGCTCTATTGCTACAACATCTTGCAGCCTAAAAACGTCATGCCAGTGCACGGTGAATATCGCCACCTGATCGCAAACGGCAAGCTGGCTGAGCAAACCGGCGTGCCAAGTGAGCGCGTTTTAATCACCGAGGATGGCTGGGTGATCGACCTCGAGAACGGCATCGCCGAGGTTGTCGGTGCCGTTGAGTGCGGGCTTTTGTTTGTCGATGGCAACAAGGTTGGCACGATCACCGAAGAAGACTTGAAAGATCGTCGAACTTTGGCGGCTGAAGGTTTCATTTCGATTTTCTGCGTTATCGACAAGGTCAACGGCAAACTAATGGTTGGCCCTGAGATTCGCGCGCGAGCATTCGCCGAAGAAGACCACGTGTTTGACAACGTTCGCCCACAAATCGAGCGCGCTTTGCTTGAGGCAATGGCAAACGGCACCCGCGATAGCTACGCTTTGCAACAGGTAATTCGCCGCACCATCGGCGGCTGGGTCAGCAAGGCTCACCGCCGTCGTCCAATGATCATTCCAGTAGTAATCGAGGCCTAAATGTCTTTCGACAACCAAGACAAGTTTCTCTATTCGGTTGAACGCGAGTTCTCGGTTGCTGTCGGCAGTCTTTGGCATGCTTGGGCTGAGCCGGCTGCTCTCGAGCAGTGGTATTGCCCAACCGTCTTGAAGGTTGTGCCTGGCTCGGTCGTCAACGAATCGCGTGTTGGTGGCCCTTGGGCCGTTGCGGTTGACGTGAGCGCCTTCGGCATGCCCGACTCTTGCTTCTATGGTCGCTATTCAGAGGTTGTCGAGCACAAGCTCATGATTCACTCGATGCACTACACCGTCGATGCCGCTGAGTTTGCTGCCAAAGACGAATCAACTCCAGCGCACACCGTTGTGGTTGAGTTCGAAGATCGCGGCGACGGTCAGTCGTGGTGCAAGTTCATCCAATATGGCGATTTTCCTGGTGGCGATGTTGAGCGCACCAAAGAGGGCATGACCAGCTATTTTGATAACCTCGAAGTGTTTTTGGCGACGACTCTGGTTTAACTAACACCCTTGTTCGGTCAACCCATGGCAAGCGTGGCTAAGGCAAAAAGTCTCAGCACGCTGTTACTTTTGATTCATGTCTAATCGGCCAACTCCGTCGCGCCGCCCAGCACCTAGCGGGCGTGGCGCCGGCGCACGCGGTGGCAACACCGGGCCAGTGGGTCAGCGAGCCACCGGCCGGCAGCCGGCAGCTCCGAGTCGAAGCGCCGCATCGTCTAAAGGTGCTGCGACCGGTCGTCAGACGGCAGCTGCCCGCAACCGCACGGTTGGCATCAACCCGAACACCTACGAGGCGCCAGATCATGGTTTTTGGCGTTGGGTGGTTTTGAGCTATCTATTTTTTGCTCACATCACCGGAGCATTGGCGCGATCTCTCAGCACCGAAAAAATCGCACGCGAAGACCGCCGCGATGGTTTGCCGTTTTTCTTCATCATTCTTGCCGTCGCTGGAGCGGTGATCAACTGGTTCATGCCAACGGTTGAATGGACCCAACTGCTTCACACCTGGACCTTCGGCCTCATGTTTGGTCTACAGTCGATTGTTCTGCCGGTAACAATGCTTATCTTCGCGGTTTACCTAATGCGCCACCCGTCAACTGTGCGCGATAACGGTCGCATTGGTTTCGGCTTATTGCTTTTCTTAATCACGGTCAGCGGCTTCTTCTATTTGTTCAACCCCGCCGCAACCCCGCAGAGTCACCCTGAGCTCATGCGCAATGCTGGCGGCCTGCTCGGTTGGCTCGTTGGCATTCCACTGTTGAGTGGTTTGACCATTTGGGGTGCTGTGCCAGTCATGGCAGTTCTTAGCTTCGGAACCCTGCTGATTATGTCTAAGACGCCGCCAAACCGAGTTGGCACACGGTTGCGCGAGTTTTATGTTTATCTCTTCGGTGAGCACGAATCTGACTTCGAGGATGACAGCCAACTCGATGCCAATGGCCAGAACTCAAGAAACATCGGGGTCGCAGCTGGCACAGATGCTTTTGACGGCACCAAGGTTCCTTGGTGGCGCAAAGGCAAAGATTCAGAGCGCGCTTATGACACAGCGCTAGAAACCACCGCTCCTCAAGCTTTCGATGCAACGAGCGGCGCAACCGCACGACTGCCAATCGAGGGTGCTGGCGATGAGTTCGACAACCTATTTGTCGAAGAAGACGTTGCGCCAGCTGCTCCAAACCACACAGTAGTCACGCCTTCTGCGGCGCAACAGGCAACAGTCGCTCTCGATGCAACGCAGCCAGCAGCGCCTTCGGGCTCAGCAACACCAGCTGGCTCGGCAACCTCGTCGGGCTCAGCAACGCCGGCAGCGCCTGGATCCCGCGCAGTGCGGCCTTACATTCTGCCATCGGCAAGTCTGCTGGCACCAGGCACAACACCAAAGGTCAAGAGCGAGGCAAACGCTCAAATCGTTCAGGCAGTTTCTAGCGTTTTCAAAGAGTTCGGTGTCGAGGCCATGGTTGTTGGCTTCTCGCGAGGCCCAACGGTCACTCGTTATGAGGTCGAGCTTGCCCCTGGTGTAAAAGTTGAGGCTGTCACTCGACTTGCCAACAACATTTCTTATGCGGTAGCCAGCAACGAGGTTCGCATTCTCGCTCCGATTCCTGGCAAGTCTCTTATCGGCATCGAGGTTCCAAACGCTGACCGAGAGACCGTCTCGTTGGGTGACGTGCTTCGTTCTCCGATTGCGCAGAACAGCAAGCATCCGTTGACAATTGGTGTTGGCAAAGACGTCGAAGGCGGCTTTGTTGTTGCGAACCTCGCGAAGATGCCACACCTTTTGGTCGCTGGTGCGACCGGTGCTGGCAAGTCTTCGTTTGTGAACTCGATGATCACGTCGATCTTGATGCGCTCAAAGCCAGCCGAAGTGCGCTTAGTTTTGATTGACCCGAAGCGCGTTGAGCTAACCGCCTATGAGGGTGTGCCTCACCTCATCACGCCGATCATCACCAACGCCAAGAAGGCTGCAGAAGCTTTGCAGTGGGTCGTTAAAGAGATGGACATGCGCTATGACGACCTTCAGCGCTTTGGCTTCAAGCACATCGACGACTTCAACAAGGCCGTGGTTGCGGGCGAGGTAAAGCCCCGCGAGGGCAGCCTGCGCGTGCTTCAGCCATACCCTTATTTGCTCGTAGTGGTCGATGAGCTCGCCGACCTAATGATTGTTGCTCCGCGCGATGTCGAAGACTCAATCGTGCGCATCACTCAGCTGGCCCGTGCTTCGGGAATTCACCTGGTTTTGGCAACACAGCGACCTTCGGTTGACGTTGTCACCGGTCTAATCAAGGCCAACGTGCCAAGTCGCCTTGCGTTCTCGGTTTCTTCGCTAACTGACTCGAGAGTTATTCTCGACCAGCCGGGTGCCGAAAAACTCATCGGCCAGGGCGATGCTTTGTTCTCACCATCGGGCACCAACAAGCCGATTCGCGTTCAAGGCGCGTGGGTTACTGAAGCTGAGATTGACCACATCGTTGCTCACGTCAAACAGCAGATGGACCCCGAATATCGCGCTGACGTGCAAGAAGTCGCTGTTGCCAAAATGGTTGACGCTGACATTGGCGATGACCTAGATGTGCTTTTGCAGGCTGCTGAGCTAATCATCAACTCACAGTTTGGCTCAACCTCGATGCTTCAGCGCAAGTTGCGCGTTGGGTTTGCCAAAGCCGGTCGCTTGATGGACCTCTTGGAGTCACGCAACATCGTGGGCCCGAGCGAAGGCTCAAAGGCACGTGAGGTTATGGTTCGACCAGAAGACCTTCCGCAGGTCTTGGCGCAACTTCGCGGTGAGCCCGGCGCTAGCCCTAGCCCAGCCGTTGTTCAAGCCGCTGCTGCAATTGACGCCAGCGCTCAGGGCATCGACCGTCAAGCAGCATTGCCTGCTGCCGACTTTGTCGACACCTATGGCGAAGGCGCCCCAGAGAATGCGCCGCTCGACCGCGGTTCACTGGCTGCTGGCGATTTTGACGATTTTATTCCGCGAGCAACCGACGATGACGAAGGCGACGAAGATGCCTGGTTCTTGACAGGTAGGCAATAACGTGAACGACACCGGAGCAAACGGCAAGATTGACCCTGGCGCAAACGGCAAGACAGCCTCAAGCAATTCGCAAAAAAGCTTCAACCTGCCAAACTCCATCACAGCTGTTCGAATCTTGCTTGTTCCAGTGTTTGTGTGGCTTTTGCTCAACAGCTCAACTTCGATTCATTCAGTTAATCGCTGGTTGGCGCTCGCAGTGTTCGTCGTTGCGATTTCAACTGACGGCCTTGACGGTTGGCTGGCTCGCCGTCGCGGGTTGGTTACGAACCTGGGCAAAATTCTTGACCCGATCGCTGATAAAGCGCTGATTGGCGGCGCACTCGTCACACTGAGCGTGCTCGGAGCAGTCGATTGGTGGCTGACTGCCCTGCTTCTGATTCGCGAACTCGGCATCACCTTCTATCGCTTTGCCGTGATTCGCAAACGCATCGTCGCTGCCTCGGGTGGCGGCAAAATCAAGACCGTTTTGCAAGCCGTGACCGTGATTCTTTTGCTCGCGCCAATGACCCACTTTTGGCCTGGTTGGTATCGCCCAATGTCGCTGGGTTTGCTTTATCTGACCCTCGTTGTGACGATCTACACCGGCATGCAATATCTCGTCGCTGCTACCAAGCACGCCGACGACGAAGCCGACGACTCTCACCCACACAAAACCCATGCCTAACTCGGCACTCGCCGCCCAAATCGTCGAGCACATGCAGGGTCGCGGTTTGCGTCTGGCATTGGCTGAATCACTGACCGGGGGAGCCCTCGCGTCGGCTGTGGTTGATGTGCCGGGGGCATCCGCGGTGCTTTTGGGTTCGATTGTTGCTTATGACACCGCGCTCAAATCGGCGTTGCTCGGGGTTGAGGCCGGTTTGATCGAGCGGGTAGGTGCGGTTGATCGCGAGGTTGCGCTGCAGATGGCAGCTGGTGCACGCGCTCGATTGGCAGCCGCGGCCGAAGTCTCAGCTGAACAGGTCATCGGGCTATCTTGCACCGGCGTAGCGGGCCCAGATGCCCAAGACGGCAAGCCGGTAGGGCTGGTTTTTATCGCGACGGATTCCCCTGGCGGCCCGCGCGTTCACGAGTTTCAGTTTGCCGGCACACGCTTTGAGATTCGGTCGGCAACGGTTCGCACGGCTCTGAGGTTACTTGCCGATCAGCTCGACCTGCGCCACTAGCGCGCTCCTTCGTGGCCATTAGTGCCAGCCTGCACCACCTCTCAAGCGGGGCTGCGCCTCGAATTGCTCGGGGCTGCGCCGAGACGAGCGCGGGACTAAATGTCGCGTGCCTGTGGTTTAGTTTCTTAGGCAATACTTCAGCCGTTGTTCAAGCTTTTGTCAGCGGTTCGATTTAATGTTTGTAGTAGGTTCGGCTATGTTAGCTTTACCTAGCAAGAATTGGTTCTCAACTTTTGAGGCCCATGAAAGGTAGCAAGAATGGTTTTGGTTCGCCAAGAAATCGGTGACGTGCTTCGCGATTTTCGCCAGCGCAAGGGTCGCACCCTGCGCCAGGTGGCGGCACGTGCTAGCGTCGCGCTCGGTTATTTGAGCGAAGTCGAACGCGGCCAGAAAGAAGCCTCTTCAGAAATTCTTGCCTCAGTTGCTGACGCCCTTGACGTGCCGATCTCGGTAATCATGCGCGAAGTCTCTGACCGTCTAGCAGTGCTCGAGGGCGTTGTTATTCCTGACACTGTTCCGGTTGAACTTCTTGGTGAGGTCAATGCACCTCGCGCGACTTTCGGTGCCGCAGGTTTTGGCTCGGCCGGCTTTGGCTCATCTAATCTGCCTGGCAGCTCAACTCTCGCATCTCGCTAACAACTAATCGGCTGATCGCAGTGGCTCAATATTTTGAAGGCCAACGTCTATGCGTTTAAGCCAGTTTCGCACCCTAATGGACGATGAATTCGGTTCAGCCTATGCTGCCGTAATCGAAAAAGACCTAGTTTTGCACGAGCTTGCTGACCGCACGCCCGCTCAGGCATTGGCCCAGGGCGATGACCCACGCGATGTGTGGTTGGCGATTTGCCGAATCAATGAGGTGCCTAAAGACAGATGGCACGGCAAAAATAAACTTGCCAAGAAGCAACACGCCGACTAAAGATTCGAAATCTTGTTCGAAAAAGTGTAATCTGCTAACACGCACTAAAACTTGAAGATTTGCAGAGGTTGTGAGCTCAAACCACCAATGTCGGTGGCCCCAGTTAGTTTTGAGCCAACAATCAAAAACAAATCGCTTAGAGAAAGTCAGCAGCCATGCCTTCACCGTCAGAACGCGAAAAAGCACTAGACGCAGCACTAGCCCAGATTGACCGCCAGTTTGGCAAAGGCTCAGTAATGCGCCTCGGCTCAGACGACCGTGCACCTGTTGAGGTTATTCCGACCGGTTCGATCGCACTCGACGTAGCTCTCGGCATTGGTGGTTTGCCTCGTGGCCGCATCATCGAGGTTTATGGCCCAGAATCATCGGGTAAAACCACACTCACCCTTCACGCAATCGCAAACGCCCAGCGCGCTGGTGGCATCGCTGCCTTCATCGACGTTGAGCACGCGCTTGACCCAGAATATGCCCAGAAGCTAGGCGTTGACATCGATGCCCTTTTGGTTAGCCAGCCAGACACTGGCGAGCAGGCCCTTGAAATCACTGACATGTTGATTCGCTCGGGCAGCATCGACATCATCGTTATCGACTCGGTCGCAGCACTTGTGCCTCGCGCTGAAATCGAAGGCGAAATGGGTGACACCCACGTGGGTCTTCAGGCACGTTTGATGTCACAGGCTCTTCGCAAGCTAACCGGTGGTTTGAGCAACACCAAGACCACAGCAATCTTCATTAACCAGCTTCGCGAGAAGATCGGTGTTTTCTTTGGCTCACCAGAGACCACTGCCGGTGGTAAGGCACTGAAGTTCTATGCGTCAGTTCGTCTAGACATTCGCCGCATTGAGACTCTCAAAGACGGCACAGAAGCCATCGGCAACCGCACCCGAGTCAAGGTTGTTAAGAACAAGATGGCTGCACCATTCAAACAGGCCGAGTTCGACATTATGTATGGCGTTGGCATTTCTCGCGAGGGCAGCCTGCTTGACTTCGGCGTAGAAGCCGAAATCGTCAAAAAGTCTGGTGCTTGGTACACCTACGAAGGCGAACAGCTTGGTCAGGGCAAAGAGAAGTCACGCGTTTTCTTGATCGAAAACCCTAAGGTTGCCGACGAAATCGAAAAGCGCATCAAGGCTCGCTATGGCGTTGGTGTTCCAAAGCTAGTGACCGAAGCAGCAGCCGTTGCAGCTGAAGGTGCAGCAGCCGATGCAATCGTTGAACCCATTGCAAAGCCGGCCACGCGCAAGGCTGCTACCGGCGCCTAATGAACGACTTTGAAGACGGCGAGGGCGAACCTCGCCGTCGCAAAAGCCGCGGGGGCAAAGCGAAGTTCAGCTCTAACGCTGACAGGTTTGCGCCAAAAGAACCAGGCAGTCTTGATCTAGACGGTGCCCGCGAGGCAGCTCTAGCCATTTTGACTAGAACCTCAAAGTCAGTACACGAGCTTGAGCAAGCTTTGATCAAAAAGGGTGCGACCCCTGAGGTAGCAAACGCAGTTGCACAGCGCTTTGTTGACGTCGAACTTCTGGACGACGCAAAACTAGCGCGTGGCATTGTGAACACCAGAGTCGCTATGAAAGGCGAGTCAGCTCGAGCAATCAGGCGAGAGCTCGACAAACGAGGGCTTTCTGAACATGCAGACACCGCTCTCGTCGAACTTGACCGCGAGGCAGAACTCGAAAATGCAATCGACCTTGCGCAGGCTCGCATGCGACGCCTCACCGGTTTAGACCGCGAAACCCGCATGCGCCGCTTGTCTAGTTTTTTGGCTCGCAAGGGTTATTCGGGCGACGTTATTGGCAGAGCTATTCGTGAGGCCGAAGCGCAAGCTAAAATTGAGCTCTAATGACAACAACCCAAACTCGCAGCTACGAGGTTCGCACCTACGGCTGCCAAATGAACGTGCACGACTCAGAGCGCCTAACCGGTCTGCTTGAGGCCGCTGGCTATGTCGAGGGCGTGCCTGGCGAGGCCGACATCGTGGTGTTCAACACCTGCGCCGTTCGCGAGAACGCTGACAACAAGCTTTATGGCAACCTAGGCATCCTTGCCGCCAAGAAGCAAGAGAACCCAAACCTGCAGATCGCTGTTGGTGGTTGCCTCGCGCAAAAAGACCGTGAAACCATTCTTGAAAAAGCGCCTTGGGTTGACGTGGTTTTCGGCACTCACAACATCGGCTCTTTGCCAGTGCTTCTGGAGCGTGCTCGCCACAACAAAGAAGCTCAAATCGAAATCGTTGAGGCTCTCGAAACTTTTCCGAGCAACCTCCCAACCAAGCGCGACTCTGCTTATTCGGCTTGGGTGTCAATCTCGGTTGGTTGCAACAACACCTGCACGTTCTGCATCGTGCCAAAACTTCGAGGCAAAGAGCGTGATCGTGCGCCGGAGGATATCCTCGCCGAAATTGAAGCCCTTGTGTCTCAGGGCGTCATTGAGATCACCCTGCTTGGTCAAAACGTAAACACCTATGGTGTTGAGTTTGGCGATAAGGGTGCGTTCGCCAAGTTGCTGCGGGCGGCTGGCGCTATCAAGGGCATTGAGCGCATTCGCTTCACAAGCCCACACCCTGCCGCGTTCACCGACGACGTTATCGACGCGATGGCTGAGACTCCAACCGTGATGCCTCAGCTTCATATGCCTTTGCAATCGGGCAGCGACCGCATTCTGAAAGAGATGCGACGCAGCTACCGCAGCTCGAAATACCTCGGCATTCTCGACAAGGTGCGCGAGCAGATTCCGCACGCGGCAATCTCGACTGACATCATCGTTGGGTTTCCTGGCGAAACCGAAGAAGACTTTCAAGACACCATGCGAGTTGTGCGCGAGGCGCAGTTTGCAGTTGCCTACACTTTTCAATACTCGAAGCGTCCAGGCACTCCAGCGGCTGAGTTCGATGACCAGCTTGATAAAGAAGTCGTTCAAGAGCGCTATGACCGACTCAAAGACCTAGTCAATGATGTTGCCTGGAAGGAAAACCTAAAGCTCATCGGCAACACCGTTGAGGTCATGGTTCAGAACCACAGCCGCAAGGGTGACCAGACCAACCGCATGGCTGGCCGAGGCAAAGACAACCGACTTGTTCACTTCGATGTGCCAGCTGGCGGCGAGGTTCCACGCCCTGGCGATATGGTGACCGTGACCATTACCGAAGCAGCGCCGTATCACCTGCTTGCCGATGACTCGAGCAACTACAGCGTGCGCCGCACAATCGGCGGCGATGCGTTCGAGCGCGAAGAGGCCCGCCTTGCAGGTCTGGGCGACGGCGCGGCTAGCGGCCCAGCTGGCACAGTTTCAGCCTCAGCCGGCAAGCGCTCACTAACTCTTAGCGTCAAAAAGTAGCAACACCAATGGCCCAACTGCCACAGGGCTTCGACCCCAAAAAACTCATTTCTATTGTCGGCAGCACCGGCACAGGCAAGTCAGAGCTCGGTCTAAAGATTGCCGAGCGTCTGGAATCTCTTGGTCAACGGGCTGCGATCATCAACAGCGACTCGATGCAGTTTTATAAAGGCATGAATGTTGGCACAGCCAAGCTCAGCCTCGACGAACGCAGGGGAGTGCGTCACGAGTTGCTCGACTGGCTTGAGGTAACCGACGAGTCAACGGCAGCTGGCTATCAGGCTGTTGCGCGCCCAATCATCGAAAAATTGCAGGTCGAGGGCATCACGCCGATTATGGTTGGCGGCTCTATGCTCTACATTGCGGCTGTGCTCAACACCTTCGAGTTTCCGGGCAACGACGAAGCATATCGAGCTCAGCTCGAAGCTGACCTGATTGAGCACGGCCCTCACGAAATGCACCGGCGCCTTGCCGCCATTGACCCTGTCGCAGCTAGCCGCATCATCATCGAGAATGGCCGCCGCACAGTGCGTGCCCTCGAAATCATTCACGTTACCGGTCAACCTTTTGCAGCCGCACTGCCCGACGAAGTCGAAAGTTGGCAGCCGGTGGTTGAGATTGGTTTGACTGGCGATCGCGAAGACCTGCGCGCCCGCCTCGAAAAACGTGTGCACCTGATGTGGCAAAACGGTCTGTTAGACGAAGTTCGTGAGCTTGAAAAGTCAGGGTTGCGTGCGGGCAAAACTGCTAGCCGCGCCATTGGCTATTCTCAGGCGCTGGCCCAACTTGATGGCGAGATGACTGCGGTTGACACCATCGCCGACACCGTTCGCTTGACCCAAAAATACGCCCGTCGCCAGATCAGCTGGTTCAAGCGCGACCCACGCATTAATTGGCTTGATTATGCTGACCCCAACAACTTCGAAAAGGCGCTCGAGCTTCTTGGCTTGGGCGAATAGGCTTAACCCCATGACCACGCTTGCATTCACCAAAGGCCAAGGCACCGGCAACGACTTTGTTCTTGTGCTCGACGCCGAGGGCGAGCTCAGCTTGAGCACCAGCCAAATCACTCGCATTTGCGATCGTCACTTTGGCATCGGCGCTGACGGTTTGATTCGAGTCGTCAAGTCAGCCAATCTCGACGCAGGCGCTGCGAGCCTAGCCGAAGAGCCTCGCGCCGAATGGTTTATGGACTACTACAACGCCGACGGCAGCATCGCCGAGATGTGTGGCAACGGCGTTCGTGTGTTCGCACGCTACCTCACCGAAAAGGGCCTTGTGAACCTTGAAGACGGGCAAACTCTGGCTGTTGGAACCCGAGCCGGCGTCAAAGACCTCACTCGCAACCGAGCTGGTTTTGCGGTTGACCTCGGTCGCTGGCGCCTTGCTGAAACCGATGTGTTGGTCAGCGCCAAGAACCTTCACACAGCGCGCCCGAGCCAAGGCATCAACGTTGGCAACCCCCACCTGGTGGTTGCGCTAGCCAGCTCGGATGAACTTTCAGCACTAGACCTAAGCACCGCACCAGAGTTGCACCCGTCACCTCCGGCCGGTGCCAACGTTGAGTTCGTTGTTCCAGCCGACCCAATGGTTCACGAGGGCGTTGGCAGCATCACGATGCGTGTGCACGAGCGAGGCTCAGGCGAGACTTTGAGCTGCGGCACCGGAATCGTGGCTGCCGCGCTCGCAACGCGTCACTGGGCTGGTCAAGGCGCGCCAAACACCTGGCAGGTCACGGTGCCGGGCGGCACGCTTGGCGTGAGAATGTTTGCGACTGAAGACGGCGAACACGTGGGCCTAAGTGGCGCGGCTGAGCTCGTGTTCGACGGCACGTTCGAGCTCTAGAGCGACCTTCGTGCCTCAGAACACTTCGTGCCTCAGAACACTTCTCGCCTCAGAACACTTCTCGCCTCAGAACACTTCGCGCCTCAGAACACTTCGCGCCCTAGGCAGCTTCGAGGATTATCCTCGGTTCTTAACCCGCAAGACCCTAAAAGATTTGGCAGTGTCAATGCGAATCGTTGAAAAGTCGGCAGGCATTTCAGCCTCAAGCCAGCGATGCAGCGAATCTGCACCCAAGTTCTTTTGAACCACAAGATAGGCCTCGGCATCAGCCTCGAGTCGAGGCAACCAGGTCAACAGAATCTCGTGCAAAACGTCTTTGCCAACGCGAATCGGTGGGTTTGACCAAATGCCGTTGAATTCCAGACCGAAGGGAACCTGTTCGGGTCGGCAAACTTTGATGTTCTTTAGCCCGAGTCTCGAAGCATTCATGCGGGTTAGTTCAAGAGAACGGTCATTGACGTCAATCGCCCAAACTGTAGCGTGTGGCGAATGAAGCGCCATAGCGAGCGCAATCGCACCCCAACCACAGCCAATGTCTAGCAGGTCGCCGCTCGGAGGAACTTGATCTAAGTGCTCGAGCAAAACCTGGGTTCCGGTGTCAATGTGGTCTGGGCTAAAAACGCCGCCTGCTGTTGTGACCGAAACTTTGTGGCCGTCAAGTTCAACACTGATCTCTTTGGGCCGAAACTCTGTGTTTGGGGTCTGAGAAAAGTAGTGTTCATCAGACATAGAACATAACTTAGCACCGCAAGGCAAACTAGTGTTAGTTGCATGGGACGTCAAAGAAATGGCCGTGACGCAGAACCCGAAGATTTTGAATCGTCGGATGCCTCAGAGTTTGATTCAACCTCGAAACGAGGCGATGAGGCGAGCGCACGCGGCGAAGCCGTAATCAATCGCATCTTGGGCCGTGGGGCTCGCGCTGAGGCGCTTGGTGCTACTGAAACTTATAGCACCAGCACAACCGATGGCGACCAGTATGACCTTGAAGATCGCTCGGCACTGCGCCGTGTTCAGGGTCTTTCAACTGAGCTTCAAGACATCAACGATGTTGAATATCGCAAGCTTCGCCTCGAAAAAGTGGTTTTGATTGGCCTTTGGGGTTCAAACACGCTGCAAGATGCCGAGAACTCTTTGCGCGAGTTGGCTGCGCTGGCTGAAACCGCGGGCTCACAAGTTCTTGACGGCCTTTTGCAACGACGCATGAAACCTGACCCTGCAACTTTCTTAGGCAAGGGCAAGGCCGAAGAGCTGCGCATCATGGTTGCTCAAACCGGCGCCGACACCGTGATTGCCGACGCCGAACTCGCGCCGAGCCAGCGCCGCAACCTCGAAGACGTGGTGAAGGTGAAGGTTGTTGACCGCACTGCGATCATCCTCGATATTTTTGCTCAGCACGCCAAGAGTCGTGAAGGCAAGGCTCAGGTTGAGCTGGCTCAGCTTGAATACCTTTTGCCGCGTCTGCGCGGTTGGGGCGAGTCGATGTCGCGTCAGGCTGGTGGCCAGGTTGGTGGCGGCATGGGAATCGGCTCGCGCGGCCCTGGTGAAACCAAGATTGAGCTCGACCGTCGTCGCATCAACACGCGCATGGCAAAGTTGCGCAAGCAGATTGTCGAGATGAAGCCCGCTCGAGACACCAAGCGCGCTAACCGAAAGCGCAACGAGGTTCCTGCGGTTGCTATCGCGGGTTACACCAACGCCGGCAAGTCTTCTGTTTTGAACCGCATGACTTCGGCTGGTGTATTGGTTGAAAATGCGCTGTTCGCGACGCTTGACCCAACCGTGCGCAAGACCGAAACCGGCGATGGCCGCGCCTACACAATTGCCGACACCGTGGGTTTTGTGCGGCACCTGCCACACCAGTTGGTTGAGGCTTTTCGTTCAACGCTCGAAGAGATTGCCGACAGCGACCTAATCGTGCACGTCGTTGATGCTTCGCACCCAGACCCTGCCGGTCAGATCGCGACAGTGCGCGAAGTCATTGGCGAGGTTGGTGCGCGAGGCATTGCCGAACTAATCGTGTTCAACAAAGTTGATTTGGTTGATGAAACCACTCGCATGGCCCTTCGGGGCCTCGAGCCCGACTCGATCGAGGTCTCGGCGCGAACGGGCGAAGGTTTCGACGTTTTGCTCGCCGAGATTGCTCGCAGATTGCCTGAACCAGACATCATGATCGAGGTGCTGGTGCCTTATGACCGTGGCGACCTGGTTTCGCGACTGCACATCGGCAGCCGAATTATCAGTTTGGAATATGCGCCAGAGGGCACTCAAATAGTGGCTTTTGTGAAACCTGAGTTGGCTGCTGAACTTCGCCAGTTTGCTGTGGCTCGAGGTTAGTTGCCGATTAAGTTCTTGATAGAGCTTGCGAAGGCTAGAGCTTGCGAAGAACGGTGACGACAACTCCAGCGATTTCGGCGTGAGTGCCGTCGATCGGAGCAAAGGCAGAGTTGCGCGGCAATAGCCACACTTTGCCGTTTTCACGCTTGAAAGCCTTGACTGTTGCCTCGCCGTCGATCATCGCCGCAACGATGTCGCCGTTTTCGGCAGTCTTTTGCTGTCGCACAATCACGAAGTCGCCGTCGCAAATCGCTGCGTCGATCATCGATTCACCAACAACCTTGAGCATAAAGAGTTCGCCCTTGCCGGTGAGACTCTGAGCAACCGGGTAGAACTCTTCGATGTTCTGGTCGGCGGTGATTGGAATACCGGCGGCGATGCGACCGACTAGCGGAACAAAGTTCATGCCATCGCGGCTAGGGGAGTTCTCGAAATCTTCTGAAGATTCTTCGTCGAGCCAACCCTCTGGCATTTCAACCAGCTCAATGGCGCGAGCACGGTTTTCGGCTTTGCGAACGTACCCCGCTTTTTCAAGCTCGTCGATTTGATACTTCACGCTCGAAACTGCAGTGAGGCCTACAGCTTCGCCGATCTCGCGCAGGTTAGGGCCAAAGCCGAGGCTTCGCTGAAGTGATGCAATGGCACGCAAGATCTGCTCTTGGCGATTGCTCAGCGTCGTTTTGCTGTTGCGGCGAAACTCGAGTTCATCCACGTTTTTAGCCTTTCGTTGGCCACCCTTTGAAGAATGTCGGAGGGTGCATCGACAATCTTTCTCAAGCGGTTCTATCGAAACTTTATTCGATAAAACTTCGAAAATCAAACATCTTTTCGAAAGATTTATAAGAAAGTCTTGACAAAGGTTGTTTTTCGTTCGAAACTATGTTCGAAAGCGAACAACTGTTCGAACAAAGCATCAAGTTGGCTCTTAGAGAAAGTTAGCAAAATGACTGCTACTGCAACCCGCATCAACTACCGCCGCCGTCGCGCGTTGGCTGCACTCTTTGTCGTTGTCGCTCTGCTCGTTGTCGCGTTCAGCGTGACTCAGGCCCAGTCGGCCGGTGCGACCTCGCACGCTGGCAAAACCACTTTCACCTATGTTTATGTCGCACCAGGCGACACTCTTTGGTCAATAGCCACCACCTACGCGCCAGACCGCGACCCTCAGCAAGAGATCATCGACATTCAGAACCTAAACGGTTTGAGCGATGCATCATTGGTGCCTGGTCAGCGTTTAGCTCTGCCATAGGCCCACAGATGCGCCTTGGCGCAGCGATGGGCTCTTGCGAGGCTTTCAGCAGCGACCGAGTTTCATGCGCAGCTCAGCCCGAGGCATTAACCTAGAGATGTGACTTCTCTAGACGACCTCCCGATTCGCCCTGACCTTGTCGGTCTCAAGCCATATGGTGCACCTCAGCTACACGTGCCCGTCTCACTCAACGTCAACGAGAACACCCATCAGATTCCCGAAGCCGTCGCGGTTGATATCATCGGCCGCCTTGCCGAGAGTCTGCTCAACATCAATCGCTACCCAGATCGTGAGTTCTTGGGGCTGCGCCTTGCACTAGCTGACTATCTCAACGACAACCTGGGCAGCGAGCTTGCCGTCGAAAACATTTGGGCTGGCAATGGTTCGAACGAAGTTTTGCAGCACATTTTTCAGGCATTCGGCGGCCCAGGCCGCAAAGCCCTAGGTTTCAAGCCGACCTACTCGATGTACAAACTGATTGCTCAGGGTGCTCAGACTGACTATGTCGATGCCGAGCGCGACGACCGATTTGAGCTCAGCGTTGAAACCGTTCAGGCGGGCATTCGCTCTGCTCAACCAAACCTGGTGATGCTGTGCTCACCAAACAACCCAACCGGTACCCCGGTAGCACTCGATGTGATTGTGGCTGCCTACGATGCTCTGCAAGAAACCACCGGCGGCATATTGGTGGTTGACGAGGCCTATGGCGAGTTTGCCCACGATCAGTCGCAGTCTGCCGTCACTTTGCTCGAGGGGCGCCCCAAGCTATTGGTGAGCCGCACTATGAGCAAGGCGTTTGCATTTGCTGGTGCTCGTGTGGGTTACCTAGCCGCTGATACCGCAGTGGTTGATGCTCTGCGTCTGGTGCGCCTGCCATATCACCTGTCTGCCTTCACCCAGGCTGCTGCCGAGGGTGCTTTGGCTCACAGCCAAGAGATGCTGCGCACAGTTGATGACATTCGCACGCAGCGCGACCACATTGTCACTGAGCTAACTGCGATGGGCCTAGACCCTTATCGCAGCGACGCAAACTTCGTTTTGTTTGCTGGTCTCGACAATGCCCCGAAGGTTTGGCAAGAACTTCTTGATCGAGGCGTTTTGGTGCGCGATATGGGCATCGCTGGCACGCTGCGAGTTTCAGCAGGCACCGAGTCAGAGACCTCACGCTTTTTGCAAACTTTGCGCGAGGTCATCGGCAAATAGAGTCTCGCCCTCGAGTTGAGTGTTGCTACGCGCGCGGGTAGGTAGCGTTCGGCACTCAAGGCGGTCATCCAAGATAGAATTCAGCTAGAAACCACCCCAATTTAGGAGGTTCGTCGATGAATCGCATCGCAACCCTAACTCGCAAGACTTCTGAGTCTCAGATTGAGCTTTCACTCAACCTCGATGGCCACGGTCGTAGCGAGATTTCGACCACCGTGCCTTTCTTTGACCACCTTCTAACTGCGTTTGCCAAACACTCTTTGGTTGACTTGGCAGTTCGTGCTTCTGGTGACACTCACATCGATGTTCACCACACAGTCGAAGACACCGCGATTGTTTTGGGTTTGGCTATCAAGCAGGCTCTTGGCGACAAGGCTGGCATCGGTCGCTACGGTGACGCGACTGTTCCGCTAGATGACGCTTTGGCGCGCGCAGTGGTGGATGTTTCAGGTCGCCCATACTTGGTTCACAGTGGTGAGCCTGCCGGTTTTGAATATCACCTGATTGGTGGTCACTTCACCGGCTCGATGATTCGTCACGTTTTTGAGGCGATCGCTTTCAACGCAGGTCTAACCCTGCACGTTGAGCTTTTGACCGGTCGTGACCCACACCACATTGCCGAAGCTGAGTTCAAAGCATTCGCTCGTGCGTTTCGCAAGGCTGTTGAGCCTGACGCTCGTGTTGAGGGAATCCCTTCGACCAAGGGCGCTCTGTGAGTTCTTTGCCAAAAGTCGTAGTTCTAGACTACGGCAGTGGCAACGTGCACTCGGTGGCGAAGGCCCTTCAGGTTGCTGGGGCCGAAGTCACCCTAACCGCTGACTTTGATGCTGCCATGGCAGCCGACGGATTAGTCGTGCCCGGCGTTGGCGCGTTCGATGCGGTCATGAAGCAACTTGGCACGGTGAAGGCAGCCGAACTTATTGACCGCCGATTGACCATGGGCAAGAAGGTTCTTGGCATCTGCGTTGGCCTTCAAGTTTTGTTTGAAAACGGCAACGAGCACGGCATCGAAACCGAAGGCCTGGGTCAATGGCCTGGCAAAGTTGAAATGCTGCCAGCCCCGGTATTGCCTCACATTGGCTGGAACACCGTCAAAGCACCAGCGGGCTCAAAGCTGTTCGAGGGCATCGCCGATGAACGTTTCTATTTTGTGCACAGCTATGGTGTGCTCACTTGGCCTCTAGCTGACACCGGTGAAATCATTCCAACCAGCGTCACTTGGGGCGAATATGGCGCACCGTTCATTGCAGCAGTCGAAAACGGCCCCCTTAGCGCAACCCAGTTTCACCCAGAAAAATCTGGCCAAGCTGGCATCAAACTGCTCACCAACTGGATTAACACTCTTTAGATTTGCACCGCCCCTCATCTTCACCAAGGCCCCAAGATTTGCACCGCCCTTCGCCCCACTCGAACCGAAAGAACCATTGTGAAAAAACTTGAACTTTTGCCAGCCGTTGACGTGCGCGACGGCAAAGCCGTGCGCCTAACCCAAGGCGAGTCTGGCTCAGAGACCGACTATGGCAGCCCACTTGAGGCAGCCCAAAACTGGGTTGACGCTGGTGCCGAGTGGATTCACCTGGTTGACCTCGACGCAGCTTTTGGCACCGGCGACAACCGCGCGCTGATTCGCGATGTTGTGGCCGCGATGAAAGACGTGAAGATCGAGTTGAGCGGTGGCATTCGCGACGACGCCTCACTTGAGGCAGCCTTGGAGTTTGGGGCCACTCGCGTGAACCTAGGCACTGCAGCGCTTGAAGACCCTGAGTGGACGGCAAGCGTAATCGAGCGCTTCGGCGACGCGATTGCCGTTGGCCTCGACGTGCGCGGCACCACGTTAGCTGCAAGGGGGTGGACCCGCGAAGGCGGCGAACTTTTCGACGTCCTAGCCCGTCTCGACGACGCCGGCTGCGCTCGCTACGTAGTCACTGACGTGACCAAAGACGGCACCCTGCGCGGCCCAAACCTTGAGCTACTAAAAGACGTGATGGCAAAGACCACTAAACCGGTGGTTGCATCGGGTGGAATTTCGTCGCTACAGGACATCCGTGATTTGGTTGCCCTGGCAGACCTCGGTCTTGAAGGCGCTATTTTGGGCAAGTCACTTTATGCTGGCAAGTTCACGCTTGAAGAAGCGCTAGCGATCGCTAACCGCGAAGTCGCCTAACAGCGCTCGCCGAAGACTGTCATGAGCGTCAACCACGACCACGAACACATCAACAAAGATCGCTTTGCCGACTCAGCGGGGCGCCCGTGGGAGGGTCGCAGTTTCGAGCCGAACCCACATGCCAACGACGACGGCTCGGCCGACCCAGCTTTGCTCAAGGCGCTAACTGAGTTTCGAGCGGCCCACGACGACGCGATGGCTGCTATGGAGGCTGGCGGTTTGCTGGCTTCGGGGGAGCGCGCCGAATGGGCCGACCCAACCGCGGTTATTGAGGCGGTTCGCGGTGCGCGCCTGTTGATTCCGATGATGGCAAGTCTCGACGAATCGGGCGAGGGTGCTCACGGTCAAACCGTTGATAAAAGTGCTGACCTTGCAATCGTGACAGTTGAAGGGCCAGATGGGCGCCCGGCAATGCCAGCCTTCACCTCGATGGCTGCAATGACCGCTTGGAACCCCGAGGCTCGCCCGATTCCTATTGGCGCTCGCAAGATCTGCCTGGCAGCTGCAGCAGAGCAAACCACTCGCGTGGTGCTAGACCCAGGCAGCGACACCAACTTCGTTCTGCGCCGCCCGCTAATCGCGGCAATCGCTCAAGATCTCGAATGGGTTTCACCAATCACCGACCCACGCATCGGCGAGATCATCACCAACTCGGTCGCAGGCGAAGACTCAGTCGTTCAAGTTGGTTTGGCAGCTGCAGACCCGGGTTTCTTGCTGGCAAACGAAGAGCTGCTCGTGCAAATAGTTTTGGTGCCCGGCCTCGAGCGCGAAGTTCTTCAAGCCACAGTGCAGCGAATCACCGACCGCTGGGAACAACACGAGTACTTCGTCAACGCGGTTGACTCGGTGACCTTTCAGTTGCGCGCTGCCCAAGAACAACAGACCGAACATTAGAGGCAGGCACCTGCAGCGCAAGGGCTACCTTTGAGGCTTTGAAAACTCTCGCACAACCCAGTCTTTGAGCTCCACAGGGTCTAAAGACGGATCAGCAAAGCCGGAGTGCTTGTGCATAACTAGCTTCACAGAATCTCTGTCTTGTGCGATAATTTCATTCGAAGAACGATTCTGTACTGCGCTCATCGAGCCCATGTCTGAGTCGGGGTCAGAACTGAAATGCTTTGCAGGTTCTGGCCACTTCTTTTTTAACTGGCCTCCCGGTGAAACGTCTATAACGACGGCCTTTTCGCGAATAATTCTGACCCAACGGCTTTCACCAGGAACAAACTTGCGCCTGTAAGCCCAAGCGACGGCGTCGGGGCCCCAGAGTAGGTGTTCTGCTCCTGGATGGCCTTGAATGAACTGAATAGATTTCGGCAGAAAACCAAATCTTTTTGCCCTGTCGATTACCGCGTTATCGGCATTTCTAGCTCTAGCGTTTTCGCGTCGTTCAAGAACAACGAGCTTCACCTCAGTTGTGCATAGATAAGCCAGAAGTTGCAACAAGCAGGTGCGCCTAGCTTGTTCAAGATCACCATTGAATATTTCCGTTTGAATAGCTGCCACCACGCTCAGGTCGCAATCAGAAATCAACTTCAATAAAGTTTCAATTTGCTTCGTCTTGCCGTCGCGAAATTCTTCGGTTGTGTTCCAATAATGACCGTCTGCCACTTCTGTGAACTTTTGCCTCGTCAGGTCAAGCGCCAGCACGGGAACAACGACGGCTGCAAGGACATAAAACTGAGAGTGCTTTTGCAACTGAGTGTCACTGTAACTCTCATCAATAAAGGCAATAGATGATCGAGTGCGCGCGTAACGGTTTGCGAGAATGGCCTTGATGTTTTCTAGTTCTGCTCGCACTGAGCAAACCTATTTCACAAACAACTATGGCTAGATTGTCTATCCACAGGCACAAACACGACCGAGCCGTAGTCCGGGAGTCTCTCCGTGCTGACCCAGGTTCTGGCCTCATCGTTGTTAACAGCCGACTTAGCTAGGCGACAGGCCCGGTGAACTTCTCGCCAGGGCCAGCGCCAGGAGCGTCGGGGAACGCACTGGCCTCGCGAAAGGCAAGCTGCACCGCGCGAAGGCCGTCGCGAAGCGGGCGAGCGTGGTGGTCGCCTAGGTCGGCTGCTGCTGAGGTAACTAGAGCGGCGGTGGCGTTGATTAGCTTGCGGGCTTCGTCAAGGTCGGCACCGCGACCATCGGCGCCCAAGCCGCAATAAACAGCTGCGAGCGATAGCAAGTCAACTGCGTGCAGGCTGATGATCTCAACTGCCGTTAGGTCGCTGGCGTCAAACGTGGTGTTTGCGTCAAGATGGGCGTTTGCAGACTCAGGGGTGAATTCGGCCATGGTGCTTCTCCTTTTGAAGTTCTTCTGATAGGCTAACCCATGGCTCCGAGCTTTTTGCTCGGTCAGAAGTGCATTCATTTGCCACCCGCGATCACCGACTTAGGTGGCCGGGTACCCAGTTGAACTTACGTTCTGCGCGTTTATAGGCTCCTGCCTGTTTCGTGGCCAATATTGCCGCGACAAAGGAGCAAACGATCACTGATCCGCGCATTAACGAACGCATCCGAGTGCCAGAGGTTCGCCTTGTTGGCCCTAAGGGTGAGCAAATCGGCGTTGTAAAAATCGAGGATGCATTGCGCATGGCCTCTGAACTCGACCTTGACCTAGTTGAGGTTGCGCCAACTTCTAAGCCGCCAGTTGCAAAGCTTATGGATTTCGGCAAGTTCAAATACGAAGCTGCTCAAAAAGTTCGTGAAGCTCGCAAAAACCAGGTGAACACTGTTTTGAAGACTGTTCGTTTTGGTTTGAAGATTGATGATCACGACTATCAGACCAAGCGCGGCCAGATTGACCGTTTCTTGAAAGCTGGCGACAAGGTGAAGGTCATTGTGGTCTTTCGCGGTCGCGAGCAGTCACGCCCTGAGATGGGTGTGAAGCTGCTTGGCAAGCTTGCCGATGAGGTTAGCGAGCTAGGTGCAGTCGAGTCGAAGCCTTCGCTCGATGGCCGCAACATGGTTATGGTCATTGGCCCGTTGAAGAACAAGGCCGACGCCAAGCTTGAAGCTAAGCGCGCAGCCGACAAAGCTGCTGCAGCTGCTTCTAAAGCGGCATCAGCACCTGAGGCTTCTGAAGCACCAGTCGAAGCACCAGCCGAACTTGCACCAACTGAACTTGCAACACCAGAACTAGAAGCCCCATCAACCGAGGCAGCCGCACCGGCTGCTGAATAGCAAATAACAGGAGAAACCAAGTGCCTAAGCAAAAGACCCACTCGGGCGCCAAGAAGCGCTTTCGCTTCACCGGCAGCGGCAAGCTAATGAAGCAGGGAATCAACATGCGCCACAACCTTGAGCACAAGTCGAGCCGCCGCAAGCGCCGCTTGAACCAAGACCAGGTTGTTTCAGCAGCTGACTTCAAGACCATCAAGACCCAGCTCGGCAAGTAGCCCGCAGCCCCCAACTTTAGGAGTAAATCACTATGGCAAGAGTAAAAAACGCGGTCAACTCGCACAAGAAGCGTCGCACCGTTCTCGAACGCGCCAAGGGCTACCGCGGCCAGCGTTCACGTCTTTACCGCATCGCAAAGCAGCAGTTGCTGCACTCACTTGTTTATGCATACAACGACCGTCGCGCTCGCAAGGGTGACTTCAGACGCCTCTGGATTCAGCGCATCAACGCTGCATCACGCGCCAACGGTCTAACCTACAACCGTTTCATTCAGGGTCTAAACCTTGCAGGAATCACTGTTGACCGTCGCATGTTGGCTGACCTAGCCGTTCACGAGCCTGCTGTTTTCACCAGCCTCGTTAACAGCGCAAAGGCAGCTTTGCCAGCAGACACCTCAGCACCAAAGGTTAAATAACCAAATTGCTGATCGACGCCAAGGCCGCCAAGGTTCGAGGAGTCGCCAAGTTAGCGAAGAAAGACGCCCGGTCATCGACCGGGCTCTTTCTGCTTGAGGGCCTTCAAGGTCTTAAAGAAGTGCTTGACCGACCGAAGCTTGTCGAAGAACTTTATGCCACTGAAGAGTGTGTAGCTAAGAACGCTGACTTGTTTGAGCGCGCCCTAAATTCGCGCATTCAGGTTCAGTTGGTTAGCGAGCCGGTGCTTAAGGCGCTGTGCGACACTACGACACCTCAGGGTGTGGTTGCAGTTGTGCGTCAGATGCACGTTGGGGTGGCAGACATTTTGGCGACTAAGCCAAAACTCATTGCGGTTTTGAGTCAGATTCGCGACCCTGGCAACGCTGGCACTGTGCTTCGTGCGGCTGATGCTGCTGGGGCTGATGCAGTTATCTTCACGACCAACAGCGTCGATGCTTACAACCCTAAAGTTGTGCGCTCGACAACTGGCAGCCTGTTTCACCTGCCGTTTGCGATCGAGGCAGACCCTGCCGAGACCGTTGCCGCTATCAAGGCAGCCGGCCTCACAGTGTTTGCTGCCACGGCTCAGGGCCAGCAGATTCCTGACATGGCTGCCGAAGAACTTTCAAAACCAACAGCGTGGATGTTCGGTAACGAGGCCTGGGGCTTCGACGCCGAGACTCTAGCTTTGGCTGACCGCGAGGTTGCTGTGCCTATCTATGGCGCTGCCGAATCGTTAAATCTTGCCACCGCTGCAAGCATCTGCCTGTATGCCTCGGCATTCGCGCAAAACCGCTAAACCGGCTTGCCGATAAACTGAAAGCCTATGTCTGACATGAATCCAATCTCTTCAGAGGCCGTCGAAGCTGCGGTTGCGCACGCGCTCGACCTCATTGGCAAAGCCGCTGACTTTGCCGAGCTTAAAGCTAGCCGCGGTTCAGCCGTTGGCGACCAGTCGCCAATAGCAGCGCTGAGCGCTCAAATGGGCAAAATTGCCCCAGAATTCAAGGCAGAGGCTGGCAAGCTCGTGGGCCAGGCCCGTGCCACACTGAGCGCCGCTTATGCCGCTCGCGAGGCAGAACTGCACGCTGCCGAAGAGGCAGCCAAACTTGCCCAAGAAACCGTTGACGTCACCGCCGCGCCGCAGCTGCGCCCGCTAGGTGCGAGGCATCCGCTTTCACTTCTTCAAGACACCATCGCTGACATTTTCGTTGGAATGGGTTGGGAGATCGCTGAGGGCCCTGAGGTTGAAAACGAGTGGTTCAACTTTGACGCTTTGAACTTCGACGCCGACCACCCTGCTCGTGCGATGCAAGACACTTTCTTTGTTGACCCGGTTAGCTCGCACCTTGTGTTGCGCACTCACACGTCACCGGTTCAGGTGCGTTCAATGCTTGAGCGCGAACTGCCGCTTTATGTGCTTTGCCCAGGCCGAGTTTTTCGCACCGACGAGCTCGACGCAACTCACACCCCGGTTTTTCACCAGGTTGAAGGCCTTGCCGTTGACAAGGGTCTAAACATGGCTGACCTTCGCGGCACGCTTGAGCACTTTGCGCGCGAAATGTTTGGCCCTGAGGCGCAGATTCGTCTTCGTCCATCGTTTTTTCCGTTCACAGAACCATCAGCCGAGCTTGACGTTTGGCACCCGGGCGCCAAGGGTGGCGCGCGCTGGGTTGAGTGGGGTGGCTGTGGCATGGTGAACCCTAATGTTTTGAAGGCCGCCGGCATCGACCCTGAGGTTTACACCGGTTTTGCATTTGGCATGGGCATTGAGCGCACGCTGATGTTCCGCAACGATGTTCGTGACATGCACGACATGGTTGAGGCCGATGTTCGTTTTAGTCAGCAGTTTGGAGTCACCCTCTAATGCGCATTCCACTTTCATGGTTGGGCGAATACACCGACCTACCTGCCGGGGCAACTCCCGAAGATGTCATGGCCGCTTTGGTCAAAGTTGGTCTTGAAGAAGAAGGCTCACACAGCTTTGGCGTGACTGGCCCACTAGTTGTTGGCGAGGTTCTTGAGTTTGTCGAAGAGCCGCAGTCAAATGGCAAAACCATTCGTTGGTGCCAGGTTCGCGTGGCAGGCCAGGGTCTGAAGGCGGCCGATGGCGGCGAAGACGTGCGTGGCATCGTCTGTGGCGCTAGCAACTTTGTTGTTGGCGACAAAGTGGTGGTTTGCCTGCCTGGCGCAGAGCTGCCTGGCAACTTCAAGATTGCTGCTCGCAGCACCTACGGTCACATCAGCGATGGCATGTTGGCTTCTGGCCGCGAGCTTGGTTTGAGCGATGACCACGACGGCATCATTCGCCTCGGCCTTTTGGGTCTTGACCCTAAGGTCGGCACAGATGCTCTTGAGCTTTTGAAGCTTGACGAGGTTGCCGCCGAAGTTAACGTGACCCCCGACCGCGGTTATTGCCTCTCGATTCGCGGCATTGCACGCGAATATTCACACGCCACCGGCGCACCGTTCAACGACCCGATTGGCAACGTTGAGCCACAGTCAAACCACGGTTTTGACCTCAAGATCGACGACAAGTTTCCGATTCGCGACCGCGAGGGCGTGAGTCGTTTTGTGCTTCGCACCGTGCGCAACATCGACGCGAGCCGACCATCCCCACCGTGGATGGTCGCCCGTTTGAAGATGGCAGGCATGCGCTCGATTTCGCTTGTGGTTGACATCACCAACTATGTGATGCTCGAGGTTGGCCAGCCACTGCATGCCTATGACCTTGACAAACTTGAGGGTGGAATGGTGGTTCGCCGCGCTCTGCCTAAAGAGACTTTGAAAACTCTTGATGGTCAGACCCGCAACCTAAGCTCAGAAGACCTTGTGATTGCCGACGCCTCAGGTGCTATCGGCATCGCCGGTGTTATGGGTGGCGCGAGCACTGAAGTTTCTTTGAGCACTAAGAACGTTCTGATTGAGTCGGCTAATTTTGACCCGATTTCAGTTGCCCGTTCGGCTCGTCGTCACAAGTTGCCGAGCGAGGCCGCTAAGCGTTTTGAGCGTGGGGTTGACCACTCGGTCGCTAAGTTTGCCGCGGCACGTGTTGTGCAGCTGCTTGAGGTTCACGCGCGCGGCGAGTCAGACCCGGTTGGCGCTGACTATCGCGGCTATGAGCCAAACAAGCCGATCTGGTTGCCTGAGGGTTTTGCAACCGAATTGGTTGGTGTTGACTACACCAAAGATGAGATCAGCGACACTTTGAGCGCGATTGGTTGCGTGGTTAGCCACGTTAACGGAGGCTTTGAGGTTATTGCTCCTACCTGGCGCCCTGACATCACTCACAAGACCGACTTGGTTGAAGAGATTGCCCGCATCACCGGTTATGACCGCATTCCTGCGCGATTGCCAGTTGCCCCGCCAGGGCGTGGCCTAACTCGTGCACAAAAGCAAAAGCGCGCCGTAGTTAACGCTTTGGCTGCTGCTGGTGCTACTGAAGTTTTGAACTATCCGTTCTTGAGCGCGGCTCAAAACGGCTGGTTTGCTCCAAACGCCGGCGCTGAGCTTGCACGTGTCAAGCTCGCAAATGCCATGCAAGAAGACTTCAACGAAATGCGCACGACCATGTTGCCTGCGCTAATCGAAGCAGCCAAACGCAACATTTCGCGCGGTCTAACCGACCTTGCAATCTTTGAAGCCGGCTCAGTGTTCTTGCCTGCCGAAAACGTTCAGCCGCTCAAAGGCTTGCCAAGTGCCGAGCGTCGCCCAATCGCGGCGGAGCTAGCGAAACTTGAGTCGAGCATTCCCGTTCAGCCTCTTCGTCTTGGCGCCGTATTTGTTGGCGACCAGGTGAGCGCCGGTGTTGGCCAGCAGTCACAGCAGGCCAGCTATGCCACAGCGATTCAGGCAGCACGTGTTGCCGCTCACGCCGTGGGTGCCGAGCTGCGCGTTCGCCAAACCAGCGCAACCGGTTTTCACCCTGGGCGCGCAGCCGAACTTTATGTGGTCACCGCGACTGGCGAAACCAACGTCGGCATCGCCGGCGAGCTTCACCCAGAGCTAACCGCAGCCAACGACCTGCCACGTCGTGTGGCAGCACTCGAACTTCGTCTAGACGCGCTTTTTGAAGCCGCGCCAAGGGTGGTTTCAGCTGGCCCGGTCTATATCTACCCGGCTGCAACGCAAGACCTTTCACTCGTGGTTGACGTCACCGTGCCGGCTGCTGAAGTTCAAGCAGCCGTTGTCGAAGGTGCTGGTGAGCTTCTTGAGGCCATCGCGCTGACCGATGACTATCGCGGTGCTGGCATCGACGCCGGCAAAAAGTCACTCACCTTTGCACTGCGATTCAGGGCCAGCGACCGAACCCTAACTCAGGTTGAAGCCAGCGAGGCGCGCGATGCAGCGGTGGCACTAGCCAACCAGCGCTTCGGTGCCCAAATTAGAAGCTAAGCAAACAGAAGCAAAGTGATCAATCCCTAAGGAGCCAACATGGTTTATAGCGTTGCTATCGCCGGGGCCAGCGGTTATGTTGGCGGCGAACTGTTGCGCCTGTTGGCAAACCACCCGCAGTTCGAGGTAAAAACTCTCACCGCTAACAGCAATGTTGGCGAGCGCGTTGGTTCTTTGCACCCGCACCTAACCGAGTTTGCCGACCGCATCTTTGCTTCGACCGACGCCGACACCCTCGCTGGTCACGACGTGGTCTTTTTGGCTTTGCCTCACGCCAAGTCGGCTGAAGTTGCTGCTTGGCTCGGCGATGAAACCGTCGTGGTTGACTGCGGCGCTGACTTCAGACTTGAAAGCGCTGAGGCTTGGGCCAAGTTTTATGGTGGCGAGCACGCTGGCACCTGGCCTTATGGCATGCCAGAACTAATTGTCGAACCAAACCAAAACGCGACGGATGCCCGCAGCAACGCCAACTCAGCCGGCGCGGGCGTTAGCAAGCAGCGCGCAAATCTGAGTGGTGTCAAGCGCATCGCCGTGCCTGGCTGCAACGTCACGGCAATCACTTTGGCTCTTGCGCCCGGTCTAGCCGCCGGCGTTATTGAACCAAGCGACATCGTGAGTGTTCTTTCGGTAGGAACCTCAGGCGCAGGCCGCGCACTGAAAACCAACCTGCTTGCCAGTGAGATCATGGGCGGCGCTTCGGCCTACGGCGTCGGGGGAGTGCACCGCCACACACCTGAGATTGAGCAGAACTTGAGCAAAGCCGCCGGCACAACCGTGCAGGTCAACTTCACGCCGGTGCTTGTGCCAATGTCGCGCGGCATTCTGGCGGTTAACACGGCCAAACTTGTCGGCGGCGTCACAGCCGAGCAGGTGCGAGCTGCTTGGGCTAACGCTTATGCCAACGAAACGTTTGTGCGCCTTTTGCCAGAGGGTGAATACCCAAGCACGAGCTCAACGCTTGGTGTGAACACTGCGCTAATCGGTCTAACCATCGACGAACACGCTGGCCGTGTGGTTTTGGTTTGCGCCATCGACAATCTTGTTAAAGGCACTGCAGGCGCTGCTATTCAGAGCCTCAACATTGCCCTCGGCATTGCCGAACCTACCGGCCTCGGCCTGAACGGAGTCGCCCCGTGAGTGTTACCGCCCCTAAAGGTTTCTTAGCCGCCGGAGTAAATGCCGGCGTTAAAACCGCTGACGTTCGCGATGTCGCGTTGGTTGTGAACCAAGGCCCGCTCAAGAACGCAGCAGCTGTTTTCACCACTAATCGTTGCCAGGCTAACCCTGTGATTTGGAGCCGCCAGGTTATCGCCGACGGCCAGGTTGAAGCTGTGATTTTGAATAGCGGATGCGCCAACTGCTACACCGGCCCCGAAGGGTTTCAGGCGACTCACGCAACTGCTGAGCGCGTTGCCGAGCGTTTAGAAGTCTCGGCTGGTGACGTGTTTGTCTGCTCAACGGGCATGATCGGCACCCAACTGCGACTCGACAACATGTTGAGCGGCGTTGACTTGGCTGTTGCCGAGCTCGGCAACCACGGTGGGCCGAACGCTGCCGAGGCGATTATGACTACTGACAAAGTATCCAAGATGGCTTATCGCGTGAGCCCGAGTGGTTACACGATTGGCGGCATGGCTAAGGGCGCTGGAATGCTCGCACCCGGCTTGGCAACCATGCTCGTGGTTATCACCACTGACGCAGTGGTTAGCTCAGAAGATCTCGACGCAGCACTTCGCGGTGCAACCCGCACCACGTTTGACCGTCTCGACAGCGACGGCTGCATGAGCACCAACGACACCGTTGTGGTCATGGCTTCGGGTGCCAGCGAAATCACGCCCGATGCCAACGAGTTTGCCGACCTGCTGGCAGAGCTCAGCCATGAGTTGGCCATGAAGCTGCTTGCCGATGCCGAGGGCAGTGCCCACGACATCGCCATCGAGGTTTTGAACGCGGCCAGTGAGTCCGACGCCGTTGAGGTTGGTCGCACCATAGCGCGCAACAACCTCTTTAAAGCAGCCATCTATGGCCAAGACCCGAACTGGGGTCGTGTGCTCGCAGCCGTCGGCACAACTAAGGCCGAGTTCGACCCCTATGACGTTGATGTTGAGATCAACGGCATTTCGGTCTCACGCAAAGGCCAGCCTGACCAAGACCGCATGCTGATCGACCTTAAGCCTCGCGCCGTGAGCGTGAAGGTCTCGCTAAACGCGGGCAGTCACAGCGCCACGATCTATACCAACGACCTAACTCACGAATATGTCACCGAAAACAGTGAGTACCCAAGCTAATGACAGCGAGCACCAAGGCATGACTGAACTAAACCTCGCCAAAATCAAAGCCGAAACTCTCGTCGAGTCAATGGCATGGCTGCAGAGCTATCACGGCAAAATCGTTGTGGTCAAGTTTGGTGGCAACGCCATGGTTGACGACGAGCTCAAGCAGGCTTTCGCTCAAGACATGGCCTACCTGCGTTGGGTTGGCATCAAGCCAATCGTGGTGCACGGTGGTGGCCCACAAATCAGCGCCAAACTTGCCGAACTCGGCATCGACAGTGAGTTCAAAGGTGGCTTCAGGGTCACCGACGACGCCACCATCGGCGTGGTTCGCGACGTGCTTCGCAACGACATCAGCGCCGAACTTGCAGACCTTATCGAAGCTGCCGGCGCCGAAACCGTCATTATGTCTGGCGAAGACAGCCACCTCATCAAAGGCGCAAAGACTAACCTCACCGACGACAACGGCGAAACTATCGACATCGGATGGGTGGGCGAAGTCATAAGCGTCAACCCGCGCATTGTGCTTGATGCGCTCGAAGCTGGGCGCATCCCTGTGATTTCAACCGTGGCACCAGACCTCGACGGCAACCTGCTCAATATCAACGCCGACCTTGGAGCTGCTGCGCTCGCCGTGGCGTTCGGCGCCGAAAAACTAATGATGCTCACCGACGTGCCAGGGCTTTATAGCGACTGGCCAAACCGCGACTCGCTGGTTAGCCGGATCACCGTGAGTGAGCTTCAGGAGCTTTTGCCCACCCTTGAGTCGGGCATGATTCCTAAGATGCAGGCTTGCCTAAGCGCAGTTCAAGCCGGTGTGCCGCAAGCCGTGGTTATCGACGGCCGCGAACCACACAGCATTCTGCTCGAAGTTTTCACCGCCAACGGCATGGGCACCCAGGTTGTGCCCGACGACATCACCAACTAAGCAAACCCAAAGGCCCAATATGACCCGCCACTTTTTGCAAGACGACGACCTAAGCCCAGCCGAACAAGCCGAGGTGTTGGCTCTAGCGCGTGAGCTCAAAGCCAAGCCTTATTCGGCTCGCCCGTTCGAAGGCCCAAAAACCGTTGCTCTGATCTTTGATAAAACCTCAACCCGCACACGCGTTTCATTTGCGGTTGGCGTGGCTGACCTTGGGGGAGCACCGCTAATCATCGACGCTCAAGGCAGTCAGATGGGCAAAAAAGAGTCTGTCGCCGACACCGCTCGCGTGCTTGAGCGCCAGGTTGCCGCCATTGTTTGGCGCACCTACGCCCACCATGGGCTCCTCGAGATGGCACAGCACTCGCGCGTGCCTGTGATCAACTCGCTAAGCGACGACTATCACCCGTGCCAGATTTTGGCCGACCTGCTCACCGTGCAAGAGCACAAGGGTGCGCTCGCCGGCAAGACCTTTGCCTACCTAGGCGATGCCTCAAACAACATGGCGAACTCATACCTACTCGGATGCTCTACCGCAGGCATGCACGTCAGAGTTGCCGGCCCTGCTGGCTATCAGCCTGCCGCTGCCGTGGTTGAGCGTGCCAAAGCGATTGCTGCCCAAACAGGTGGTTCGGTCGAGGTTTTCACCGACCCTAAACTTGCGATTGCCGGCGCCGACGCAGTCGCCACCGACACTTGGGTTTCGATGGGTCAAGAGGCCGAGTCGGCTAAGCGACTAGCCGACTTCGCTGGCTACACCATCGATGCCGACCTTATGGCGCTGGCTGCGGCCGACGCAATCTTCTTGCACTGCCTGCCGGCATACCGAGGCTATGAGGTCAGCGCCGAGGTCATCGACGGCCCGCAGTCTGTGATCTGGGACGAAGCTGAAAACCGACTGCACGCTCAAAAGGCGCTCATGGTTTGGTTGGCCGACCGCGTTTAGCTCTGGTGGCTAGCAATAACCGCCGTTAGAGCGGGGGCTAATGGGTGATCTGCGTTGATGCCACACACTTGGGTTGCAAATTCAACCGCCGACAAAGTGTGAAGTTTCTCTTGCAAGGTGGCCACGTCGGGGTCATCAGCTGATTCAAACTCGAGTGCAGCGCCAATCGCTGCAAGCAGGTTTCGCGGGTTGCCTCCATATTCAGCCAAAGCTGCAGCGGGCGCAATCAACCTTTCGTTGCGCGAAAGCTTGCGCAAGGGTGCTCTGCCAACACGAATCAAATCGTCGTTGATTGCGACGTTCTTAAATCGCTCAACGGTTTTTTCAACATATTTGGCTTGCTCAGGCACGTCGAAGCCGTGTTTGCGAATCAGAACTTCTGCTGTCTCGCCAAGCGCGCCTCGCAGTGCTGCCAGAACATTTGGAATCTCTAGAGCTTCAAAAATGGTTTTCGCTCCAAATTTTTGCCCAATATAGGCAACAGTTGCGTGCCCGGCGTTCACGGTGAAAAGTTTTCGTTCGATGAAAGGGGTGAGGTTTGCCACTATGTCGGCTCCGGCAGCGGCAAGGGACTCAAAGTTGACGTTTGCCGCCATAGCCGCCGCACCCAGTTTGCTGGTGTCAATCACCCACTCACTGAAAGTCTCGACTTCGACGTCTAAACCAAACCCTTGGCGTTGAATCGGCACAATGCGGTCTACGGCAGTATTGGCATATTCAGCCTTGCCATCTATGACTAGGCCAAGTTTTGTTGCGGCGCCAAGAATATGCTGGTGCAGTGAGTCGGTGGCATTGATTGCATTTTCACAGGCCATAACTACTGCCGGCGCTGCAGAAGTGCGCGCGGCAAGACCGGCAGAAATCGCAGGAGCGACATGAACCAAAATGTTAGGCCCCACAGATGTTGTGATGATGTCTGCCATGGAAAGGGCCTCTGTCAAATCAGCGCCCTGTGTTGCCGAGTTGACTGCATCAAAGTTTGCATAAGCCTTGGTTTTGCCACCTGAGCCAAGTTCGATGACGCGATACGTCTTCAGCGAAGAAAGCTGTTCAACGACAGCAGCGTTGACGTCTGCAAAAGTTACGTGATAGCCGGCGTCTTGCAAAAGCGCGCCGATGAATCCGCGGCCGATGTTACCCGCGCCAAAATGGACCGCTCGCACTATGCGGCATCCTGGTGAAAAATCTCAACCATCTGGTCTAACGTCGAAGCGGCCAACAGCTGATTAACGGTTTCAGTTTCAGAAAAAATCTCGGCGAGACGACCAAGGGCAATCAAATGCGAGTCATCTTTGCCGGCAATGCCGACTACAAAATTGACAGGCTCGCCATCCCATTCAATAGGTTTTTCATAGCGAATGACCGCCAATGCAGAACCGTTGATATATTTGGCTGCTTCGTAGGTGCCATGCGGAATGGCCAAGTGGTTGCCCATATAGGTTGAAACCGAGAGTTCACGATCAAACATCGATTCGACATACTCGGGCTGAACTTTGCCGTTTTTCAACAGCAAATCACCAGCCTCTCTGATGGCTTCGTCGCGGGTGCGAGCGTGGCCAGCTAGAACGAAATATTCGTCAAACTGTGTTGGCATCGTGAACTCTCGGTTTCTGTTTATTGCAAGTGCTTGCTTATTGACGTTGTTCTTTTAGCAGCGCGATAACTTCGTCATAGACCGGGGTCATCATGAAGTTTGAAACGCTGAAATGCACTGCGTCAGGGGCCGTGTGCTTCGCGCGATCAACCAAGCGGTCTTGGGTTATCACGAGTTGAGCGTCACTTGGTAGGTCGGCCACAGCCTTGTTTACCACGGTGACGTCGGCGATGCCAGCCTCTTTGATTTTTTTGCGAAGCATAGAAGCGCCCATGGCGCTTGAGCCCATGCCTGCATCGCAAGCGAAGATTACGAGTTCGATAAGCGTAATGCTCAATTACTTTCCTTTGTTAGCTTTGCTGGCAGCCTGTGCGTCAACGAAGTTGCCGTTTTCGTCAGTTGCAAGGTCGCTGGCGCGGGTTGCACGAATGATTACGCCACCCACCAAGAAGCTTACGGTTGCAGAAAGAATCACTGACAAGATAACGCCAACATACGAACCTGAATCTGTCTGCAGAAGAACAGCAAAGATCGAACCAGGTGAAGCAGGTGCACGAAGACCCGAACCGAAGATCATGTTGGTGGCAACACCGGTAGCGCCACCTGCGATTGCAGCAGCGATAAGTGCTGGCTTCATCAAGATGTAAGGGAAGTAAACCTCGTGAATACCACCCAAGAAGTGAATGATGATTGCGCCAGGTGCAGAAGCCTTTGAAAGACCTACGCCAAACACGGTGAATGCAAGCAAGATTCCTAGACCTGGGCCTGGGTTAGCTTCTAGCAAGAACAAGATTGACTTGCCAGTTTCAGTCGACTGAGTAGTGCCAAGTGGGGTCAAAATGCCGTGGTTAATGGCGTTGTTCAAGAACAACACCTTTGCTGGCTCAATAAGAACTGATGCAACTGGCAGCAGGTGAGTGCTAACCAACCATTCAACAGCCTTACCTAGGGCATCGCTGATGGCGGTAACAACTGGTGAAACGCCCAAGAAAGCAACGATTGCCAAAATGAAACCGACGATGCCTGCTGAGAAGTTGTCAACGAGCATCTCGAAGCCTGCGCGAATCTTGCCCTCCCAGATTTTGTCAACCTGCTTGATTACCCATGCTGATAGAGGGCCAACAATCATGGCACCCATGAACATAGGAATCGAGGTGCCGACGATAACACCCATCGTTGCGATGGTTGCCACTACGCCACCACGTGCGCCATAAACCATACGACCACCGGTGTTGGCGATTAGCAATGGCAAAAGGTTGATGATCATCGGTCCAACCATGGCTGCAAGGTTTAGGCCGCCATCTTCAACTGCCTTGCCAAGACCAGGAGTCCAGCCGGTAGGAATGAAGAATGCAGTGATCAAACCCCATGCAATGAATGCTGCGATGTTTGGCATAACCATGCCTGAGAGGAACGAACCAAATTTCTGAACGTTTACTCTCAAGCTCTTAGAAGACGATGTATTTGTCGTCATTGACTTTCTCCTTGTGATTAGTTTTGAGACGAATCTCGATTTTGGTTGCTTCTCTCGAAGGTCGAGCGAAGTTTGATTTTGTTGCTCTTGCTTTATTGCAGGTGTTGCTTAATTAGGGTCATTGCATCTTTAGCCCCAAACATGCCTCGAACGCTTTTCGGCATGATCACGATGATTGCGTCAGTTGCCTTTCGAATCGCTTCGAGGTTGGCATCGGTGGCCACGTGGCTCGCAAGAGCGACGAGAGCTGCACCGATAATGGTTGGGTTTTCGATAGATGTCGGTTGAAAGTTGAAATCTAGTGAATCTTGATGCGCCATGCGGTTGAGTGCGAGACACAAAAACGCACTCGAGGCACCTGCGCCACAAATCACCATGATTTTTTTCAACTGAACCTCCAACAGAAATCTTGTCAGTGCCTTCAGCAATAATTCAGCGTTCGTTCAATAAATCTGTTTCCGCGCTAACGGAAACTCTTGAGTTTTGCCCTTGGTGCAAAATCCTGCAAAGTAATCTTTGAGGGTGGCCACCGAGAAGCAACAACAGCTAATTGAGCTCCTAAGCGAGCACTCCGGTTGGCTTGGTGCACTCGAATTGGCCGAGAAGCTCGAAGTGTCTGACCGAACCATTCGCAACTATGTGAATGACATCAACCGCCGATTTGGGCCGGTCAAACTTATCGAGTCTTCAATTCACGGCTATCGCCTGCAGCTCGATGTTTATGAAAACCTCCGCGCGAATAATGCAATTGAGGGTTTAGCTAGCGGCGAGCAGATTAGAACCAGTCGCGCCCACCAGATTGTCAATCGCCTTGCGCAGCACCCTCAAGGCCTTGAAACGGCTGGGTTGGCTCGTTCGATGCACGTTTCGTTGGCAACCCTCGAGTCAGATTTGAGACGCGCTCGCGACATTCTCAAATCGGTTGGTCTTTCGATTGTTCGTCAAGATGGAAACCTGTGGATTGAAGGCAACGAAGAGGGCATTAGAAAGGTTCTCTCAGGTCTGATCTATGAATCGTTGCAGTCTCAGTTTCTGAACCTAGACGATATTGCAGCACGGTTTGAGCTGGCTGAGATTGGTGAACTGAAGCGCGAACTGGTTGGCCGACTTGATTACAGCGGATACATCATCAACGGCTACGGCATCGATTCGGTTATGTTGCATTTCGCTATTGCAGTTGATCGAGTTCGTCGAGGCCAGACGCTGCCAACAACCGATGAAGCTTTCGACGAAGACATTCTGCTGGTAGCAGATTTGCTGAAGGGCCTAGCTGAACGTCACTTTGAAATCGATCTTGGGTTATCTGAACGGGTTTACCTGGCCAAACAACTGTTGAGTTTGGTAATCAGCTCGAGCTCAAGTGCTAAAGAACACGCACACATGGCAGCTGAAAGCGATCGCGATTTTGTGCAAAAAGTCATTGGTCGGGTGCGTCAAGAGTTTTTGGTTGACCTCGAAAACGAGGGCTTCATCGAACGATTTGCTTTGCACCTTGGTCATTTGGTGCGCCGAGCAAAATTCGATTCACTTAGCCGCAACCCGTTGACCAAGTCGATTAAGTCGTCGTATCCCATGTTTTTTGATATCGCCGTTTTTGTTGGTTCACTCATCAACAAACACTATGGCGTGGCCGTTGACGAAGATGAGATTTCTTATATTGCATTGCATGTCGGGGGTTATTTGCAGTCTCAGGTAGTGGCTGCCGAGCGGGTCAAAGCGACCATTATTTGCCCTTCTTATTACGACCTTCACCTGGTCATGCGCCAAAGCATCGAAAAGTTGCTTGGTGAAGAAATCGAAATCGAAAACGTTATAACCTCGACGAATTTCAACTCTGACGAAATCAAGACAGATTTGATAATCAGCACGATTCCGGTGTTCTTCGAAAAAATGAAAGTGGTCAACGTGCGCCCACTTTTGGCTGACCTTGATGTTTGGAGCATTCGAGAGGCGATTGGCGAAATCAAAAACGGTCGCCGCCAAAATAAGATTCGCGAACGCCTGCTCTCTTATTTCAGCCCAGAGTTGTTTTTTAGAAATGTAAACAATCTCACCGCCGAAGAAATGATTCTGAAGCTTGGCGGCGCTCTCAAAAAACTTGGCTTCATTGACGATAAATACATCGAAGGCGCGATTGAGCGCGAACGCCTTTCTTCGACTGTCTTTGTTGACGGTCTAGCCATGCCGCACTCAATGTCGATGACCGCAAACGTGCCAACAATCGCTATCGTAGTCAACGACACACCAATGCTGTGGGGCGATCAAAAAGTTAGCATTGTGGCTTTTGTGGCTTTTGGGGCAAGTGGCCGAAGCGAGTTTCAAATCGTTTTTGAACAGTTCATTGACCTTTTCTCTGATGACAAAGCTCGCAGCATTGTTGAGCGTGAATCACGCGATTTCGAGTCTTTCATCGACGCCGTTGTAAGGGTGATTGACACTTGATGACTGGTTTCAAAACTTATAAATAAAAATTTTTCATTTCAAAAACAAAAGTTATGGAGTATCAAAATGGCTAACAAGAGCTTTGAAGTTATTGTTCTTGACCCGGTCGGTTTGCACGCGCGACCGGCTGCGCTAATTGTGAAACTGGTCAAAGAGTCGGGGCTCGATGTTGAGTTCACCAACGGCGACATTACGGTTAAAGGCAATTCTGCATTGCGCCTGATGAGCCTAAAAATTAAGTCGGGTAGCAGTCTTAGTGTCAGTGTTGACACCGATGACCAAGAAATTATTGACGGCATCAAAGGGCAGCTCACTGAAATTCTGAAGGGCTAGCCGTGGGTTTTTCGCAGGGGCAAGTCTTAAAGGGTCTAGGTGTTGGTCTAGTTGCTGTTTCGGCACCCGTGATTCGCATCTTACCAAGTCAAGAGCTGCCAGCGTGGCACCGCACCGAGTCGTCGTTCGATGTTGAACAGGCGGCTCTTCGTTCGGCAATTTCTTCTGTCGAGTCTGACCTTGCTCGGCTTAGTGAAGGCGCCGACGAGACGTCGAGCGATATTTTTAGTGCACTATCGATTTTGCTCACCGATGAAGAGTTGCTTGAAATGGCTGAGGGCTTTTTAAGTGACGGCTGGAGTGCCGCGGCTGCCTTCGGCATGGCGGTTAATGAGTTTGCAGAAATTTTGGGCGGTGACCCAGATTTTGATGAACGTGTTAAAGACTTGCAAGACCTTTCACGTCGTGTGCAAGCCCACATCGCCGGCATTAAAGTTGGGCTCGATTTGCCTTTAGAGGGTCGCTATGTTTTGGTGGCCGACGACTTTTCACCCGCCGACACAGCAGCTTTCACAAAGGCTGTTGCAGGAGTCATCACGACATCGGGTGGCCCAACGAGTCACACGGCAATCATTTGCCGAGCTCGCTCTATTGCCGCAGTCGTTTCTTGCCCTGAGGCAGCAGACCTAGCCGATGGTGACTTAGTTTTGGTTGACCCAGTTGGCGATCGTGTTGTTTATGGTTCCGATGTTTCTTTGGCTACCAAGGCGATCAGTTTTATAGACACAGGTGCTGAGCCGTTAATTTCTGTGCGTGCAAACATCGGTTCTGTTGAAGACGCCAGAAAAGCAGACCAGACAAAAGCCGATGGTGTCGGGCTCTTTAGAACTGAGCTGCTTTATCTCTCGACGAACGAACAACCTAGTCGTGCAGTTCAAACCGCGAAATATACCGAGGTGTTGTCAGCAGCGCCTGCTGGCCCCATTGTTGTTAGAACTATTGATGCAGGCAGCGACAAGCCCGTGCCGTTTTTAGACATGCCGCACGAAGAAAACCCGGCGCTCGGGGTCAGAGGATTTCGTTTGGTTCGCGACCACCGCGACTTTATTGTCGACCAACTGGCTTCACTAGCCGAGGCCAAACGAGCGACCGGTCGCGATGTGTGGGTAATGGCGCCTATGGTTGCTACCGCAGAAGAAGCTTCAGAGTTTGCAAGCTTGGCTAAGGCGGCTGGTGACTTCAAGGTGGGCATCATGGTTGAAGTCCCTGCGATTGTTCAACAGATCTCTGAGCTGGCCGGGGTTGTCGATTTCATTAGTGTTGGAACCAACGACCTCTCACAATATCTTTTTGGAGCAGACAGACAGAATTCGGCCCTCGGTGGCCTGTTAAATCATTGGCAGCCCGCTCTGATTCGCACCCTTGCAAAAATTGCCAATGATGCCTCAGCCGCCGCAATCTCAACTGGCGTTTGTGGTGAGAGTGCCTCTGACCCTGCCTTCGCAATTGTTCTTGCTGGCCTGGGGTTCACGTCGGTCTCGGCATCGCCAACCCAGGTTGATGCCGTGAGGTCAGCTCTTGCGGCTGTGAGCCTTTCACAGGCTAAGTCTTTAGCGGGCCAGGCCCTAGCTGCCAAGAGCCCAAGTGCAGCTAAATCAGCAATCGTCGACGGCCTTGCAAGGCTCTGAAATTCAGGTAGTGCAGCTCACATCGGTTAAGATGGATGTAATCCATTCGCTAGGCACAGCTGGCGTTGATATTTAAGGAGCAATCATGGCAGAGCGCGTAGTTTTGGCTTATTCGGGCGGTCTTGACACTTCAGTCGGTATCGGCTGGTTGAAAGACGCTACTGGCAAAGAGGTTGTGGCTATGGCCATCGACGTCGGCCAGGGTGGCGAAGACATGAACGAGATTCGTCAGCGCGCTCTTGACTGCGGTGCTGTTGAGTCTGTTGTCATCGACGCTAAAGACGAGTTCGCCAACGACTACCTAATGCCGGCGCTGAAGGCAAACGCTCTCTATCAGAAACGTTATCCGTTGGTTTCTGCCCTTTCACGCCCAGTGATTGCTAAGCACTTGGCCCTAACCGCACGCGCTTTGGGCGCCGACTCGGTGGCTCACGGTTGCACCGGCAAGGGCAACGACCAGGTTCGTTTTGAGGCTTCGGTTGCGGCTATGGCACCTGAGCTCAAGTCGATCGCTCCGATTCGCGACCTTGCGCTAACCCGCGACAAGGCAATCGAATATGCGGCCAAGCACAACCTGCCGATCGCTCAGAGCAAGAAGAGCCCTTACTCGGTTGACCAAAACGTGTGGGGTCGCGCTGTCGAGACCGGCTTTTTAGAAGACCCATGGAACGCTCCAATCGAAGACCTTTATAGCTACACCCAAGACCCTGACGTTTATCGTGAGGCAACTGAGGTAGTTATCAAGTTTGACCAGGGCATCCCAGTTGCAATCGACGGCGTTAGCTACAGCCCGATTCAGATGGTTCAGAAAATGAACGAGCTTGCTGGTGCCCACGGCATCGGCCGCATCGACATTGTCGAAGACCGCCTGGTTGGCATCAAGAGCCGCGAGATCTATGAGTCACCTGCCGGCATCGCGCTAATCAACGCACACGAAGACCTTGAGAACCTCACACTTGAGCGCGACACCAACCGCTTCAAGAAGTCAGTTGAAGACAAGTGGGCAACCTTGGTTTATGAGGGTCTTTGGTTTAGCGACCTAAAGCGCTCGCTCGACGTGTTCATTGATCACACCCAACGTTATGTGACCGGTGAAGTTCGCCTAAAGATGCAGGGTGGCCGAGCTGTGCCAACCGGTCGTCGCAGCGAAGAATCACTTTATGACTTTGACCTTGCAACCTACGACACCGGCGACACTTTCGACCAGTCGCTAGCCAAGGGCTTTATTGAGCTTTGGGCTTTGCCAAGCAAGATCTCAGCTAAGCGCGAGCAGAAGCACAACTAATGTCAGAGCAATCAGGCGAAGCTGGCGCTCTTTGGGGCGGCCGCTTCGAAGGCGCTACTTCGGCTGCTGTTGCTGCCTTGAGTCGTTCGATTCACTTCGACTGGCGACTCGCGAAATATGACATTGCCGGCACTCGTGCGCACATTCGCGCCCTGCAGTCAGCCGGCTATCTAAACACTTCTGAGCTTGAAAAACTCGACCGCTATCTGGTTCAGTTGGGCGAGCGCGTAGAGGCAGGTAGTTTCACGGCTAAGCCTGCCGACGAAGACGTTCACTCGGCTCTTGAGCGTGGCCTTATTGAAATCGCCGGAGCTGAGCTTGGTGGCAAGGTTCGTGCTGGCCGCAGCCGTAACGACCAAATCGCCACGCTAATTCGCACCTACCTGCTCGACGAAGCCAAGGCCATCGAGGCTTTAGTTGTAGAGCTGATTCAGATTCTCACCGCTCGTGCTGAAGAGCACATGAGCGTTGCCATGCCTGGCCGAACGCACTTTCAGCACGCTCAGCCTGTGCTGCTCTCGCACCAACTTTTGGCGCACGCTTGGCCTTTGGTTCGCGATTTAGAGCGCTTGGATGACTGGCGCAAGAGGGCTTCGTACTCTCCTTATGGCGCGGCTGCACTCGCTGGCAACACCTTGGGTCTTGACCCAAACCTGGTTGCCGCTGAGCTTGGTTTGACCGGCCCGATGGCTAACTCGATCGATGCAACTTCGAGCCGCGATGTTGTGGCAGAGTTCTCGTTCATTACAACTTTGATCGGCATCAACCTTTCGCGTTTCAGCGAAGAGATCATCATTTGGGCTACCGCCGAGTTTGGTTATGTGCGCCTGGCTGATGCGTTCTCAACGGGTTCGTCGATCATGCCTCAAAAGAAGAACCCTGATGTTGCAGAGCTAGCTCGCGGCAAGGCTGGTCGCATGATTGGCGACCTCACAGGTCTGCTGGCAACCCTCAAGGGTTTGCCTTTGGCTTATAACCGCGACCTTCAAGAAGACAAAGAGCCGGTGTTCGACCAGATCGACACGCTCAAGGTTTTGCTCCCAGCTTTCAACGGCATGGTTGCCACCATGAAATTCAACGTTGAGCGCCTTGAAGAGTTAGCCCCGGCTGGCTTTTCTTTGGCAACCGACGTGGCCGAGTGGCTTGTTAAAAAGAAAGTCGTGTTTCGCGACGCGCACGAAATCACGGGTCAGCTTGTCTCTTATTGCGAGAAGCATGGTCTTGAACTTCACGAGGTTCCCGACGCCGAGATGGCAGCAATCTCACCAGCTTTGACTCCAGACGTTCGCGAAGTGCTTTCGGTTCAGGGTGCGATTCGCGCTCGCCAGGGCGCCGGTGGCACAGCGTTGCCTCGCGTGCTCGACCAGATCTCGGCTCTTCGCAAGTTGTTTGGCGCTCTTGGTTCTAATGCTTCGACTCAAGAAACGGCTAACTAATGTCACAAACTGCCGCACCGATTGCTAACGACTCGAGCTTTGCAAATGTTTTGCACGAGCTTAAGTGGCGCGGATTAGTTGCACTGTCAACCGACGCCGAAGAGCTTGAGAAAGCTCTAGCCGGCAACCCAATCACTTATTACTGTGGCTTTGACCCAACGGCAGCCAGCCTTCACCTCGGCAACCTCGTGCAACTTTTGACTATGCGTAGGCTTCAGTTGGCAGGGCACCATCCGTTGTGTTTAATCGGCGGATCAACCGGCCTCGTTGGCGACCCACGCCCAACCGCAGAACGCACTTTGAACACCAAAGAAACCGTCGCCGAATGGGTTGAGAAACTTGGCGCGCAGGCAGCTCGCTTCTTGTCATTCGAAGGCACAAACCCGGCGCGCATGGTCAACAATCTTGACTGGACAGCCCCGATGAGCGCCATCGACTTTTTGCGCGACATTGGCAAGTATTTTCGCGTGGGCAAAATGCTGTCGAAAGACGCGGTTAGTGCGCGCCTGAACAGCGAAAACGGCATTAGCTACACCGAGTTCAGCTATCAGATTCTGCAGGGCCTCGACTATCTTGAGCTCTTTCGCCGCTATGACTGCGTTTTGCAAACCGGCGGCAGCGACCAGTGGGGCAACCTAACCGCAGGCACCGACCTGATTCACCGCGCCGAAGGCAAGAGCGCACACATTCTTGCAACCCCGCTAATCACCAACAGCGACGGCAAAAAGTTCGGCAAATCAGAGGGCAACGCGGTCTGGCTAGACGCCGACCTCACCAGCCCTTATGCCTTCTATCAGTTCTGGCTAAACGTTGAAGACGCCGACGTGATTGACCGTCTAAAGGTGTTCACTTTCTTGACCCGCGACGAAATCGAAGCTTTGGCAGCACAAACCGCCGAAGCTCCATATCTGCGCGCCGCACAAAAACGACTCGCGTTCGAAGTCACCGCTTTGGTTCACTCAGCCGAGGCAGCTCAGGCGGCAATCGATGCTTCGGCAGCGTTGTTTGGCCAGGGTGAGTTGACCTCGCTCGACGAGGCTACTTTGGCATCGGCGCTAGGCGAATTGCCAAAGACCACCGCTGTTGCCGGCACGCCAATCTATCAGCTATTGCTTGAAACCGAACTGGTTGATTCAACCTCAGCTGGCCGTCGCGCCATCAAAGAGGGCGGCGTCTATCTAAACAACGTCAAGGTTGAAGACGAAAACGCTGTTTTGACCGACCTGCTTCACGGCAAGTTTGCGGTGTTGCGTCGAGGCAAAAAGACGCTGGCAGCTGTTTTCGTTGCCTAAAAGTCGACAAGTTCGATCTGAACCGTAGGGTTGTCACCGAGGGCAATGTTTTCGGTTTTGCGAACGGCTTTCTTCAGTGGCAGCATAAAGCACTTTTCTTTTGCGCTCCAGAACACACTGGTTCGCCAGGCCGTTTCACCGATTTGAGCATCAACTCGCACCGAGTTAAACCCGCGACGAAGCTGGTTTGAAACCTCATAGATTTCAGCCGACACATCGGCTGGCAACAAAAAGAAGTGCCAAGCATCGTCTTCGCTGAAAAGCCTGACGGGGCCACTAACTTCGAATCGCATAGCAATAGCCAACCATAGGGCTGGTAAATTTGCACAGGAGAACTTATGAATGACATGCCAGAACGCCGCGACCGCGACAACGAGCGCAACGACCGCCCATACCGAGGGGGTGACGGTCGACCTGGTCGTGATGGTGACCGACCGCAACGCTCAAGTGGCGACCGCGACTCACGCCCGTCACGCGATGGCGACCGCGACTCACGCCCGTCACGCGATGGCGACCGCCCACAACGTTCAGACGCTGGGCGCTCAGGCGAAAGCCGTGGCTTTGGCCGCCCAGGTGGCGACCGCGATGGCAGACCTGCGCGCGATGGCGACCGCCCACGTTTTGGTGGTGGCGACCGCGATAACCGTGGTGGCGACCGCCGCCCAGTACCTGGCGAAGACCGTGGCCGAGGCCGTGGCGCCCGTCAAGAAGGCGACCGCCCGGTTTGGCAACAACTGGTAGCTCGCCCAAAGCGCGATGACGCCGAGAAGAGCCCGCTGATTCCCGAAGAAATCATGCCGGCCGATCTAGCGATGCCGGTTCGTGCGCAGCTCAAAACCCTCACCGCCGAGAACGCCGACATGGTGGCTCGCCACCTAATCATGGTGCAGCTGCTGATCGACCAAGACCCTGAACTTGCTCACAAGCATGCTAAAGCTGCGGCCTCACGCGCTGGTCGCATTGCAGTTGTGCGCGAAACCATCGGCATTACGGCCTACACCGTGGGCGATTATGCGTTAGCGCTTCGCGAACTCATGACCTTTAGACGCATCTCTGGCTCAAACGACCAGCTGCCAATCATGGTTGACTGCGAACGTGGCTTGGGTCGCCCCGACCGAGCCCTTGAACTTGGCCGTTCGGTTGACCGCAACGCCCTCGAGCCTTCGATTCGCGTTAACCTCGCCATTGCAATGTCTGGCGCACGCCTTGACCGTGGCGAAACCGAGCTGGCGCTAGCCGAGCTTCAAATCGCGGAGCTAAACCCACAAAAAGTTTTTGACTATTCACCAGCATTGTTCTGGGCATATGCAGACGTTCTCGAAGACCTCAAGCGTGCCGATGAAGCCGCCAAATGGGCAACCCTTGGCGACCGCGCTGCTGCTGCATTGGCCGCTAAGTCTGGCAAAGACGAAGAAGTGTTTGAGATTCTAGAAGAGTTCAACATTCCAACAGCCGAAGAGCGCCCAAAGCGTGAAGAGCGTGGTGAGCGCGGGGGCTACAGCGATCGTGACCGCGGTGACCGCCCAAGCTACGGTGACAGAGGTTCTGACCGCGGGGCAGACCGAGGCGACCGCCCACGTTTTGGTGGCGGCGACCGTGACCGTGACTCACGACCGGCACCTCGTCGCGACGACCGTGGCGAACGACCAAGTTATGGTGACCGACCAGCCCGCGACTCGCGCCCAGCACCTCGTCGTGACGACCCCGGTTCTGACCGCCCAAGCTACGGCGACCGCGACTCACGCCCACCTCGCGATGACAACGGCGGCAAACCTAGTTGGAAGCGCCCTAATGACCGCTAAGGTTTGGGGCGAGTTCGACGTTGTGCTCGCCGACCTTGACGGAGTGATTTATGAGGGTGCGGCTGCGATTGAGGGTGCGCCCGAGGCAATCAAGAGATTGCAGGCTAACGGCACGCCGATTGGTTATGTGACTAACAACTCGAGCCGCCGCAACGAAACCATCGCGTCTCAGCTTGAGGGTTTCGGTGTTAGCGCCAAACCTGAAGACATCATTGGTTCGGGCTTGACTGCGGTTGAGTTGCTTGCCACCATGATCGAGCCTGGCGCTAAGGTGCTTGTGGTTGGCGGTGAGGGCTTGCGTCACCGTGTGACTAGTGCGGGTTTCGAGCTCGTGGCCAATAGCGATGCCAAGCCGGCTGCTGTGATTCAGGGTTTTGCCCCTGACGTGAGCTGGACTCACCTGAGTGAAGCAGCCTTCGCAATTCAAGGCGGAGCCAAATGGGTTGCGACCAACAGCGACTGGACCCTGCCCCAAGAAAAGGGTCTTGCCCCTGGCAACGGCACGTTGGTGTCGGCGGTTCACACTGCGGTTGGTCAGTTGCCGGTGGTTGCTGGCAAGCCTGAGCCTGCGATTTTTGAAACCGCCGTGCGCCATTTCATGGCTCAAAAGCCTCTCTTTGTTGGTGACCGAATTGACACCGACATCATTGGTGCAAACCGCGCCGGCATCGCTAGCGTGCTAGTGCTAACTGGCGTGAGCAACCGAAAAGACGTGCTCGGATGCAAGCCGCACGAGCGCCCAACCTACATTCTTGACAACCTCATGCAACTCTGCGCGCCTTATGACGCACCAAAGCAGACCAAGCGGGGTTACAAGTGCTTGGGTGCCGAGGTTGAGTTGCTCGGCAACAAGGTGCGCGTCACCGCTGGCGACCCAAAGTCGCTGGGTGCACTGAGGGCGGCATGCGCTTTGATTTATAACTGTGAAACACCAATCTATGGTCTTGATGTTGAGCCAGCTTTGTATGAGGAGGCCTAAATGGCTGCAGATTTTATTGAACAGGTTCAGGCTGAGGTTGAGCGCATTCGCAGCCTTGAGATCGAAGAGCAGCCTGAGGCTTGGGCACAGCTTCGAAACGTGTTAGAGACCACTTTGATGTCGGTCGATGGCGATGCCAATATTTCGAGCGCTAACTAATGCGCCTCGATGTTGTTTTGGTTGAGCGTGGCTTGGCGCGTTCACGCAACCATGCTTCAACTTTGATTGATGCTGAGCGGGTGATTGTGGCTGGCAAGCCAGCGCGCAAGGCTGCTCAGCCGCTTACCGGCGAAGAGCAGATCTCTGTGCTTGAAGCTGTCGATTATGTGAGCCGCGCAGGTCACAAGCTGGCTGCTGCGCTTGATGCTTTCGCCGAGATCGACGTGGTTGGCAAAACCTGTCTTGACGTGGGCGCATCAACCGGTGGCTTCACCGACGTGTTGCTTCGCCGTGGCGCTAAGCAAATTTTTGCATTGGATGTCGGCCACGACCAAATCGTGCCTGAACTTGCCGCCCACGCGCGTGTTATTTCAATGGAGGGTTTCAACGCCCGCGAACTTTCACCAGAAACTCTTGCCGAGCGCAGCGGGGTAGCGGTTGCTGACCAAAAAATCGACCTCGTGGTGGGTGACCTGTCGTTTATCTCTTTGACTTTGGTGCTCGAGCAAATCGTTTCGGTTGCGCCTAATGCCGACATGGTTTTGCTCATCAAGCCGCAGTTTGAGGTTGGCAAGCAGAGCCTTTCGGCTCACGGCATTGTTACCGACCACCGTTTGCGCGCGGGTGCGATTCGCCAGGTTGTTGACGAAGCAGAGCGCCTCAAGTTTGGCATTGCTGGCCTTGAAGCTTCGCAGCTGCCAGGCACGCACGGCAACCAAGAATATTTGTTGTGGATAACCCCAAACCAGCCTTGGAATGGGCAAGAATGGAACGAGAGGATCACCGCACTGGCTAAGGAGGGCAAATGAGCGCTGAACGCTATGTTTTGCTCGTAGTGCACACTGGTCGCGTTGAAGCGATTGCTGCAGCCGAAGAAGCTTGTGCTGGTCTGATTGAGGCGGGCATCACTCCTGTGATGATTGGCGGCGATTTAGTCGAGTGTGCCAAACACGTTTCGCCAGTTTGGGCAAAAGTTGCTGAGCTTGATGTTGCTGGCCTTGGCCCTGCCGGTGCAAGCAATGGAATTGCCGCCGGTGACCTTGAACTGGTTATGGTTTTGGGTGGCGACGGCACCATTTTGAAAGCTGCTGAGATTGTGCGTGAGCAGCAGGTTCCGCTGCTGGGTGTGAACCTTGGTCGAGTTGGTTTCTTGGCCGAAGTTGAGCGCGAAGACCTCACCGAAACTGTGCGCCGAATCAGTGCTTTTGACTATGTCGTCAAAGAACGCTTGACCCTAGATGTTTCGGTGATCGTTGAGGGCAAAGAAACTTACAGGTCTTGGGCGCTAAACGAAGCCACGGTTGAAAAGTCGGCTCGTGAGCGCATGCTCGAAGTTGTCGTTGAAGTTGACCGTCGCCCACTTTCAAGCTTTGGTTGCGACGGCATCGTTATGTCAACACCTACCGGCTCAACCGCTTATTCATTCTCTGCCGGCGGCCCAGTGGTTTGGCCATCGGTTGAAGCGCTCTTGCTAACACCATTGAGCGCCCACGCACTTTTTGCACGCCCGCTAGTGATCAACCCAAACTCGCTAATGGCGGTTGAGGTTATGCGTTCAAGTGCCGGCACCGGCGTGCTGTGGTGCGATGGTCGACGCACCCACGAGTTGCCTCCCGGCGCTCGCGTCGAAGCCCGCCGCAGCCAAAAGCCGGTGCGCATTGCGCGTCTTCACGACGCGCCGTTCACCGACCGCCTAGTTAAAAAGTTTGCGCTGCCGGTGGTCGGTTGGCGCGGCCCCGAGCGCACCACCGAGCCTTATCAAAGCTAACCGTCCAGTCAACTCAACCCCAGGCACTCATGATTGAAGAAATCTACATTCGCGACATCGGCGTTATTGCCGAGGCTCGTCTTGAGCTGCGCCCAGGTTTGACCGTTCTCACCGGTGAAACCGGCGCCGGCAAGACCATGGTGCTTTCGGCTCTTGGTTTGCTGCTCGGCGAACGAGCCGACACGGGTGCGATTCGTGGCGGTCAACCGCAGGCAACAGTTGAGGGCCGTTGGTTGGTTCGCGCTGATGGCCCGTTAGCAGAGCGCCTTGCTGAGGCAGGCATTGAGCTCGAAACTCTAAGTTCTGGCAACACCACTAAACAGGCTGAGCTCATCATGAACCGCAGCCTGAGCGCCGAGGGCCGCTCGCGCGCATCGGTTGCGGGTCGCGCAGTGCCGGTGGCTTTGCTCAGCGAATTAGCCGACTACCTCGTGGCCGTTCACGGTCAAGCTGATCAGCAAAGACTTCGCAGCGCCAGCGCTCAGCGCGAGGCCCTCGACCAGTTTGGCGGGCCAGAGCTCGAAGCCGTTTCAGTGCGTTACTCGGCCGCGTTCAACACCTGGCGAGCCAGCGCAGCCAAACTTGCCACACTCAAGACCGAGCTCGAACACCGCCTGCGCGAAGCCGAAGAGCTGCGAGCCACCGTTGCCGAGCTCGAAGAAGCAGCCCTTGAACCAGGCGAAGACGCCAAACTGGCCGAACTAACCGAGCGTCTAACCCACCTCGAGGTTTTGCAGCAAGCCACCACCACCGCTCACGAACTGCTTTCAAGCGAAGGCTTTGGCGAGAGCAGCGACGCGATCTCGTTGATTGGTCAGGCTCGCAAGGCCCTCGAACAGGTTGCTCATTTTGATGCTGCGCTCGCCGCCCAAACCGATCAGCTTCGCGAAATCGGTTTTCAACTAACCGATGTTGCAGCCCAGATTTCGGCTTATGCGGGCGACCTCGAAGGCTTTAGCCCGAGTGAACTTCAAGCAATGCACGAACGCCGGGCGCTAATCAGCACCCTGACCAAAAAGTATGGAAAAACCCTCGACGAACTAATTGATTTCAGCTCCGAAGCCAGCAACCGCCTGCTAGACCTCGACTCGAGCACTGAGCAGATCGAACAACTTGAGGCCAGCGTTGATGGTCAACTTTCCGAAGCTAAGGCCCTGGCCGATGAACTCACCGCATTGCGCAAAGCTGCGGCCGTCGAGCTCTCATCCGCGGTTTCTTCTGAACTCTCGGCACTAGCCATGGGTGCCGCCAGCCTCGTGATTCAAGTTACTCCAGCCGCCGAACTTGGCAGTTTTGGCCAAGACCAAATCGCCATTTTGCTCAGCTCATACCAAGGCGCCGAACCAAAGCCACTGGGCAAAACTGCCAGCGGCGGCGAGCTTTCGCGCATCATGCTCGCGCTAGAGGTGGTGCTGGCTAAAACCGCACAAACCCCAACCTTCATCTTCGATGAAATCGATGCCGGTGTTGGTGGCGCTGCAGCCATCGAAATCGGTCGCCGCCTAGCCAAACTGGCCAAGACCGCCCAAGTGATCGTGGTGACCCACTTGGCTCAAGTCGCCGCCTTCGCCAACCACCACCTCAACGTGCAAAAGACAGCCTCGGCCACCTTCACCGCCAGCGATGTGCAGGTTCTAACCGGTGACGCTCGCACAGCCGAACTAGCCCGCATGCTCTCAGGCCTGGCCGACAGCGCAAGCGCGCGCGAGCATGCGCAAGAGCTCCTCGCCCTGGCTTGCGTCTAAAACGGCGAACCAAAATTCGTTGCTGATTTGCAACGCTTGGGGTTTTGTGCTTGACTGACCGCAATCGTTGTTGATTAGGGGCGGGTTTTGTTTCGTTTTGGGGTTTTTGGTCGGCTGGTTTCGACTGTTTTAGTTTCCTCTTTGGTTGTCTCTGGGTTGGTGCCTGTTTTTGGGGTTGGTGCGGCTAAAGCTTCTGTTGGTGTTTCTGAGGGGTTTGTTGCTGATGATTTTTTGTCGGCTCAGGTCAGGGCTAAACAGTTGCAGCATCGTATTTTGGTTTCGGGTGAGTTGACTGAGGTTTCAACTTCTTGGGTGAATGTTGATGGCAC
>JBDLVN010000062.1:0-77282 GCA_039804775.1 Actinomycetota bacterium
AATCTGGCAGGCAACCCTCATTGCTGTGCGGGCAGCCTTGGCGACTCACTCAGGCACCATCGAGGCCATCGGAATCACCAACCAACGAGAAACCGTGGTCTTTTGGCGCCGCACCAACCTCACTGCCCCACGCAATGCAATCGTTTGGCAAGACCGCCGAACCTCGGCAATCGTTGACGAGTTGCGCGCTCGACCAAACGGCGGTTCACTCGAAGCCCGCGTGCGTGAGATCACGGGCCTTGGCCTAGACCCATATTTTTCGTCAACCAAGCTCACCTGGGTGGCACGACACGAACCTTCAGTTTGGCAACAAGTGGTTTCTGGCGAGGTCGCCGTGGGCACGGTTGATAGCTACCTGATTGCCCGGCTGACCGGCGGCACCGTGCACGTGACCGATGCCAGCAACGCCTCAAGAACTCAGCTGCTCGACATTCGCACGGGCGAATGGAGCCCCGAGATGCTCGCGCTTTTCGGCGTGCCCGAAAGCGCCCTGCCAAAAGTTGTGCCCTCGAGCGGCAAAGTCGGTGCAGTCACCTGCGCCGAACTGCCTGAGCTTGCCGAAGTTCCAATCGCTGGCATTGCTGGCGACCAACAGGCCGCATTGTTTGGCCACGGCGCTTTCGCCGCGGGCGACACCAAGTGCACCTACGGCACGGGTGCTTTCATTTTGCAAAACACTGGCACAACCGCAGTTGAGAGCAACAGCGGGTTGCTCACGACAATCGCGTGGATGCTCCCGCACACCACAACCGGTCAACCTGAAATCACCTACGCACTCGAAGGCTCGGTGTTTGTTGCGGGGGCCGCTGTGCAATGGCTTCGCGATGGTCTTGAAATGATCGAGTCGGCAGCTGAGCTGAACCCGTTGGCCGAGGCCGCCGGCGACAACGGTGGTGTGGTTTTTGTTCCGGCACTAACCGGTTTGGGTGCCCCTCACTGGCAACCCGAAGCCCGCGGTGCACTCTTGGGCCTAACTCGAGCCACCTCGCGCGGAAACATCGCCCAAGCCACGATCGAGGCAATCGCTTTTCAAGTGCGTCAAGTCTTTGACCTATTTGGTGCCGAAGCCGGTCTCAGTTGCAACCTGCTGGCGGTCGATGGTGGCGCCAGCGCCAACGATCGGCTCATGCAACTTCAGGCCGATGCCTTAGCCACCAAAGTGATGCGCAACCATACGGCTCAAGTAACAGCCCTTGGCGCGGCATACCTTGCTGGTCTGGGCGTTGGTGTTTGGTCGTCGCTCGACGAAATCAAAACTCTGAGCCAAATCGACTGCAAGTTCGACCCCGCCGCCTTCGACCAGGCCCTTTATGCGCGCTGGTGTCACGCTCTCGAGCTCGTCAAAAACTTTTAGTTTTTCGCTAAAAACTCATCAACTGCGGTGATGATTATCTTGCGGTCGGCTTCGGTGATGTTGCCATAACGCACACTCACAGTTGCTGGGTGTTTCGGGTCGAGATTAGTCGAAGTCGCAATCAAACCATCGGCAACTGTGTATTTGAAATTCGAAACCCCAAACTCACCTAAGTCTTGGGTGGCTGTGAAGGAAGAATCCGTCGTGTTAAAAACCACGTCAATCGCTGCTTCTTGCCCAGCTTCTTCGGCCATGCTAAAGGTGAACCAGTCGCCGCAAGAGGCTAACCCGGTGAGCTCCCACACCAAAACATATTTGCCACCCTGCAGGTAGGCCGCCGAATAGTTTTTGTAGGCATCGTTTTTGTTGACCATAACGATGGTGTAGTCGCCGTCGGTCTCTACGACCCCCTCGGCCTGGGCCTTGTTGCAGCTCGACTTTGCGATTGCCTTATAAGCAGCCTTAGCCTCGGCTGGTGTCATCGCAGCAGGCAAAGTCGGCGAGGGTGTTGCGCTGGCACTTGGCGTTGAGGTCGCCGAAGCAATAGCAGTTTTGGTTGGCGCAGGAGCTTGGCCGGCGCAACCAGCGAGCGCCAAAACCACCAACGAGCTGAACGAAGCCAACTTGAGAGCCTGAACCGAACCGATAATCTTCATGCCCTTAGCCTATGCGTCAAGTTAGCGATAACCGCTCGCACTTGCTAGAATCTAAAGGTTGCCTTTGGCAGCATCAGGGCCTCTAGCTCAGTTGGTTAGAGCAACGGACTTTTAATCCGTGGGTCGTCGGTTCGATCCCGACGGGGCCTACTAAAAACCCATCCTCGCCGATGGGTTTTTTTAATTCCCAAAAACGCTCTCACAGCCGATTTTGCAATGCGCATAGAATCAGAACATGACCACTAATCGCGTGCTTTCTGTTGCCACCCCAACTTCAGCTTTTGAAAAGATCGAGTTGCCTGCCAAGCCGGTGGGTGAACACGATGTGCGCATCAAGATTGCTTATTCGGGCATTTGCCACAGTGACCTGCACCAGGCTCGCAACGAGTGGTTCGAAGGAATTTTTCCTATGGTTCCAGGCCACGAAATCGCTGGACACATTGTGGAGGTCGGCAGCAAAGTAACCAAGTTCAAGGTTGGCGACCGCGCCGGCGTTGGCACCATTGTTGGCAGCTGTGGCGTTTGCGAATATTGTTTAGAGGGCCGCGAAAACGTCTGCCTCAAGGGCAACGTGCAAACCTATAACGGTCGTTACTATGACGGCGAAGCAACCATTGGTGGTTATGCCCAGTTCATTACCGTGAGTCAGGACTTTGCGCTGCACATCCCTGAAGGCTTAGACCTAGCCGCAGCGTCACCGTTGCTTTGCGCGGGCATTACTGTTTATTCACCGCTCAAGCGCTGGGGTGCAGCACCAGGCAAAAAGGTTGCCATCATCGGCCTTGGCGGTCTTGGCCACATGGCAGTGAAGTTTGCCGCAGCATTCGGCGCTGACGTGACCGTGCTCGGCCGCAGCCTTGAAAAAGCCGAAGACGCCAAAGCATTCGGCGCCACCCGCTATCTTCAGACAACAAACGAAGCAACCTTCACTGAAAACAAAAACACCTTCGACATAATTTTGAACACCACCTCGGGCAACCTCGAAGTTGACAAGTTTTTGTCAATGCTTCGCGTTGGCGGCAGCCTAATCAACGTTGGCCTGCCATCGTCTGACGAGCACTTCAACCCGTTCAGCCTGGTTGCCTCAATGAAGTCGATTTCGGGCTCAAACACTGGAGGCATTGCCGAAACCCAAGCGATGCTCGACTTCTGCGCCGAAAAAGGCATCGTTGCCAGCATCGAAATTCTTGACGCCACCGAGGCTTCGGCGATCGATGCAGCCTACGACCGCATGCTCACCTCAGACGTGCGTTATCGCTTCGTCATCGACGCGGCGACTATTTAATGCAGAAAACCCCATCGGCGACGATGGGGTTTTTCACTTGCAAGACGTTTAGCGAACGCCCAAAAGGTCAATCACGAACACGAGCGTGCGGCCAGAAAGTCGGTGACCGCTGCCGGCCACGCCATAGGCGTCGGCTGGCGGGCAGATCAGGGTGCGGCGACCGCCAACCTTCATGCCAGGAATGCCCTCTTGCCAGCCCTTGATCAGGCGGTTTAGGGGGAACTCAATTGGTTCACCACGGCCCCACGAAGAGTCGAACTCTTCACCGGTTTCATAGTCAACGCCGAGGTAGTGCACCTTCACGGTGCCGCCAACTGGGGCTTCAACACCGGTGCCGACAATGTCGTCTTTAATGGTCAGCTCAGCCGGCGCAGGCTCGAGCATTGGTTCTAGTTCTGGTCGTTCAAGATTTGTCATGAAAAAAGATTACCTCGGGCGGCAAGCCCGTTGCACCAGACACTCCCCTTAGGCTTGTTGCATGTCTGTGACCATTACCAAATTCGCATCAAAAGGCCTCGACCGCGTTGAGACGGGTGAGCCTGTGGTGCTTTTTCTGCACGGATACCTCGCCGATGAACAAGACCTCCCCAGCCTGATGAGTTTCTTGCCTGACCTGCCATTTGCTTCTCTTAGAGCACCAATCAAAATGGCTTCTGAAGCCTACGCCTGGTATTCAAACGCTGACCCGCTCACACCAGCCCTCGAGGACGTCGCACCTGCGACTGACGCGATTTGGAGCTGGGTTGAACAGAACCTGCCCGACGATTCACCTTTGGTTGTTCTCGGCTTTTCGCAGGGCGCTTTGATGGCCACCCAGCTATTGCGAACTCGACCTGAGCGCCTTGCAGCCACAGTGATTTTGGCTGGCTTCATGTTCGCTGGCGACCAACCTGCCGATGCTGAGCTTGCCGCCTCGAAACCTAAAGTCTTTTATGGCCGAGGCGCTAACGACCAGATGATTTCGCGCGAAGCAGTGAAATCTCTCAACATCTGGTTGCAAATGCACACTCGCGCCCAAACTAAAAGCTACGAAGCCCTGGGGCACTCGGTGAACGAGGCGATGATGACCGATGTCGCGGCCTATGTGACCGGGCAGCTCGCATAAGTTCACGCACCCATGTTCATAAACTATTTGAAACGAATCGAGGGAAGCCCAAATGGCGAGATTCATCATTTCTTTCAACGACGGCGACATGCAGGTTGCCGACCACGAATGGCAGCAGGTTGCCGATGACTCGCACGCCGTGGTTGCTGAAGCAAAGGCTGCTGGCGTTTGGATTTTTGGCGGCGGCTTTCACGACTATTCACCCGTTGTTGTCGCAGAAGACGGCACTGTCACCCCTGGCCCAATCAAACGCAGTGATGTGACTCTCGGTGGGTTTTCAGTGATTGAGGTGGCAGATTCATCCGAGGCTTATAAATGGGCCGCAAAGATCGCCAAAGGTTGCCGTTGCCCACAAGAGGTGCGCGAATTTATCGACGACCCCGAGTCTGTCAACTAAAACTCTGGTTGAATTGGGTGACGCCCTTTTGAGGAGGCCCTAATGCTCGTGACCCTGACCGGTGCTTATCGCAACGCTGGCGACCACCTGATTGGCGACCGAGCTCGTGCCCTGCTTCGCAAACACGTCGATGGTGAAATCGTCAACATCGCTCGTCGCGACATCAACGAGAGTCACTACGAAATCTTCAACAAAGCGCGAGCCGTGATTCTTTGCGGTGGGCCGGCTTATCAGCCGCAGATCTTTCCAAAAGTGTTCCCGATTGACCTTGACCGCATCACCTCGAACGTGGTGCCGATGGGGCTCGGATTCAAGGCAAAGCTTGGGCAGACTCCAGCTGAGTTCAAGTTCAGCGAACCAGCCGAGGCGTTCGTGCGCGAGGTTCACACGCGCACCAAACTTTCGAGCGTGCGCGATGGCCTCACCCTTGAGTTGCTAAACGGCATGGGCCTGAGCAACGTCAGCATGACGGGTTGCCCTGCTTGGTATGACCTCGACAACTTGGGCCGCGACTATGAGTTCAATGCGGGCGCCGAGCACATCACCTTTAGCTTGCCAGCCAAGCCACAGCCTGACACTTTCAAGATTTTGGCAGGGCTAACCAAGATGTTCCCCAATGCTCAAAAGACCATTGCAATGCATCACGGATGGCGCCCCGCTAAGACAGCTCACGGCAACGCGATGCTCAGGTGGCACATGCGGGTTTTTGCGTTTGCAACTGCGCGCGGGTGGCAGGTTGCTCCCATCGCCGACGGCCTGGGCAAGTTCAAGGCACTCTATGACCACACTGATCTGCACGTAGGTTATCGGGTGCATGCACACATCTATTCGCTTTCGCAACAATCGGCTAGCCTTCTCATCAACGAAGACACCCGCGGTGTCGGCCAAGTGACCGCCCTCGGCGGCAAGATGCTCATGGCTGGCGAAGGCGCAGCTGGCGTTCTCGACGCCGTGGCCGAACACTTTGACACTCAAGGCTCAGCCGTGCGCGGTAGCACCGAGCGCATCAAAGCGACCTACCCGACGATGGTGGAGTTTCTGGGCAGCTTCTAAGTGACTGCTAAACAGGGTTGCCTAAGAAACGTATTTGCGCCCTAAGTGTTAGAGTCTGGTGGTAGGCAGTAATCGCCTAGTAGGGGAATGTTTCGCCTGACTCGAATTCGGGTTGAAACAGTTCAAGGGCCCGATAAGTCTCTCTTATTAAGAATCGCTTCAAATAAGAGATTGACGCCCTAAATGAAAAACACAAAAACCATTCGCATCATTGCAACCTCATCACTTTTGGCTTTGCCGTTGATGGCGATTGTTGCCTCGCCAGCACAGGCGGCTGGCACCGCAATGACCCTGACCTCCGGCCCAGCAATCGCAGCGACACACATCGCCTACTCGGCCGGTACTGTCACGACAACTGGCACGGTCACGACAACCGATAACGACCCAAGCACCATAATCGGTGTCTCGCCAGTTGTTACAGCCACAGCTATCACTGGCAGCAACACAGCCACTTGGAACCCAACACTTAGCATCACCATTGGCGGCACCTTCGTTGCTGGCACTTACACGGGAACCATCACGCATTCTGTTCTATAACGATCGGCTAAACCCAAACCATAGTTTGGGCACAAGCTTGGTGTTGGCGGCAGCAGCCTTCTCGCTGCTGTTTGCCTCGCCAGCTTTTGCGACGGATGCCCCCGCACACCAATCCACCAGATCGACGCCCGTTGCGAGCTTCGCAATGGCTACCCCCGTCGCGAGGCTCGCCAAACCGACACCCGCCGCCTCGCCTGAGAACGTGGGCATTCGCCTAACCGAGGTATCCGAAACATTAGCTAATGATCCTCGCGCCAGGCTTTACATCATCGATCGCGTTGCACCCGGCACCACATTTTCTCGCAAGATCGAAATTGAAAACGACGCATCCGTTTCTAACGTGATTGAGGTTTATGCGGCTGGTGCAGCAATCGTCGACGGAGCATTCGTAGGCGGCGAAGGCGCGACACCTAACGAGCTCAGCACATGGGTCACACTAAGCGCACCGAGTGTGAGTCTGCGGGCTAGAAAAGTAAGCAACGTGATTGCAACTATCTCCGTGCCCGCCGATGCCAGCGCCGGCGAGCGTTATGCCGTTGTTTGGGCTCAAGTCGAAACACCAAGCAAGACCACTGGCATTACAACCATCAACCGCGTTGGCATTCGCATCTATCTCTCGGTTGGCGAAGGCGGTGGGTCGGAGTCAAGTTTTGAAATCAAATCTCTAGCAGCCACTCGCGAGGCTGACGGCACACCCAAGGTTTTGGCGCTCGTAACAAACACCGGTGGCCGCGCACTAGACACCTCGGGCGAGCTAAGACTGACCGACGGCCCCGGTGGGTCGAGCGCCGGACCCCTCGCCGTCACCCTCGGCACAACCCTAGCCATCGGCACTACCGAAACCGTGAACATCAAGTTGCCCCGCGCCTTGCCGGTCGGCCCATGGCTGGCTGCACTCACCTTGCACAGCGGGCTCCTCACCGAAACCGCCTCGGCAACCATCAAGTTTCCCGACATCGGCACGAGCCCGCCCGTGCCTACCACTCAAAGCGGAACTCCCCTGCTCGTCTGGGTTTTGCCTGCAATCATCGCCGCCCTGCTAATAGCTGCTGGCATGGGACTTTGGCAAATCAACATTCGCAGCAACAAACTCGTCATCGGGGAGCCTTCGAGGCCTCGGCGCAAGCGCATCGGCAACAAAAGACATGAACCTCGCCGTCGTTGACTAGGCTGCATGATTGTGCTCGAGTTTTCGATTGCCTTGAAACGCTAAATTGGGTTGTACCCAAACTGATAAGGTCAATAAATTTTGAGCACAAAAAACTCTCGTATTCTGGCACTTGATGGGCTGCGTTTTATTGCAATTCTTTTAGTGCTGACCACGCACGCAGTCGCCACATTTGGCCTCGATTGGCTGGGTGGTGGCATCGGCGTGGACATGTTTTTCGTTTTGTCGGGATATCTGATTGCTGGACTGTTATCCAAAGAGCTCGACCAATCAGGAACAATAAACTTACGAAACTTTAATTTGAAAAGACTGATCAGGCTTTGGCCTGCTCTGTTGTCAGTGGTGGTGGTGATGCTGCTGCCAGGACTCGTTGTCTTCAAATCTCCAACTCTATTCCTTGAAAATTCACTTGCAGCAGCGACCTATACTTACCCAATATTTTCAGGTTTATTAGACAGAACACAATTGGCATATGGTCCAATGTGGACTCTTGGGCTAGAGATGTACTTTTATATCATTTTCCCTCTTGTGCTTCTGCTGTTAACGCGTATGAGGTTTTCAAAAAAAACATTGGCATGTTCGATGATTGCTATCGGAGGCGTCTCAGCAACAGTGGTTGCGGTGGCTGGATTCCTAACTGACGGTAACTTGGGTGTATTTGGTTACTTAAGGGTCGGGGCACTAGCAATTGGAGTGGGGCTTTCGTTGAGTGAAAATACAATCGCAAAATTTTTTGGTAAAAAATTTTTTGGAACCATTGGTTCTTTAGTTTTGGCAACTGCCATCTTGATTTCTTTCAAAACTCAATTTTTAGGGCTTGCATTCTCCTTGGGCGCTCTAGCCACCGTATTTCTCATTACTTCGATTCGCCATAGCGAATCCGACCAGTGGTTAAAGCACCTCATGTCGCAAAAGCAAATCGTTTATATCGGGCAAATCTCTTATGAAATCTATCTTTGGCATGGCGTTCTTCGAGAGGTTATGGAGGTTGTTTTTGAGGGAAATGGCATACTCACGATAATCGCCGCCTATGGATTGACCATGATTCTTTCGGCTGTAACACATAAAGCACTCGCACCGTTGCAAAGGCGGATGCTTAGCGCTTGGGTGCTAAACAAATAGCTCAAGACTTGTTCGTTAAAGCAATGAGCCTTGGATGTGGTGATGGATTACTGCCACGTGGGTAAACCACTGCGCAGTAAATAAGACTCTAGAGAAGGCGCATTGAGGTCTTTGTCGCTGAAAGACAGAGCCTCGAGTTTGCGACAAGCCGCAACATCATCAAAGGATATATTCAGAGTCGCGTCGCGTGGAAAAATGCCGTGTTCATTGGTTGGATTAAAGACCTCAGAGCACAAATAGCTCACAACGGTGTCGTTTGTAAGCGCAAGGAACGCATGGCCTAACCCGTTGCCAATTAGAAGTGAATCGCCCGTCTCAGAAGATAAAAAGTATGCGTCCCATTTTCCGAAAGTAGGAGAGCCAACTCTCAAGTCAACAACAACATCCCAAACTTCGCCAAACGGAACTGTGACAAATTTAGCTTGCCCTGGTGGCACATCGGCCCAATGCACACCTCGAACAACCCCGGCTTGGGATTTCGATTGATTCACCTGCTTGACTTCAAAATCGATTCCGGTTTGATCGAGAACAAACTCGCGCTTGAATGTCTCTTGAAAATAACCTCGGTCATCGCCAAATCTCTTAGGCTTAAAAAGCCAGGACCCTTGAATCGCAGTTGCTATAAATGTCATTTGTTCCATTAACTCTTGTGGTTTGGCATAAGTCTATGAAAGTTGAAAAGTGAAAGTTGCACTCCTAGGCAATAACGGCATGTTGGGGCAAGAATTTGCCAAGACTTTGCAATCTCAAGAGATTGACGTCGCAACCTTCAATCGTTCGAATTTCAGCACCTACTCGACTTCTGAAGCGATGGCCTTGGCGCTTGAAAACAGTGATGTGGTTATCAATTGCATAGCCTACACAGCCGTTGATAAGGCAGAGTCTGAAGAAGCTCTGGCCTATGAGATCAACGCAGAGTTTCCGAGAAAACTCGCAATCGCCTCGGCAAAGGTAGGCGCAAAACTGATTCATTTTTCAACTGATTACGTTTTCGATGGTTCTCAGGCAGAGCCTCACCGAACCGGCGAAGCAAAAGCACCTAAAAATGCCTATGGCAGAACTAAGGCCGCAGGCGAAGATTTCGTGCTCCAAAATGCCGACCAGTTCGCTATTTTGCGCACAGCTTGGCTCTATGGGCAATATGGCAAATGTTTTCCTAAAACGATCGCAAACGCACTAACGACGCGTGACTTTGTCGAAGTTGTAAACGACCAACATGGCCAGCCAACCTGGACAAAAGACGTAGTTGACTTGACGTTAGCGTTCATCGAAAGCGGTTCAACGCAAAAAATCATTCACGCAGTTTCTCAGGGCGAGGCAACTTGGTTTAACTTTGCCCAGGCAGTGGCAACGAGCATAAACAAAGAAAAATCCCTAGTAGTGAGGCCCGTGACCTCAGAAAATTTTGTTACCGCGGCAAAGAGACCAAAATTTAGCTTGCTTGAAACTGCAAACGACTTTGACTTTCAAATCGGGCACTGGCTAGAACGCTGGCGGCGCGCCGCTGCAGAGGTACTCAGCTAACGAGACGCTACTCGTTTAGCAAGTTGATAAGGTACTCACCGTATCCGGACTTCAGATATTTAGAACCTTCTGCGTGCAACTGTTCGTCAGAAATGAAGCCCATGCGCCATGCAACTTCTTCAGGGGCGCAAATCTTCGTTCCCTGACGATGTTCGAGCACTTTGACAAATTCGGCGGCTTCGATCAGGGAGTCGAAACTACCGGTATCTAACCAAACCGTACCCCGTTCTAATTTTTGAACGTTGAGCTGAGAATCTTCTAGATATAGTCTGTTCAAGTCAGTAATCTCGAGCTCGCCCCGCGGTGAAGGTTTCAGAGATTTGGCTTTTTCGACCACCGAATTGTCATAAAAATAAAGTCCAGGAATCACATATTTGCTTTTGGCCACCAAAGGTTTCTCTTCAATGCTCAATGCGATTCCATCTGCATCAAACTCGATGACACCATACTCTTCTGGGTTCGAAACTTTATATGCAAAAACCGTTGCACCGGGTGCGTCAAGAGCATTTTGCAGCGTCGATGCAAGACCTGCAGAGTGAAAAATGTTGTCGCCCAAAATCAAAGCTACGTTGTCTGTGCCAATGAAATCTTCAGATAAAAGAAACGCCTCTGCTAGCCCGTTGGGTGCCTGCTGAGTCGCATAAGTTATGGTGATGCCGAACTGTAACCCTGTTCCCAGCAGTCGCTCAAAAGACGCACGCTCATGTGGGGTTGTAATAATTTGAATCTCGCGAATTCCTGCAAGCATCAGGGTCGACAGCGGGTAATAAATCATTGGCTTGTCATAAACTGGCATCAACTGTTTTGAAGTTGCCAAAGTGAGTGGATGCAGTCGTGTTCCTGATCCGCCTGCGAGAATAATGCCCTTCATAATTTTTATGGTATCTCACTTAGATTGATTGGATTTTTTAAATGAGGCTTCTCGTAACCGGCGGTGCTGGCTTCATCGGTTCAAATTTTGTACTCAGGGTGTTGGCAGAGCGCGAAGAAATGTCTATCACTGTGATCGACTCCCTCACCTACGCGGGGCGCATGGACAACCTTGCAGGTGCCACGGGTTTTGAATCGCGATTTAGATTCGTCGAAGGTGACATCAGAGATTCAGAGAAAGTGGACGACTTGGTGGCTGATTGTGACGTGATTGTGCACTTCGCCGCAGAAAGCCACAACGACAACTCTTTGGTAAACCCAAAAATATTTCTTGAAACAAACTTCATGGGAACCTTCAATCTGATTCAATCAGCAGTGAAGCACGGCGTTCGTTTTCACCACATTTCAACCGATGAGGTTTTCGGAGACCTGCCTCTAAACAGTGCCACGAAGTTTAAGCCAGACACCCCATACAACCCATCAAGCCCATATTCAGCATCTAAAGCGGCCTCTGATCACTTGGTTCGAGCCTGGGTCAGGTCTTTTGGGCTAGAGGCAACGATTTCTAATTGCTCAAACAACTATGGCCCAAGGCAGCATGAAGAGAAATTCATTCCCAGGACAATTTTGCTGGCAGCTAGAGGCATCAGACCGAAGATTTATGGCGACGGATTGAACGTTAGGGATTGGATTCACGTTGACGACCACACAGACGGTGTTCTCGCGATTCTCGATCGCGGAGCAATCGGCGAAACCTATTTGTTGGGAGCCAATGGTGAGGCCACAAATATCGAAGTGGTTCGATCGATTTTGAGTCTCATGGGTATTCCCCAAGATTTCATCGAATTTGTAAAAAACCGACCCGGGCACGATTTGCGATATGCGATTGACGCAACCAAAACCCATTCTGAACTCGGCTGGTTGCCAAAATACGCTTCGTTAGAACAAGGCCTGCCAAAGGTCATTGAACATTACCTTTCAAATGCGTCTCAGGCTTCTGATCTAAGCTTTGGCTCTCACTCAGCAACTAAACCAAAATAGCCTGAGTCTTAGGTTTCGTCCTTCGACGCCAATGCCGCAAGGTCTAGGAGCGTGCGTGCGACGTCATTGAGTGCTGGCAGCATTTGTTGAACCGAATTTTCGTAGTGGCTAAAAGACTTGCCATATGGGTCTGCTACATCATCAGACTCTGCCTTAGCCGGCATCTCAACCAGAGAACGAGATGTTGACATAATTCTGGCAAAAGCTCGGACCCTTTCACCTTGCGTTAACCCGCGGAGCACTTGCAGATTCTCAACAGTGTTTGCTACCTCGATAAGCCGGGGCATTTCAAGCAAGACGAATACCCGGTTCATCAGCCTCGGAGCTTCGTCTAGAATCGACAACCTTTGATCTCGAGTCATTGTTATCACCAAATCTTGGTTGACAATGTCCTCAAAGTCGGTCTGGCGTGAAACGTGAGTGACGATGGTCGACTTGATGTGTTGAGAAATTAGAGGCTTCATGTTTTCAGCCGCGCCTCTAGGCTCTAGAACAAAGAGCCCAGATGAACTCAAATCGAATATGTTCGTATCGCCCATTAGGCTCCGAAGGTAAAGCTCACAAAACGGCGATCGGCAGATATTCCCCGTGCAAACGAAATGAATCTTCGCATGCTCGCCCAGAGGCTTTGAGGGTGCCACCATTCAGTCTCGACCTTTCTCTAGAAAGCCAGTTACTAAACAAAGTTTAGCGATGCTGAGGCTGTGAAGTTTCTGTGGTTAATCACAGCGCAATACAGCACTAAAGTGTCTCGCTGTTAGAATTGCAACTTGACAATCAAATTTGAGAGCAGACTGTTTTGAGCATCGCAGAGATTGCAACAATCCTTAGAAAAAGCTGGTGGCGCATCGCCCTGGTCGCTCTTCTTGGGGCCAGCACCGGCCTCGGATGGGCTTCGCTCCAGCCTAGACTCTACACTGCTAGTGCGTCGGCCATCGTGACAACTGGGGCTTCTGCGAATGTAGGCTCTGCACTGATTGCAGACCAGTTCGCACAGGCGCGTGTTAAGTCTTATCTCGACTTGGTTCAATCGCGAACCGTTGCTGAGTTCGTAATCACCAAATTGCATCTGAACATGCAACCGTCAGCCTTGGTTGGCTCTATCACTGCAACGATTCCTGACAGCACCGCTGTTTTGAGAATTCATGCAACAGCCAATTCGCCCGAGGGTGCCCTCGACTTGGCCCAAGCATGGGTTGCTGGCCTGATCAGCGAAGTTGATCGAGTCGAATCGCTCGACGCCCAGGGTTCTGAAGCAAGTAGCATCGTTCGAATGCAGAACCTCGAGACGGCCACGCTCCCGCAGTTTCCTTCCTATCCAAGCTATCGTCAAGCAATAGTTCTCGGAGGCTCGATTGGTCTTGCTGCCGGATTCGCTTTGTCATTCATCTTGTTCCGACTCGACATGCGAATTCGCTCAGTTCGTGAAGTAGAAGAGGTCTCAGGAATATCTGTGATTGGCACGCTGCCTTACAACTCAGAACTGAATGACAGCGGCCGTGGCAGCGCAGGTCGAACAAAAAAGCAGACCAGCAAGTATGAAAAAGAAAACAGGCTTCTAGAAGAGGCTTACCGCAAGCTTCGCACGAATTTGCAGTTCATGAACGTCGACAACCCTCCTCGTCGAATCGTAATCACCAGCGCCTTGCCAAATGAGGGCAAATCAACCACCACGGTTAACTTGGCAAAGATCTTGGCAGCCTCAGGGCAAAAAGTGATTGTGATCGATGGCGACCTAAGAAGGCGCGGGCTGGCGCAAGCATTTGGCGTAGCTGAAGGTGCTGGCCTGACTGACATTCTGGTCAATCGCGTTGAACTTGATGACGTTCTTCAACCGGTTGGGCGAACTGGTTTGCTTCACGTGTTAGCTGCTGGTGTTGTTCCGCCAAACCCCAGCGAGCTACTGGGTTCGCGCGCGTTTGAGACCTTGCTCGATCAATTGTCAAAAGATGCCATGGTTCTCATCGACGCGCCACCTCTCTTGCCTGTAACCGACGGCGCTATCTTGGCAGCACGCACAGACGGCGCACTGATTTTGGTTCGTGCGGGTTCAACAACCATCGGTCACTTAAAAATTGCGCTAAGCAACTTGGAGCGAATCAACGGCAAGGCTCTCGGTATCGTGCTCAACCGGGTGCCCAAGTCAAAGAGTGGCGGCAGCTACTACGGGTACTCCTACTATGGTGACTACTACGGCGAATACTATGGTGAATATTATGGCGAGGTCGGCGAGACAAAGAAGCGTCGTCGCATTCGCAAAGTGAAAAACGTGCTCGCCTCGGCTTCAAAGTTAATTTCAAGAAAGTAACTGTGGGCAAGTCAGTTTCAATCGTTGTTCCTTCTTATCAAGGAGAAAACCGGCTGCCACTTCTGTTGCAAGCCCTTGAAAACCAACAGACTGATTGCGACTGGGAAGTAATCGTGGTTCTCGATGGGTCCACCGACGGCTCTGAAGCTATTTTGGCTGAATGGGCTGAGAAAATTCCCCTCAAATATTCTGCCCGAAAACAAAATCTCGGCCGATCTGCAACCCTAAACGAGGGGTTCAAACTGGCGACCAAAGATGTGCTCGTTCGTTGTGACGACGATTTGGTGCCTGATTCTAAATACATTCAGATTTACAGCCAGACCATCACAGAGAATCCAAAAACGGGTGCCGTTGGCCTGCCGAACAACGTTTTTAAGAACACGAAATATTCAAAAGTTTACGGCGAACCAGTCGACAAGCGCTATGCAAGAGAAGCGTATGCCTCTAATCAAGAGGACAGGTGGCACTATTGGGGCGGCAATTGCGGTGTGTCACGTGAGGCATTTCAAGAGGTCGGCGAATATGACACTAACTTTCGCGAATATGGTTGGGAAGATGTCGATTGGGGTTATCGCCTTTCAAAGCTTGGTTATGGCATAGCTCTTGTGCCGGGGCTTGAGGTTCCCCACAACGCAGCTTCGACTACAACAGCGACTAGGTGCGAACGTGCGCGCTGGTCAGGCTCTGCCAGCGTTCGCTTCGAGAAAAAACATGGCGTAGTCAAAGTTGAACCCCAAAAAACCCTGTGGAACACTCTTGTTAAAATTCTTTCACGCATAGCGGGCAAAGAACTCGGTAGGTTTGTCGACCTGCTGCTGTGGATTGTGCCCGCAAGAGTTGGACTTCGCCTCGCTGACATGACAATTCAGGCGTCCCATAGGCGCGGAGTCTCAGATGCCCGCTCAAGTTTGCTGTCGAAATAGACTACATGGCTAACGTTTTCATTGCCACAAACAATGGTGACATCGGGGGCGGCGAGGTCATGCTTTTAAATGTCGCCCAAGCTGCCCGCAGTTTAGGACATTCGATAACTGTTGTAACTCCTTCGAATCCAAATAACTTGCGCGAAGCCGCAACCAACCTAGGTTTGCAAGTTATCGCACTTGAAGCCAAAAACCGGATCGAGTGGGTTCTCGCCTTGCGAAAGTGGCGCCGAAAAAATCGCGATGGATACCTATGGTGCAACGGGCTTGTGCCGGCATTTGCTACGAGTTTTCAACAAAAAAGAATTGTTCACTTGCACCAAGAGCCAAAAGGAATTCAGTTGTTGGCTTGTGCTGTGGCTAAATATTCAAGTTTGGTTACGCTCGTTCCCTCAGAATTCATGGCGAGCAAAGTTAGGGGATCAACGGTTTTCGAGAACTGGGTTAGCGAGCCTAACCTCTCGAAACGAAGTGCCGTTTCATCTGAGGAAGTCGTGGTCGGATTCATTGGTCGACTCGCACTTATCAAGGGAATTGACGTTTTAGCCGACGCTATCGCCGAACTGAATAGCCGCAACGGGTTGCCTAGCTACAAATTGCATGTCGCGGGTGAGCCAAGGTTCACCTCGAAATCAGATCAAAAAGTCGTAGGCGAATCCCTAGCTCGCATTTCAAACCACACTGAATTTCTCGGGTGGGTTGACCCGGGAACCTTTTTTGCAGGCATTGATATCTTCGTTTGTCCATCGGTTTGGCAAGAACCGTTCGGGCTAGTGGTCGCAGAAGCGATGGCCTCCCGAGTGCCCTACATAACCACTACGGTCGGGGCGTTGCCTGAGGTCAGTGGCCGAGGGTATGAACATCTAGTGGCTCCCAGAGATTCTTCTGCGCTTGCAAGCTCAATTGAAGAACTCGCTGAAACGATTCGCACTGATCCGAATTTGATCAGGGAGCTTCAATCAAATCAATATTCACGATGGCAAAAACACTTTAGCCCTGGGGCTGGAGCTGAGCGTGTGTCTCGCCTTCTAGAGAGCCTGGTTAGAGAAAACCCTTGACATTAGAGAGAGGCGAGCTTAGCGAGGTTTGCGAAGACTTTGCTGGTGTTTCGCACATGATCAAATGTTCCCAGGGCGTCCATCTTGCCTTCATGCAAAACTAAGAACTGGTCACAATTTCTAACCGTTGAAAGACGGTGTGCCACCACAATCACCGAGATCTCACCGGCGAGGTTGCTGATAGTCTCGGTGATTTGCTTTTCTGTCTCGTTATCTAAAGCCGATGTTGCTTCATCGAGAATCAACACTGACGGTTTCTTGTAAAGCGCTCGCGCGATAGCTATTCTTTGCCGTTGGCCGCCTGAAAGCCTAACTCCGCGTTCTCCGACCAAAAGATCAAGGCCGTCTGGGCTTGATGCCACCAACGATTCAAGTCGCGCAAGTTTGACCGTTTGATTCAAGAGCTCTTGATCGACATCGTTCACGTCGACGTCAAAAACAATGTTCTCTCTAAGCGTTGCATCCATAAGAAAAACGTCTTGCGGAACAAGACCGATTTTTGTCTGCCAGTCGATTAGGTTTTTGTGAATGTTAATGCCGCCACAGGTTATCTGGCCGGTAGTAGGTTTTTGCAAACCCAACAAAAGGTCTACAAGCGTTGTCTTGCCCGCACCGCTGAGACCCACCAAGGCTAGGCTGCTTCCAGCTGGAACAACTAAGTCGATTGCCTGCAGGACCGGGTTTGCGTCTATGTATTCATACGAAACATCTGAGATCTCTATGGCGCCCGAGTATTCAACTAGACCGGGAGTGCCGACTTTTAGCTGATTTTCTCGCAAGCGTGTTATGTCGCCATAGAGTTTTTCGATAGAGGGCTTTGCATAGAGATAGCCATTCAGCGACGCCAGCATTCGAGTCACGCTTGGCAAAAGGCGAAAACCAGCAGCTCCAAAAATCGCGAGGGTTGACAGCATTTGACCCGAGGCACCAATAGAAAATAGATAAGCAGAAATTGCGGCAACACCGCAAACGAGCAGTACCTCAAAAAAGTACTTTGGCAAATCTGAGTACAACGCCTTAGTTCGTGTAGAAACATTTTTGCGCTGTTCTGCTATTTCAAATGCAGTCAAAAACGGGCCTGGGTTGTTTCGCAGAATGATTTCTTTCACGCCTCCAAGGCCTTGATTGATAGCCTTTGTTGACGCAGCTTGGTAACGCTGACCCGCTTCAGCTGCGGCCTTGTTTCGGCGCCTGATAATCATTTGAAAACCTCCGCCAACACCCCCGAAAAGTGCGATTACGACTATTGCCACCATTGGGTTCAATAGAAACAGTGAAATCAAAACGGCAAAGACTGTGAATGATTCCCCAAAAAAAGTAATCAATGTCGTGATTCCAGTAAAAGCACTCAAAGTGACCCAGTTCACACTGTGCATAATTTCAGTGCTAGACGTGCGGCGATGCTCCTCAAATGGAGCGCGCAAAAAGCTCTCAAAAAGACCGACCGTTGTTTCGGTTTGCTCCTTGGCAAGAAATGTCAGTGACCACCAGCGAAAAGTGACACCAAAGGCCGCTTTGAAGGTAAAAGCAAATGCAACAATGATGGCTATCTCGAGAGCAAACTGGGGAGTCTCAGGCCGGCCCAAAAGTTGCCACGCCGTTTGAGACACTCCCGTGTAGGTCGCTTGAGCGCCCGCGGCGGTCGGGGCAGTCAAAAGAGACATGAGCGGAATCAAGGCAACAATGCCAATAATGTCGAGCAGAGACAGAAGAGCATAACCCAGCATGACAGCTACGAGCTTGGCTTTGGTCTTGCGACTAAAAAGCGAGATCAATGATCTAAGAATCATTCTTAAGAACCTCTTCATAAATAACTGCGATTTTGGCTGACATTTCTTGGGTGCTCTGCCATTGCGGCAACTTCATTGATTCCTTTTTTTCGAGGATTCTCTGGGCGAGTTCTGCCGATTCGAGATTTCGAATCAGATATTCCTCTGGCACCAATTCTGGGTTACCGCCGACCGCTGTAGCGAGAACAGGCACTCCACTCACTCGAGCATCTAAAAGCGAGTAGGAGCAGTTCTCCCACTTCGAAACCTGAATTAGAAGAGTTGCCCGTTCTAGCGCAGCCTGGGGGTCAACATGGCCTAGAAAACTGCAGTTATCTGAGAGCTTGAGATTCTGAGTGAGTTCTTCCAATTTGGCTCGCTCTGGCCCTTCACCGGCAATCAAGAGATTGGCTGCTGGGTCAACATCCACGACCAATCGAAAAGCCTGAATCACAGCGTCAATCTGCTTCTCAGGGCTAAGGCGTGACAAAGTCAAAGCGCAGATTGAGCCATCTGTGGGAATTTTGCTTCTTGCAACTTTTTCAGGAACATCAACCCCGTTGTAGACAACCGATGTGGGTGTCTTCACTCCCCATTTTTGAAGCATCACTTTTTTGGTCGACTCAGAAACCGCGATAAACCGAACGAACCGATAGCTTCGCATGCGATGCAAGACTCGCACTAGAAAAGCTCTCGCCCCATTTGCAGAATAAATATCTGGAGCAGCTATTCCATGCTCTGTGCTTATGAATTTCGATCCGCTTGTAAAACTAGTCGAAGCAAGAATGAAATCTGCATATGCTAAGTGGCTGTGCACGATGATCGGCCTGTATTCAGACAAGATTTTTGTCAGGGAACGCCTCGACGCAGAGAAACCGTATCTTGGCCCGAAATCTAACGCTTTATAGGTTCCGCCGACTTTTGAGACTTCATGGGCCAACAAGCCCGGAGGCCCGGCTACTATCAGCTCGAATCCAGGAACGCCACATTTGACAACATCTAGAATGTGGCGCGCAACCCCACCTAGGTCGCTCACTGGGGTGAGCCATAGAACGATTCTTTTTGAGTGGTTGCTTGGCTCTATCAGAACCACTGCTCTAACCTGTCGAGAGCCACCCAAAAACCCTGACCACTATTGACATGGCCTTGCCAGATCTCAGGAATAAACCATGCCCCTGGAGCCAACTCGCTCAATTGCTCTGCAAGATGCGGCCAATCGACATCGCCTTCGCCAACCTGAACTCCTTCACCGTCAACTCCCGTTGCATCAACAAGGTGAAGGTGAATGGTGTGAGGCGCCAGCAACTTGATTGCATCGCTAAATGAGATTCCCAGGTGGTTTGTCGCCAACTTTGTGTGCGAGATGTCGAGACAAAGTGGCGTTCCTGTTTCGATGGCGAATTCGGCCGTGTCGATAGGGTCTAAAAACAGATTGTGAAATTGTTGCCCGCCCATGAGCCACGGGTAGGGAGGCAGCGTCTGGGCAGCGATTCTTACACCAGAAGTGTCGAGCTGCCTAAGGGCATCGGCAATTCTGGAGTACATTGCCTTTCGAGCTGAAGGAACAACCGGCTTGTCTTTTGTAAAACCGCCCATGGTCACAACCATAATTGGATCAGCGTCGGTATTAAAGTATTTCTTCATTGAGCGCGTGACATCAATGGTTCTTTGAACTTCTGCGATTGAACGCCGCCATATGGCGTCGTCAGTAGAAGCAAGGTCAACCAAAAAGTCACCCGCGAATAAGTCGGGCAGGTGAGTCGTAAAAGCCATGTCGAGTCGTTCGGTGAAAACAGTATCGATGTCGATTTCTAGATCTCGATATGAGAAGTGAAACTCCAAGAAATCAGGCTTGCAATCAGCAATTAGAGGTGTGAAGTCGTGGTATCTCACAGGAAGCCCCCACGGCCGGTCAAATCGATATTGACGCCCGCGCGGCACTTCACCCTTTAAATCGCCTTCGAAGAAGAAATCGCCGGCGGTCATAGGCCGCTGAATTACGAGGCCGATCAAGTTTTGCATTTGATTTGGCTGAAGGCCGCGACCTGGGCTCTTGATGTCAATGTCAGCCTCGGTCAACGTTTCACCGGCAGCGATATCACGGCTTGCAACCAATGATTTTGCTAGGTTAACTCGGTTCATCATTTCGCCAGTCGAAACGGTTCTTGGGTTTGCGTTGCCCATAGAAAGCTCTACTTCGCGAATTTGCTCGACCATTAGCTCGAATTCGTCAGGCAACAGTGAAACGGTGTGATCGTTGCCCTCCATCGTTCGATCGACGGTGAAGTGCTTTTCTACAACCGTTGCCCCAAGAGCAACAGCGGCCACCGGAACGTGCCAGCCTCGTTCATGGCCAGAGTAACCAACTGGTGCACCCGAAATTTCATGCAACCGAGACATGTAAGTGAGATTAATGTCTTTAAAGGGCGCTGGGTAGGTTGACTGGCAGTGCAACATCACGAAACTAGCGCCAATTCGATTAAGAAGATTCACCGCTTCAACGATTTCTGACTCTTGAGACATTCCTGTGCTCAAGATCAAGGGCAAGCCATATGAGCCAGCAAATTCGATAAGTTCGTGATTGGTCAAGTCAGCAGAGGCGATTTTTAGCCCTGCAATGCCGTAATCAATGAGGGCTTTGGCACTGGGGATGTCCCAAGGCGTGCACATGATGTCAATGTTTCGAGACCTGGCGTAGTCAAATACTTCGAAAAGAGATTCTGCAGGCAGGGAGTATTTCTTGAGCAAATCGAGAGTGTATTGCGCACCTAGGTCTTCACCCTCAGAAGCTCCATCACTCTTTCGATAAAGTGCATCCATGTCACGCAACTGAAACTTCACGGCACTAGCTCCAGCCTTAGCTGCGAGATCAACTAGTTCTTTTGCGAGTTCAACTGAACCGTTGTGATTATTGCCAATTTCGGCGATTATGAATGCTGGATGCCCTGGTCCGATTTCATGCGAACCGATTCGAAATGACTGGGATTGATTTAGGGCTACTGAAACTAAGTGCCCCTTGCCGTCGACCAACGGAATCTGGCTTATTGAATCGTTGAAATACGCTTTAATCTCAGCTGATTTCAGGCCAGATGAAAGCGCCACAGTGTTTAGATTGCAAGCCTCGCGGCAAGTTACATCGAGGCTCTTACCTGGGTTAGCCAGCACCCAACGACGAAAGTCGCCGTCGGTCAAAGATCCAATCAATAGGCCGTGCTCATCGACACAAAAAACGATTCTTCGCTTATTTTCAGAGATTTTGTTCAACGCAACGCTGATGGGGTCGTCGGCGAACACCACAAAAGGCAAAACATTTTTTTCAATAATCAATCTGCAGCACCGTCTCTGATGATTTCATTTTTATATTTTTTCAAAAGCTGTTCGGCGATGGCAAAGTCGACTTCGGTGTCAATATCAACACCCTCGGCTTCACGCATCACGAAGATGCCAGTTTTCTGACAAATTCGATTGGCGCTTTCTTCAAAGCTTGAGGTTCTAGTTATATACAAGGAACCTGTTTCGCGATAAAACATCTCACTTGCAGAAAGATCCTGACGCCGAGGGCGGGCTTGGGTGTCATAAAGAGGATGGGTTTCAGGGTTCTGACGCCACAGAAACGGGGTTTGCGCAACAACGCCAACAAGTGAATCGAGCCCTTGCTCAATGAACTGTTTGATTGCCGCATCGATTGTGCCCAAAAACCTGATTGGAGAGGTCGCTTGCAAAAGCATGATTGCATCGGGCTTCGCGTTCAACGATGCTCTGAAATCTATCGCATGTTGCATGACTGGTTCAGTTGCGGCGAGATCGGTTGCGAGCTCTGCTGGCCTTAGAAATGGAACATCCGCACCAAAACTTGAAGAAATTTTAGCGAGCTCTGGACTGTCTGTTGAAACCAAAACATCTAACTCAAAATTTGCATCGCGAGCCTGCAAGATAGTCCAGGCGACAAGAGGCAAACCTGCGATTAGCTTCGAATTTTTTCCAGGGATTCCCTTCGAACCACCTCGAACCGGAATCACGCAAAGTATTTTCACCTAGTAGAGTCTAGCAATCTCAATAAAGTGCGAGAAATAGCGAATGCAGGCATGATCTCGGGCTGAATCGGTGCTTTCGTCGGAGATCCTCCCCAACTGCCCATTTGATAGCGATTCCAGAACTCAAAAAGCCAATCAACAGGTTTTTCACACGTAACCCATGACTGAACCCCGGCAGCGGCAGCTTCGAGCACACCGGTTGAAAAAATGGAGATTACCGGTCGAGTGTTAGACCCCATCGAAGTCATCATCGAATCAAAATTAACCCCTCGGAGCCTCCAGATGCGATGTTGAGCAATCGATAATCTGTCGATCTCGGCAGGGTGAGGTCGATAAAGAGCACCATTGTTGAGACAAAATCTAACGGCTGTCGAGGCAGAGGTGGTTCTGGCGATTTCAGCTCCATGCAGCTGACCTAAGAAAATCGGCGCTTGTTTTTCATTCGTTTGAAGTTGCGATTGGCTGGCGTCCCAAAGCAACTGAGAACCAACAACTTCATGAGAAATGTCTGACCTGCCGGATGCCCAGAAGTCACCATCAGAAGCGCTGAATACTAGCGCATGACTATTTTCTGGCAATGGCGGGGCGAATGGGGTAAGCAGCCCATGTTGAGCAACAACATATTTTGCATTTAACTCGCGTGCCCATAGCTCAGCAGCTTTTCCAGCCGGAAGATAATGGCCTCCAGAGAAAATAACTTTGATGGCAGCTAGTTCTTTAGGAATATCTGCCGAACTTGCAAGAACTATTGGATTGCACAGTGCACGGTGTGTGAGTTCATTTGCTGGCAGCAGTGATGACAATTTTTGACTTATGTCTTCACTTGCAATAACTGCGACTCGACTGATGTCAATGTGCTTCAGCGGTTGGAGGAAGGCCGCAACTGCGGTTGGAGTGGTTGCATCAACTGCTATCAGTAATTCGGGATTTTCGCCGAATACAGAAACAAAAAGACTTGCGGCAGTTGTTCGCTTAAGGATTCGAGCCTTAATCTGCCGGCCGAGGTGCCGAGAATCTTGCCATTTCTGCCAGGCATCGAGGTCTTCGGAAAATTTCAAAGGCATCTATTAAGCATAAACGCGCGTTGCACCTAGTTATAAAGTAACTTTTCGGCCTGGCGACGCATTTCAGAAATAAATTTTTGCTCAGAGAACAAGTCGGCATGCTCTACGATTGCATCGTTGTTCCAGTCTGCGCATTCGAAGGCTTCTAATGCAAGCGAAATTTGCTCTTGGGTGGGCTCATCAAAGAACACGCCAGTGATGCCCTCAGCAACGGTGTCAAGATAACCTCCGGCTCGCAAGGCAATGGCCGGCACACCGCGCGCGGCAGCCTCGATTACCGTTAGCCCAAAATCTTCAAATGATGGCGCGATGATTGCTTTTGCGTTGGAATAGAGCCAGTTCAACTGGCTATCACTGATATTTGAGAACAACCTAACATTCTCGGGCAAATTCTCATTCAACTGCTGGAACATCGGCCCGCTGCCAACCACGATTAGAGATCGATCCTGCCTTGATCTAAAAGCCTCAATTGCCTTGTCGACATTTTTGTAGGGCAGCAACCTAGACACGAGAATGTAAAAGTTACCCTCGGTACCAGCCAACCTGCCCAACAGAAGTGATTTTGCGTCTGATGAGCGTTCAAGTGAGGTCGGCGGAAAAACTAGGTCAGACTCAATTTGATATGTATCAAATATTCGCGATCTGACGACAGTTGAGTTTGCCAGGTATTTAGTTGCCCGACGGGCCGCCTTTTTGTCAAAAAATTTCAGGGCTGGGCGAACCAAAGAGACCATTGACTTGATTAACTGGGCTTTGATCCCTCGGCCAAGATATTCATCGGCCAGATAAAGATATCTCGGCGGGGTGTGGCAATAGACGAGAACGGGAGCGTCGGTTTTCACTGCATGCGCAAAGGCACTGCTTGACACCACGACCAGATCTGCGTCAATTTTTATTGACTCGATTGCTGATGGAAGCAAAAATAATGCAAGACGGTGATTCTTTCTAAAAAGCGAAACGCTATTAAGCCAAGAGGTGCGAACATCCAAGTCTCTAAATTCAGGAAAAGTTTCTTCTGGGCTAAAGAGAGATGTGTAAAGATCTGCTTCTGGAAAAGCCTTGAGAATAGAGAGAACCACTCTCTCAGCACCACCACGTTGGGTTAAATAGTCGTGGACCACGGCGACTCTTGGCGTGTAATCGATGTCTTGTGCATGCATGTCAGTACAAGCCTAGATAATAACGCTGTCTTTTTGTTAGCTATGCTTTAAAGAAGTGTCTTCAACTTCTGACAACATTCCTGAAGAAACGGAGCGTCAAAATTAGCACGCTTCTAATATCTAAGCGACGTGCTTCGCGATCGAAACCACGCATGACGAGCCCGTGGTACGAACTGATAAAGGTTCAGGCGCCGAACGCAAGGTCAATAGCCGTAATCGCACTTGGTGCACTCTTCAATGTGCGCCTGGTTTTGCCTAGCACGAGTTTTTATTTTGGCGACTTTGCGGCATTTATATTAATTTTGCTTAGCCTGTCAAAGCCGCCGCGTTTTTCATCTGCAAATTCATTTTATGCATCAATCACAGGTGTGTTGTTGATATTTTTATGCCTTGAGAGCTACGCAAATGGCACCGACTTCAGCCGTCGCATGTTGCGCTTGGCGATTCTTATTGTGCTGGCTGGTTTCATTGCAAGTGGCAGAGTCGATGCAGTTCAGTTACTGGGCGGTATCGGGCTAGGCCTCTTCGTTAATTTTGCGCTTTATTATTTGGGTCTGACCCCAGAAAGTGGTTACGTCGGGTGTCTGACCGGATTTCTAGCCGATAAGAATGTGGCTGGGTTTTACTATTCCGTTTTCACGTTCGCTATTTTGGCAATGGTGCGATCGCCTTGGGCACGTTTTTTGGTTCTCACGCTCGGCATGGCTGCAGTGTTCCTGACGTTTTCTCGCACATCGATGGTGGCGATGGCTTTTGGAATCATTTGGCTTCTCGTCGGGCGGCGGGCGGGGTTTTTTTCAAAAGCCGTTTTTGCAACTATCTCTTATTTTGCCTACATATATCTTGAGAAGAAAGTTGCTCTGGTTGGTATTTTTGCTGACCGCAGCGGAAGCGATGCGCTTCGGTCAAGAATCGATGCTGCCACCGCCGTCGTTACGCGAGACGTTCCTTGGTTCGGCAAGGGTTTAGGTACCGCGAAAGTTGAAGTAGGAGAATACTCTTTTTTCTTTCACAACTCATACCTCGGATTAGTGATGGAAGGTGGCTGGTTTTTTGCCTTCATTGTTCTATTTGGATTAATCGCGGTCACAGTTCGCCCGTTTGCAAAACCACCATTTAGCTTTTCAGAGGTCGCGATCCAAGCTGCAGGCATCGCCTTGCTACTCTGTGCAACACGCCTTGGTGAAGTATTCATGGCATTGCCAACATTTGTTGTTCTGGGGTGCGGAATGCAGATTCTGCTGTCAAAAAAATCTGAAAATCACTTACAAAATTCTGCTTAAAGCTTCACCCGGAGCCAACTCATTTGGATTGCTGCCAAAGGCGCTCCATGCTGACCATTCGATGCTTTATCGTGTGCTCGTTTAGCGTGCGACTCTGAGCAGCGTTCCGCATTTCACGTGAAAAGTGCTCGTCACCCGAAAGTCGCTCTGCGAATGCGACTATGTCTTGGGGTGAACTGTAAACAAGAACTTCTTTGTCTGGCTCATAAAAGTCTGAAACGTCAGCTCTATCTATCAGTTGAATAGCTCCTACACCGCCAGCCTCGAAGGTTCTGAAGTTGAATCCTTTGTGGGTGCCGTGATTATTGATAGTTGCAGATGATCCTTGCATCATGCCATAGCTTTGCTGGCGTGTCAGGTCGCGCCCAGTGGCGAATGTCGGTGCGCGAAAGTTGCCTGTGCGAATGACATCGTAAGGGTGTCTTGACCACTCTCGGCCAAAGGCAACGACGTCAAGCCCCGCAGAAGAGAGCTTCGAAAGTAAAACCTCGCGCTCAGAATATCTCGCACCGATAAACGAGACCTTGCCCCGCGATAAGTTATTTATCTGAAAACTTTGAAGGCTATCAAAACCCGCAGGAACAAACTCAGCGTTTACCCCATTGGCGTTCAAATATTTTGTGTCAACTGAGTTGTAGCAAGCTACCGCGTCTAGGTTGCCTAGAAGTTTCAGGTCTACCGCTGAGTTTTTCAGCTCGTCATAGATCCATAGGATGTTAGGAACGCCAGCCGATTGCACAGCCTCCCACCACCTAGAGTCGAGCGATTCACCTTTGATGACAAGGACCAGGTCAGGCTTCAACTGCCTCAAAGCATCAATCGCTCGCTCTGAGCAACGGTTTGCAATTACCCGCTTAATTGTTTCTGACCCAGAAATGGCGAATCGGTTTTGCGCTCTAGCAAACAGCGTTTTTGCTTCGTCATAAACGTGGGTGCAAACCTCATAACCCAATGACTCCAGGGCGCGCGAAACTGCCAAATGGTAGCCGTGAAAAATCGGGCTAACGAGAAGCACTCTTTTTTGATTCATGACCTACCTCGCAATCAACAGCCCCACTAGGTTACATCGACATCAAAGATGCGAGCTTCGTAGTATCAGATTTATTTGAAAACAAAGCTGATTACGAAACGGCACGAATTGCGTTGAATGGAAAAACGACTGCCATGACTGTTCCTACGAGGTCTTTTTTGGGTACGAAGCGAACGCAATTCTGAACAATAGTTTGCCGATTGCGACAAAGCCCAAATGAATCATTGGAGTTTGGCCGGTTGTCGCCCAGCACAAAATATTCGCCTTTTGGCACAATAAATGTTTCAAAACACCTGAGCGACTTGAGCGATGTATCACAATCCCGCACGCCCGAGACAAATGGATAATCTAGCACGTTAGCTCTCAAGGGCTCATTATCGATGACAATTTTGCCAGCCGCATCACAGCAAGAAACAGACTGCCCCCCTATAGCAACAATTCTCTTAACCAGCAGATCGTTAGCACCCGGGCCGATTCCCAAAAAAGAACTCAACCCCCGCAGCAGCGTCGAGTTGAAACCCGCCTGCTTTGTTGCTGGACTTGCCCATGCCTTAGGTCGTTGAAACACGACAATGCTCCCAGATTTCAGTGAATCCTTAGCCATAGGCAATCTGTTTACCAGAATGCGATCTGAAAAATCGCCAGAAGAATGAAGTGTGGGTTCCATCGAAGCAGATGGAATGTAATAGATCTTTATTACGAATTGCTGAAAGGCCCACATTACGATTAGGCCCGCGAGAACCTGCAACATCAATCGCCTCTTAGATTGCTTACTTGAATGACGAAACTTCTGTGGTCTGGGTTCGTATGGCACGCTAGGGATTCCTTGAAAATTATTGGTGCTCTTGCTTACGACATAACAAAGGTATCTCTGAATTATGTGCAAGAGGCTCATTCATTTGAAAGTGTTACAGAATACGATATGCCTATGAGTTCCTACACCGTTTGCAGCGATGTCATTTGGCTCGAGACCGTTGGCAGATGTCTGGTCTACAAAGACAAGACGAACGAAATGCTTGAGCTCAATGGTTTTGCAGCAGTGATTTTTAGCGAGATTGCAGGCAGCTTCGAATCAGTCACATTGGCATCACTCTCTGCCTTGGCAGAACAAGCGAAATCGCATTCGCGCATCGATTCTGAAGACAACGTCGAGGAGGTTGTTGCGACACTGGTAGCCCAGCTGTCGGCATTAGATGTGATTTGCAAATTGAGCAATTAACAACCAAATTGCGCATTCAACCAATTTGCATTGACCTGTTGAAATCCCTTGCCACAATAGCCGAAATTGAATGTTCAGGCTACAATCGAAGCAACGCGCAATTGAATAAATTGGGCTCGAGTGCAAGATGGAGTACCGCGCTATGGCTAAGAAAGATGGCACAAACGTGCCCACAAACCGTCATGTGAAGCTGTCGCCGATCTATCAGGTCGTTCTGCCTGGTTTTCTACAAATTAAGTCGAAGCGAAAAGCTTTTGGAGTAATCGCTTTGAGCATCTGGGCAAGCATCTTTGCACTAATCGGTGTGGTGGCGTTCATTTACACAAATGACTTGGTGCTATTTTTTACGATTCTAACCAGTGACAAGTACCTGCTTGCAATCGAAGTTTTTATTGGCCTTGTGGGATTTACTCTGGTTGCAGTTGCTTTTGACTCAATCGTGCGAGTTTTGCGCTCATCGATTAAAGTGTGGGTCAAGCCCATAATCGCAATACTCCTAGCGGCAGCGATGTCTGGCCAGACGGCGGTTGCCTATACCGGCACTCAATACGTTCAGTCACAGCGAGACATGCTCAACTCGATTTTTACATCCCAAACCAACGACTCAACGGCATCTAACCAACTCGAAGGACTACCTGTTGCAACTCTTGCCATGTCGCACGAAGGCGCAGCTTTAAGTTCAGCAAACGCGACAATTCTCGAAGGCCTGGGCTCAGGCTTCGGCAGCCCGATTTCGTTGGCATCAAGTAGCTCTTCGCGCGTCAACATTCTATTAATTGGTGGCGATGCCGGAGGTGGCCGCATCGGTCTGCGAGCTGACAGCATTTCTGTGCTCAGCGTTAACAAAGTGACCGGTAAAACCGTAATCATTGGCCTGCCTCGCAACATGCAAAGGGTTCCATTCGTCAAGGGTTCTCCTATGCAAAAGGTTTTTCCGAATGGGTTCAACTGCGGCAGTACATGCCTGTTGAACGCCATCTACACCTATGCAAATGGTCACCGCAATCTATACTCAGCAAAGAAATACAAGGGCAAGAACCCTGGATTCGAGGCGACCAGAGAAGCAGTCGAAGGTGTCCTGGGAATCAAGATTCCTTACATGCTGACCTCAGACATGGGTTTCTTCGCAACTCTAGTCTTTGCCGTCGGCGGGCTGCGAGTTTGCGTTCCGAAGCGCACCTTGGGCGAAGACATGAAAACTGTTTTTCACAAGGGTTGCCAGACAATGAATGGTTCAAGGGCGATTCTCTATGCTCGCACTCGTTACGACTGGGATGACTACCACCGCATGTTGAAACAGCGCTTGCTTCAAGAGGCACTGATTAAGCAGGTTACTCCTCAAGACTTGATCTTCAACTGGAAGAAAGTAGCTAAAGCCGCAAGCCACTATGTGACTGCCGACATTCCTCGTGATCAGCTTGGTTCTTTGCTTGCATTGGGCATGAGAGCTAGAACTCAATCGCTCACAACGCTAGAAATTACCCCACCGAAATTTAATATGGTCTACCCAGACTTCGCAGCCATTCGCAAATCTGTCAAAAGTACTTTGGGCAAAAACTAACGGCAAATACTGATAATCGCGCTTCGCAGAAGATAATTTAGACCTGATTGTAATCGGGCTGTTCTTCTGATGTGTGTTAGCCAGAGGCGCTACTCGCCCTTTTTGTTCTTAGCTTCTGATTTTGCCTGCTTCTCTTGACGCTTTTCTTTAAGGTTCTTCGCAGGTGCTTTTTTGACGTTCTTTTGCTGAGTTTTTTCGGCCATGAGAGGCTCCTTAGTTATGCGCCAGTTAAGCGTCTGATTGAAGCCTATGCCCTATTGCCCTTTTGCGGTCACACCACATCACAGTGTTTATTTCGACGAGATGTAAAGCTTCCTGACTACATTGAAAAAGCTCGGGGTTAGAACTTGTAGCCGATCTGTTCGCGCACAGAGTCCATTAGCCCCATGATTGCAACGCTTTCATCGAGTGGCATGGTCGGGCTCTCGAGCTCGCCCGCTTGAATGCGCGCCTGCGCCTCAAGAAACTGAAAGATTTTGCCGGCATCGCGCGAAGGCGACTCATAGCTATAGAGCACTTCGCGTTGTGGGCTGAGAACTTTGAACGAGGTTTGAAAATAGAAAGGGCCCTCAATCAAGATTGAGCCTTTGGTGCCTAGAATCGTAGCGTCGGTTGGGCCGGCTTGAGTCATGCAGGCGTGCAGAGTGCTGCGGTGGCCGTTTTTGTGGTCGAAGATGATCGAAACTTCGGCATCGACGCCGCCATCGCCAACACCATCGCCAAACGGCCCGGCATCTGGCCCGGTGAGAGTGCCGCGTGCCACGACCGCGATAGGTTGGCCAAGCACTGCTGCCGCGAAGTTGATCGGGTAAACACCAAGATCAAGCAGGGCTCCCCCACCAAGTTTGCGACTCCACAATCGTTCGCTCACCTCTGGTGGCAAAAACTGGCTGTGGTCGGCTAGAAGGTATTGCACCTCACCGATCATTCCCGACTCAATGATTCGAGCAATCTCAAGGTGCATCGGCAAAAAGCGAGTCCACATGGCCTCCATGCAGAACACCCCGGCCTCGCGCGCGGCGTCGGCAATTTGGCGTGCCTCGTCGGCATTCATCGTGAATGGTTTCTCGATCAAAACGTGTTTGCCAGACGCAATCGCAAGCAGCGCGCACTCAAGGTGCGCCTGGTTGGTTGTGACCACATAAACCGCGTCAACCTCAGGGTCGTTTGCGAGATCAAAATAAGACGGATGCGCCTTCGCCAACCCAAGCTCACCAGCAAACTCGTCGGCACGCTGTTGGTCGCGTGCGCCGATGGCTTGCACGTGCACGCCGTGGCTTTGCACCTCACGCACCACGTCGCGCGCCAGGCGCCCTGCGCCCATTACGCCCCAGCGAATCTGTGATGTCATTTTGCCCTTCAATGCTCTAAGTTTTGTGTCGATGAATCAAGAACGCCCCGATTTTTGAAGTCGAGGCGTTCTTTGGCGAAATTTTTTGACGACAGTGTTGAATGACAACACCCCGTCTGGAGGTTACTTGCGGTTCTTGCTCCACACGTCAAACGCAACTGCAAGCAACAACACGAGGCCCTTGACTGTCATCTGAGAGTCGATACCCACCGAGTTCAGGTTCATGCCGTTAGCAAGCACACCCTGAATTACGCCACCGATCATCGAACCTGCAACGGTACCAACACCGCCTGAAACTGCTGCACCACCAATGAACACTGATGAGATGGCGTCGAGCTCAAAGCCATCGCCAGCCTTAGGCACTGCAGAGTTCATGCGGGCTGCAATCAAGATGCCCGAAACTGCTGATAGGGCACCCATGTTGACGAACAACCAGAAGTTCACGCGACGCACGTTGATGCCCGAGAGCATGGCTGCGTGAAGGTTGCCGCCAATTGCATAAATGTGACGGCCGAAAGTTGTTTTGTTCATGACGATTGTGTAGATAACCACCAAGAAGACCATTAGCAAAAGGGTGAACGGAATGCCGTTTGCTTGTGCGAGCTGGAGGCCGACATATAAAACCATGGCACTCAGAGCAACAAGCTTCACATAGAACCAGACTCGAGGTTCAACTGGCTGACCATATTTGATGCGGCCACTGCGCTGACGAATCGCCTGCAACAGAATCGCAATGACACCAACGACGGTAACCAGCAAAGCCATGCCGTTGTACTGCTCAGGCAGGCCGATGGCTGCGCCGAATGCATTTTCTTTGTCGAGAAAGCCGTTGCCGATGGCGCGAAACTCATCAGGAAAAGGGCCGATGTTGGTGTTTTGAAGGGTCATAAGAGCCATTCCACGAAACAACAACATGCCCGCAAGCGTCACGATGAACGCGGGGATTCCCATGTAGGCGACCCAGAAACCCTGCCAAACGCCAACAAGTGCGCCAACCAAAATTGCTCCGAGAATGCCTGCCCACCAAGGTAGGGCAGGAAGCCATTCCCAACCGGTTTGTTCTAGTGGACGAACCACAAGAATGCCCGCAACTGCACCAATGTAGGCAGCTACAGAGCCAACCGAGAGGTCAATGTGACCAGCGATAATGACCATAACCATGCCGATTGCCAAAACAAGAATGTATCCGTTTTGAACTACCAAGTTTGACCAGTTGTCTGGAGTAAGGGACGCAGCATTTGGTGTTGTGACACCAAAGAAAACGATCAGGGCAATAAGAGCCAAGAAGATGCCGTTTTGACGAAGGTTTACGCCCTCTAGTCGGCCACGAAGGCCCGAGAGAAAACTTGCCTTTTCGTTGTTGGTGGTGCTCATTATTTAGTGCCCTTCTCTGCTGTCATGTACTGCATAAGTAATTCCGGTGTTGCTTTGTCTTTTGTGGCCTCACCAGTAATGCGCCCCTCGGCGATTGCATAGATGCGGTCGCAGATGCCTAACAGCTCTGGCAACTCGCTAGAGATGACGATGACACCCTTGCCCTCATCGGCCAGGCGCTGAATGATTGTATAGATTTCATATTTAGCGCCAACATCGATGCCACGAGTAGGCTCGTCAAGAATCAAAACCTCTGGCGAAACGTTGATCCACTGGCTCAAAACAACTTTTTGCTGGTTGCCACCTGAGAGCTTGCCCACAATAGACAAAACCGACGGTGCCTTGATGTTCATGCTGGTGCGGTATTCAGACGCTACCTTGAACTCTTTGTTGTCGTCAACCAAGCCGTTTTTAACAAACTTGTCGAGTGAAGCAATGGTGATGTTGCGCCGAATGTCATCTATCAGATTCAAACCGAAACGTTTTCGGTCTTCAGTGGCATATGCCAAGCCGCTCTTGATGGCCTCGCGAATGTTGTCGACGTTGGCCAACTTGCCGTTCACATAAACCTTGCCCGAGATGTTGGTGCCCCAGCTTTTGCCAAACAGGCTGCGGGCAAACTCGGTTCGACCAGCACCCATGATGCCTGCGATGCCAACGATTTCACCTTTGCGCACGTTTAGGTTCACACCATCGACAGCAACACGGTGCTTGTCTTCTGGGTGGTGGGCAGTCCAATTTTCGACACGCAAGATTTCTTCGCCGAGAGTTGCAGTGTGTGCTGGGTAGCGGTTGCTCATCTCGCGACCAACCATGCCCTTGATGATGCGCTCTTGTGTGACGGCGTCTTTCTTCATGTCAAGAGTTTCGATTGTTTTGCCGTCGCGAATAATCGTTGTTTTGTCAGCGATCGAAGCAATCTCGTTTAGTTTGTGAGAGATGATGATGCAGCTGATGCCTTGGCCCTTTAGGTGTCTAAGTAGGTCAAGCAGATGTGCCGAGTCTTCGTCGTTAAGCGCTGCAGTTGGTTCGTCAAGAATCAGTAGCTTCACTCGCTTTGAAAGTGCCTTTGCGATTTCAACAAGCTGTTGTTTGCCAACACCGATTTCTGAAATCTTAGTGTCTGGCTTTTCACTCAAGCCAACGCGTGCCATGAGCTTTTGAGCCTCAACACCGGTCTTGTTCCAGTTAATTAAACCGAAGCGCTTGATTTCGTTGTTCAAAAAGATGTTTTCGGCAATCGAAAGGTGAGGGCTCAACGCCAGCTCTTGGTGAATGATTACGATGCCTTTAGCTTCGCTCTCGCGAATGTTCTTGAAAGCCTGAACTTCGTTTTCATAAACGATGTCGCCCTCATAGGTGCCGTGTGCGTACACACCAGAAAGCACCTTCATAAGTGTTGATTTGCCTGCGCCGTTTTCACCGCAAATAGCGTGAATCTCACCGCGAGCTACAGTCAGAGACACATCATCTAGCGCTATTACGCCAGGAAAAACCTTGGTGATTGATTTCATCTCAAGGATGTTCTGTGTCATTACTGCTACCTTGCCTTAGTTGAAATTTTGTTACTGTGTTGATTCTAAGTGTTGAGATTGGGCTGGTGAAGCGCAAAGCGCTTCACCAGCCCGTTGCTTAGTAGGAATTAACCTAGGTCAGCTGCCTTGATGTAACCCGAGTCAACAAGAACAGCCTGGTAGTTGTCTTTGGTGACGATGTAAGGGGTTAGCAACATTGCTGGAATAACCTTTACGCCGTTGTCGTAAGTGGTGGTGTCGTTGGTCTCTGGGGTGGTTCCGTTAAGAATCGCCTCAGCCATTGCTACTGCAACCTTTGCAAGTTCACGAGTGTCCTTGAAGATGGTTGAGTACTGTTCACCAGCAATAATCGCCTTGACAGAAAGAACTTCTGCGTCTTGACCAGAGATGGTAGGTAGTGAACCGGCATAACCTGCGTCGGTTAGAGCTGCGATGATGCCGCGGCTTAGACCGTCGTAAGGTGAAAGAACACCGTTAACCTTTGCGTCTGCGTATGAACCGACAAGAATGTCTTCCATGCGCTTCTGAGCAACTGCGCCGTCCCAACGTAGGGTTGCGACCTTCTGGAAGTCAGTCTGGCCTGACTTAACAACAAGCACTCCGCTGTCGATAAGTGGCTGAAGAACTGACATTGCACCGTTGAAGAAGAAGGTTGCGTTGTTGTCATCTGGTGAACCAGCGAACAACTCAACGTTTAGTGGGCCAGCAGCGTTTGCGCCGTCAGCTGATGTTGAGTCTTCGGTTGCATAAACGCCCATGCCGACTAGCAATGATGTAGCCTGCTGAACGCCAACCTTGAAGTTGTCGAAGGTTGCGTAGTAGTCAACGTTTGCTGAGTCACGAATCAAGCGGTCGTAGGCGATTACTGGAATGCCCTTGTCTGCTGCTGACTGAAGAACGTCGGTTAGCTGGGTGCCATCGATAGCTGCGATGATAAGAGCCTTTGCGCCCTTGGTGATCATTGCCTCTAGCTGAGCAACCTGGGTAGGGATGTCATCTTCGGCATACTGAAGGTCAACGTCAAAGCCATCTGCTTTTAGTGATGACTTGATGTTGTCACCGTCTGAGATCCAACGGGTTGATGACTGGGTAGGCATTGATACACCAATTAGGCCACCTTTAGCTGAGTCGCTTGCAGGAGCACAACCGGTCAGAGATGCCACAATGATTGCACTTGCGGCGATAGCGCCGAGTACTTTCTTTAACATTTCGTTTCCTTTCGAACGATGGTCAGACATTCCACCTGATTTTTTTTTGAAAACGTGTCTATCTCGTTTTCTTTTGCGCTTGCCTCAGATTTTGCTTTTCGGCTAGTTCTGAAGGCTTTGCTTCATTGAGAAATGATTCTCAAATCCGGAGAATGTGAACGCTCACATTGTCTTGAGATTAGTTTGGCATATAGCCAAACCGCTTGGCGTTAGATTTGGTTACATTCCGTACACATTTTGATAACGAGTGAATAACGCATCGATGTTTTCTTGCGACAGGCGCTTTGGTTCGCCGATTTGCATGGCAATTGAAACCGACTTCGCGGCGTCTTCGCACATCACCGCAGCCTTTAAAGCATCACGAGCATCTGAGCCAATCGTGAACACACCGTGCTGGCGCATCAGCACAGCACGTGATCGGTGCCCAGACAAAGTCTCAACAATGCCTCGCCCGATTGACTCATCACCAATGATCGCAAAGGGGCCTAACGGAATATCTCCACCAAACTCGTCAGCAATCGAGGTCAGCACGCACGGAATCTCAAGCTCGGCGGCTGCAAAACCGCAAGCGTAGTTTGAATGGGTGTGAACTACACCGCCAACTTCAGGAAGGTTTCGATAAACGTAGGCGTGGGCCGCGGTGTCGCTTGAAGGCGAGCGCGTTCCCTCGATGACATTGCCAGCTAGGTCACACAGCACCATTGCGTCGGCATCAAGCTCGGCATAAGTAACGCCACTTGGCTTGATGAGAAAACCGCCCTCGACGCGTTGCGAGATGTTGCCGCCCGTCCAAATGACAAGCCCCGCCTCAAAAAGTTGCGCATGCAACTGAGCCAATTTTTGACGCTCTGGGGCAAACTTAACCATTGGCAACGGCCTCTCGTTTGAGGGCTTTTAGGCGCTTCATCACATTGTTTGAACCACGGCCAAAATAGTCGTGCAGGGTTTCATATTCTGCAAAAAGTCGGTCATACATTGCACCACGGACCGAATCTGGTTGATACACACCCTTTGACAGACTGCCCATAGCTTCGGCTGCTTCACCCACCGACTTATAAGCGCCGGCTGCAACCGCAGCGTGAATCGCTGAACCGAGCGCTGGGCCTTGGCTTGAGTTGATAACACTCAGCGGCAGTTGCAAAATGTCGCAATACAGCTGCATCAAGAATGCGTTTTTGATTAGCCCACCAGCCACGACAAACTCGGTCACCGGAACACCCGAGTCTCTAAAAGTTTCGACGATTTTGCGAGTGCCGAAGGCAGTTGCCTCGAGCAGGGCCCGATAGCCATCTTCTGGTTTGGTGGTGAGCGTGACGCCGATCATGAGCCCAGAAAGTTCGTGGTCAACCAAAACTGAGCGGTTGCCCGAGTGCCAGTCGAGCGCAATGAGGCCGTGTTCGCCGACTGCCTGCGGTGCTGCGAGGTCGGTGAGGTGCTCGTGAATGCTCTTGCCAGCTTTTGCTGCAGCTTCGTAATAACTGCCTGGCACCTGGTTTTTGACATACCAAGCAAAAATATCGCCAACGCCTGACTGGCCTGCTTCATAGCCGTAATAACCCGAGATGATGCCGCCGTCAACGACACCGCACATTCCTGGCACTTCGCTTAGGGTGGCGCCGTTCATGACGTGACAGGTTGACGTGCCCATAATTGCAACCATTTGGCCAGGTTCAGTTGCTTTTGCAGCCGGAGCCGTCACGTGAGCGTCAACGTTGCCAACCGCAATCGCAATGCCGGCTTTCAAGCCAAGCAGTTCTGCGAACTCTTCGGTTAGACCACCGGCACGATCGCCTAGTTGGCCAATTGTGTGAGCGATTTTCTCTTCGGCAAAGCTAGCAAACGCTGGGTTGAGGGCAGCCAAATATTCTCGACTCGGATACTCGCCATCTTGCAAATTGCCCTTATAGCCTGCGGTGCAGGCGTTGCGAACATATTTGCCACAAAGTTGCCAAATGATCCAGTCGGCAGCTTCGACATATTTGAACATGCGATCATAAACTTCGGGAGCTTCTTCGAGCAGCTGTAGCCCTTTTGCTAGCTCCCATTCAGAAGAAATTTGACCGCCGTAGCGGCTAAGCCAAGTCTCGCCACGTTCTCGGGCAAGCTCGTTGATTCGGTCTGCTTGCGGTTGGGCGGCATGGTGTTTCCAAAGCTTGACATAAGCGTGAGGGTTGTTTTTGAACTCTGGCAGGTTGCTAAGTGACGTGCCATCTTGGGTCACCGCAACCATGGTGCATGCGGTGAAGTCAGTTGCAATGCCAATAACAAACTCTGGTTCAATACCGGCCTCGGCTATGGCCTTAGGAATAGTGACTTTCAGAACTTCGACATAGTCGTTGGCGTCTTGTAGCGCCCAGTCTGGAGGCAGGGTTGCGCCGCTCGAAGCTAGGGTTTGATCCATCACAGCGTGAGGGTATTCAAGAACGGCCGCACCTAGTTCTTTGCCGTCAGAGACCCTAACGACCACAGCTCGCCCAGAGAGAGTGCCATAATCAACGCCGATTACATATTGCTCTGCAGAATTCATTGCATGCCCTTCTTTTGTAAAACCATGTTATCGCTAACACTTTGGTTGGCTAACCCAATAAAAACTATTAGCTCGATGTCTAAATAATCGGCGGCTTAGCCGTTGACTTTCGAACAATCAGTTCGGGTCGAACAGTGTGCGAGCCTTCAACAGACTCGCCCGTGATCTGCCCCAAGATCAACCCCATGGCAACCCGCCCGAGTTTCGCCAAGTCGGGGCGCAAAGTCGTCAATGGTGGTTCAAAATAGGGTGCCTCAGCGACATCGTCAAAACCAACAATGCTCAACCGACCCGGCACATCGATGCCCCTCTCGCGAAAAGCATGCATGAGCCCTAGTGAAAGATTGTCGTTGGCAGCGAAAATAGCTGTGACCTTGTCGGTATCTATGTCGAGATTGCGGCCGATAAGATACCCGGTTTCGATGTTCCAGTCACCATCAATCACCCGGGGTTTCAACCCCGCGGCCAGCATCGCCTTCTGATAGCCCTCGAGCCTCGGCAGCGCATCAAACCAAGCCATCGGGCCAGCAACGTGAATGATGTTTTTATGACCGAGCTCAATGAGGTGTGAGGTGCCCAAACGAGCACCTTCAAAATTGTCCAAACTAGCTGAAAGGCTCTTTGGCTGGTTTGGGCTGTCGATATAAACAACTGGAATATTCGTTACCGTGCTTTCAACCACAGAAACCGAGTTGCTTTGAGGCGTGATGACCACAAGACCCTCGATGCCCATGCGGCGAAGGTTCTCAACACCGCGGTTGATCGACTCAAGCGATTGAGGGTCAACAGAGGCTGAAATGGCCATGTATCCGGCGTTTAATGCTTCGACCTCCATAGCGTGCATCATGCCCGCGGGGCCGTGATAAACAATGTCAGTAATCAAAATGCCAATAATCTTTGACCTTGCAGTCACCAACGCCCGAGCTGCGGCGTTAGGAATGTATTCAAGTTCTTTCATTGCAGCCAAAACGCGTTCACGCGTTGAAGGTTTTATGTTGGGGCTATCGTTGATGACACGCGAAACGGTTTGGTGCGACACGTCAGCCAAATGTGCCACGTCATAGATGTTTGGCGGTTTCTGGTGGTCAGCCATTTAACGCGACACTTTCTAATTGCGCCAAAACATCGTCGGCACGCACCTGCCATGCCTCAAAATCAGCCTCGGTGATTGCTGCGGTGATTTTTGCATCGAGCGAAATCTTGCCGTGGGTGTTTTTGACCTTGACATTAATTTCGCCAAGCAAGCTGTTCAAAATAACAACCTGACGCGGCACACTAATGCTGATAAACAGATTTTGAGCCTCTTCACCCGCCAGCCCAGACTCGAACTTAGCCCCGACAGCCGGCACGCACTTATTGGTTTGCCCGAGCCAGAGTGAAAGCCCGGCTGGCGTGGTCAGAAGTTCAAACAACTCAACCAGGCCAGAAGTTGCGGTTAGAGAAAGGCCAACCTCACGCTTTTTAGCGCCCAAAATGGGCTTTGGAGACGTTTGAAACCCAACCCAAGTGCCACTCATTTTGTTGGCTTTTCACCAGCAAGAAAAGTGTAGGCACAGAGCGCCCAAACTAGCGCGACGACTGAATGGGTGACCATAAATTGCCAGCCGACAGTGCTGAACCAGGTGCCGCCTAAAACGGGGTTGAGCCAAAAGAGCGAAACCGGCAACGCCAACAGGGCGAGATATGCTTTGGCTTTTACGCCGAACCAGGTGATCCAAGCAGCCGAAACCCAAACAAGCAGGCTCATAAAAAGTGGGTAGGTCGGGGTTGCTGTTGCAAAGGTTTGCGCGGCAAACAACACAGCCACTGCCGAGATTGTGAAATTTGGTCGGGGTTTTGCGCGTTTCGGGCCAGTGAGGCTCCAAGTTTTAGTCATTTTCGCTCCTGATTGGTTTAAACATAACGCCCCAGCGAGCACTGCGTTGTTGCCCTGGCTCGAGCATAAAAAGGTCTTCGCCACTTTGCAGAGCATTAGCAGGCGCAGTCTGAGGTTCAATGGCAATGCCTTCAGACTGCATTCCTTGGCTTGAAAGCTGGTGATGGGCATAAACCATAAGGTATCGAAAGCTTGAATCTTGCCAAATTTCGATTTTATCTCCCGAAGAGCGCACAACGGTCGTGGTAGCGTTGCCGTTTTCGTCACGCACCAAATCTGCAAAACAGTCATCAAGTTTCAGACCATCAAAATTGAGTTGCCCCCCGTTGGCATCAAAGTTTTTTGTTGCAATCTCGCGACCAACAGGAATCTGCCTGCCGTCATTAACCATTTGAGTGAGCGCGTTGATGTGAATTGTGCTTGCCACGTCGATCGCAATATAAGGGTGCGAACCGAAGGCCATTGGGGCAAGTTTGTCGCCAACATTTGTGGCTGAAACATTGACATCAACACCACCGGCAACTAGCTGATAGCTAACGGCAAGTTGAACCCTAAACGGGTAACCCGCGTCGTCACCTAGCTCGATGGAAAACTCGACAAAGTCGCTGGTTTGCCTAACAACTGAAAACTTGCGATCAAACACCAGGCCGTGGTTGGCATTTGAATCGTCATCGAGATTTGCAAACTGAAAGCTTTGCCCTTGAAAAACCCACTGACCGTCGCGCAAACGGTTTGGCCACGGCGCTAAGGTTGCCGCCGCAAAAGATTGTTTAGCCGCCTGAGCCGAAACGTGCTCGATAATCGTGTGCCCAGCCACACTCAGGTTAGTAAGTGATGCGCCAACTGGACTAACTAAAGCAAACACTCCCTCGCTTAGCAACGAGATTTCGTTTGGCAACGCTACAAAATTCGACAAGGTTAGCCAACTGAATCGGCAAAGCGGTGATGCGCTGCCGACCACTGAAGCTCCTTGCGAAATGCTCGCAAGTTTGTGTCTTCATCAATCTGCACAAGCTCAACAGCAGCAATTCGTGCAAAGTCTTCGATAGCATCAGCCGACACCGCGTTCGTTAGCACTGTGTGGTGGCTGCCGCCAGCGAGCATCCACGCCTCAACCGACGCTGCAAGCGAAGGTTTTGGTTGCCACACAGCACGTGCAACAGGTAGCAAAGGTAGGTCTTCGGTTGGATCAACAATTTGAATCTCGTTTGAAATAATTCGCAAACGATCACCAATGTCAACTAAACAAACCACGCGACCCTCAGCGGGCGCAGCAGTGAAAACCATTCGCACAGGGTCTTCTTTGCCACCAATACCCAACGGGTGAATCTCGATGCGTGGCTTTGCTTTGGTGATGGTAGGGCAAACTTCAAGCATGTGAGCACCGAGCACCAAAGGCGTGCCCGGGCCAAAGTGATAGGTGTAGTCCTCCATAAACGAGGTTCCTCCGCCGGCAGGTGTCATTGACTTCAAAACGGCGACCATGGCAGCGGTTTTCCAGTCGCCCTCACCTCCAAAACCATAGCCATCGGCCATAAGTCGTTGCACAGCCAAACCAGGAAGTTGACGCAAAGCACCAAGGTCTTCAAAGTTTGATGTGAAGGCATTGAAGTTGCCGGCCTCCAAAATCTGGCGCAAAGCGATTTCGATTTTGGCACCATAAACTAACGAATCGTGGCGCTCGCCGCCGGCGCAAAGCTCAGGTGCCACATCATATTCAGTTTCATAAACTCGAGTTAGCGCTTCGGCGGCCTCATCACTCACCGATTCAACGGCCTCAACCAGAGTGTTCACACCAAGCTGCTCGATTGACATGCCAAGTTTCATTTGAACCGAAACTTTGTCACCGTCGGTGACCGAGACATAACGCATGTTGTCACCAAAGCGGGCCAGTTTGAGGTTCTGCGAAGTATGCCAACCAATGGTGGCATAACACCAACTGCTCACTCGTTCGCCAACCACAGGGTCGGTTGGGTAGCCAACGACAATTTTGCGTGCCAATCCCATGCGTGTCACTAGGTGAGCATATTCGCGGTCACCGTGAGCGGCCTGATTCAAGTTCATGAAATCCATGTCGAGGGTAGCCCATGGCAAAGATTGGCCAGCTTGTGTGTGGAGGTGCAAGAGCGGCTTGGTAAGTGCGTTTAGGCCGTTGATCCACATTTTGGCTGGAGAAAAAGTGTGCATCCACGTGATCACACCTAGGCAATTTTCATCTCGGGAGGCTTCAAGCATTTTTTGCTTGATCATTTCTGGCGTCTTCAAAACGGGCATCCACATAATCTCAACCGGCGCAGAGTTATTTGCCGTGAGTTGCTCAACGACTTTTTGCGACTGCTCGGCTACTTGATTCAGAGTTTCTTCGCCATAGAGGTTTTGACTACCGGTGAGAAACCAGATTTGACCCTTGCTTGCGCTTGCCATTTTGTTGCCTCCTATTGAATCTGCATTGATTCACTTCTAATACAATGTTAGCGTTCACATAATCTTATAACCACACTAAAGGTCCACGCGTGCAGCGCTGGTAACAGAGTTGTAACGTAACCACCCCTTGTCTAAAAACAGCGACCCACAACTCACGCTGATAGATAATTAGTCAGGTCAAGAGATAACCAGATAGGCACACATGTCAGACAATCGAAAAATCGCTGCCAACCTCGCAGACGGCAGAGAATTATTTTATTTCGATGACGCAGACACCGGCCTAAGCGAGCAGCGCAAGGCTGACAAACGTGAAGCTGTCGAACGGCCTCCCGTTGCGCAGATGAGACTCGATTCACTCACCGGTGACTGGGTTTCGATTGCCTCACATCGAAACGCAAGAGCTTTCTTGCCACCTAAGCACGAATGCCCGCTGTGCCCAACATCTGAAGAAAATTTGAGCGAAGTGCCCGACAACTTTGACGTGGCCGTTTTTGAGAACAAAAGCCCGTCATTCGGCCCAAACCTTCTAGACACCGACGAAGTTGACTATAGCGTCGTAACCGGCTTAACACTCGGTAGTGTTCGAGATTCAGTTGGGCGCTGCGAGGTAGTCGTTTTTAGCCCCGAACACACAGGCTCACTCGGTGCGCTGCCAGTTCAACGCGTGCGCACAGTCATAGAAGCTTGGGCTGACCGAACCGCCGCATTGCAAACACTTGCCGGAGTTCGCCAAGTGTTTGTCTTTGAAAACCGTGGTCAAGAGATCGGTGTGACTTTGCACCACCCACATGGTCAAATCTATGCCTACCCGTATGTGACACCTCGCACAACAAAACTCATCAGCTCGTTGGCTAGCTATGGCCCCAATCTTTTTGCCGACACCCTCGAATTTGAGCGCAACTCAGAACGCGTTCTCATCGCGGGTGACCACTTCACCGCTTATGTGCCATTCGCAGCTCGTTGGCCTTTAGAGATTCACCTGCTGCCACACCGTCATGTGAATCACCTCGGCCAGCTAACTGACGAAGAGCGCGACGAGTTGGCGGTCATTTATAGCCAGCTTTTAGGCGCACTCGATCGCATCTATGACACCCCCACTCCATATATTTCAGCCTGGCACCAGGCACCACTAGTAGTTGGTGGCGAAAACGTGCGTCTGCAGTTGCAGATAACCTCACCTCGTCGAGCCGCAGACAAGCTCAAATTCTTGGCTGGCAGTGAGTCAGCTATGGGCGCCTTTATTGGTGACGTGACCCCTGAGGCTGCCGCTGCTCAAATCAGAAAGGCCTTCTAATGACTAGCAACCTGACCCAAATTCACGTCAGTGAAGCATTTGAAACGGCATTTGGCTATGCCCCAGAAGGAGTGTGGTCGGCACCGGGCCGGGTCAACCTGATTGGTGAGCACACCGACTACAACGAAGGCTTCGTGTTCCCCTTTGCAATCAATCGCCGCACTTTTGCTGCCGTTGCTCGCCGCACCGACGGGGTAGCTCGAGTGGCATCTAGCTTCAGCCCATCTGTGCACGAGATTGAAGTTAAAAACATCTCGCACGACACCGTGAGCGACTGGGCAGCCTACCCGCTGGGTGTTGCCTGGGCTATTCAGCAGTTCGAAAATTCTGCAGAGCTGACCGGTTTTGATTGCTACATCGATTCAGAAGTGCCGGTGGGTGCGGGGCTTTCGTCATCGGCTGCGATCGAATGCTCGGTGGGCGTTGCACTGAACGAACTTTGGTCAGCTGGCCTCGACCGGCGCACGTTGGCACGCGTTGGTCAACTTGCCGAGAATAAAATCGTTGGCGCCCCGACTGGCATCATGGATCAATCTGCCTCACTTCTCGGCGAAACTGACCATGGAGTTTTTCTAGACTGCCGCACGCTCGAGGCAAAGATTGCTGAACTCGGTTTTGCAAGAGAGGGCCTCGAGCTTTTGATTATCGACACAAAGGTAGCTCACCGTCATTCAGAAGGCGGATACGCGTCGCGTCGAGCATCATGCGAAAAAGGCGCGGCTGCCATGGGGGTTCCTTGGTTGCGCGACCTGAGCACCGCCGACTTGGCTAAAGCACAAGAGATTCTCGATGACGAAACTTTTAGGCGTGTGCGTCATATTGTGACCGAGAACGAGCGCGTTATTGAGACCGTGGCAACTTTGCAAGCGAAAGGGCCGCGCGCCATCGGCGACCTACTTTATGCCTCACACGTTTCGATGCGCGACGACTTTGAAATCTCTGTTGACGAACTCGACACCGCCGTTGAAACGGCACTTCGTCACGGCGCCATTGGCGCGCGCATGACTGGTGGTGGCTTTGGTGGCGCAGCGATCGCCCTCGTGCCAATCGAACGCATTAGCGAGGTTTCGTTAGCCGTAACAGCTGAGTTTGAAGTGCTTGGCTATCTCAAACCTGAAATTTTTGCCGTTAGCGCTGCCAACGGTGCTAGTCGCGAAGGTTAGTAAAACAAAAATCGCCCCGAGCGCAGTGAACTGCTCCCCGAAAGTTGGAAATTTTAAATACTAGGCAGCTGCCGGAATCAAACCAGGAATGATTAGCAGAACGCCAAAGATAATGGCGCCGAAGCTTAGCGCGAAGAGCACGTAGGCTGCCGCGCGGTTAGCTGCTTCTTTGCGAATCTCAGAGATTGAACCTGAAGCCGAGTTGAGCTTTGCTGCCCCAGCGTTGACCAACAGACGAATGCCCAGCGAAAACAGGGCTACAACAGTTGAGCCGCCAACAATGGCAGCAAGTGCAACCTGCAGGAGGTGGTTCCAGTCGATGTTGATCATTTATTTGCGTCCCTTCGAACCCTTGCTGTCTGACTTCTTTTTGCGCTTCAAAAGAACGATAGCCTCAGAAGCTTCTTCAATCTCACTTGCAACGTTTTTGTGCGTGACTGCATTGCGTCTGGCGATCTGAAAGATTGCCACGATAACGGCGAGTGTCACGATTGCGTCAACGATGATTCCAAACGAACCTAGGTTCACTAGCAAGACTGACAAAGCGCCAACCGCTGCTGCTGCGGGCAGGGTGAAAACCCAACCGAGAACAATCTGCCCGGCTTTGCTCCACCGCACGGTGCCACCCTTGCGACCTAGGCCTGAACCGATGATCGAACCCGAGGCAACCTGAGTGGTGCTTAGCGCAAAGCCAAGCTTGCTCGAAGCAAGAATGGTGGCTGCTGTTGCGATTTCAGCAGCAAGACCTTGAGCCGGCTTAACTTCGCTTAGGCCCTTGCCCATAGTTTTGATGATGCGCCAGCCACCCGAGTAGGTTCCGACTGCAATTGCTAGCGAGGCGGCAATAACAACCCAGAGCTCAACGTGGCCGCCATCAGCTTGCAGGCCGCCCGCGACCAAAGCCAACGTGATTACACCCATAGTTTTTTGAGCATCGTTGGTGCCGTGCGAGAGGGCAACAAGCGAAGACGAGAAGATTTGACCATAGCGAAAGCTGCCTCGGCCAGTGCTGAGGTCATCTTCTTTCACACGGCGCGTGATTGCATAGGCGATTCGCGTTGCAAGCAATGCTGCCAAACCGGCGATTACCGGTGCGAAGAGGGCCGGAATCAAAACCTTATCGATAATCTTGCCGAAGTCAACCCCGTCGAGACCAGCCGATGCTAGAACAGCACCGATGAGGCCACCGAAGAGAGCATGCGATGAAGACGAAGGCAAGCCCAAGAACCAGGTAGTTAGGTTCCACAAAATCGCACCTGTCAAACCAGCAAAGATGATGGCTGGGTTTAGCGTGCTGGCGTCTTTGATCATGCTCACAGAAATCATGGTTGCCACTGCGGTGCTCAAGAAAGCGCCGACTAGGTTCATGATTGAAGCGATGGCAACTGCCGTGCGAGGCTTGAGAGCGCCGGTTGCAATCGGTGTGGCCATTGCATTGGCGGTGTCGTGAAAACCGTTGGTGAAATCAAAGAAAAGAGCTAAAGCTACTACTAAAACCACTACTACTGTTGCGTCCACGGGGACCTTTCTTGATTGGTTATTCAAGCATTTCGAACCTAAGTCTATGAACAATTAACCAAGTGAACGGCAATTCTTTTGTTTACAAAGTGAATTTGAGGTAAACAAAATAAAGTGAACTGAGAATGGCGCAAACTTAGTAAGAGCCACGTCATCAGCAGCAGACAAGAAAAACACACGCAAGCTACAACCAAACTAATCGAGGTAACTTTGCCAAACGAGATCACCGCTGGATTGCCCGTTTTGCTCGGCTCAGATGGCAAACCTGCGCTGTGTTTGGTGACAGGTGCCACTGGTTACATCGGCGGCCGCCTAATCAGCGAACTGTTGCAGCACGGTTATCGCGTGCGAGTTTTTGCCCGAAATGCCGCCAGACTCAGCGAGCACAGTTGGATCTCGCAGGTTGAGGTTGTTGAAGGCGACGCCACCGATTCGGCAGCTTTGGCTCGGGCTCTTAACGGCACCGACGTTGCCTACTATTTATTGCACTCTCTTATGAGCGCAGGTGACTTTGAATCGCAAGAACAGACCATGGCGCGCGAATTTGGTGAGCTCGCAAAAGCCGCCAATGTGAAGCGCATGGTTTATCTCGGTGGCATGATTGACCAGCGCGTCAAGAGCAGCCTTTCACCGCACATGCATTCGCGCATGGCAACCGGTGAGATTCTTCGCGCAAGCGGAGTGCCAACCATCGAGTTGCGCGCCGGTGTTGTGATTGGCTCGGGCTCGGCTTCGTTTGAGATGTTGCGCTACCTGACCGAGCGCCTGCCAATCATGACCACACCGCGCTGGGTTGAAACCCGAATTCAACCAATCGCCATTCGCGATGTTTTGCGCTACCTGGTTGGAGCAGCGGCCCTGCCAGCAAGCGTCTCGGGTGACTATGACATTGGCGGCCCTGAAGTGTTCACCTATCGCAAGATGATGTTGCAATATGCCGAGTCGGCTGGGCTTCGCAAACGCATCATTATTCCCCTGCCGTTTCTAACCCCAAATCTTTCAAGCGGATGGGTGGGCCTCGTCACCCCCGTTCCATTCACTTTGGCCAAACGCCTAGTCGCGAGCCTCAAGAATGAGGTTGTGGCGCGTGACGATAGCATTCGCGATTTAATTGCCGACCCAGTTGGCGGGCTCACGCCTTTCAAACGCGCGGTGCAGTTGGCTCTAAAGAAGATCAAAGAGGCCAACGTTGAAACCTCATGGTCAAGTGCTTCGCTGCCTGGCGCGCCGAGCGACCCGTTGCCGACTGACCCGAACTGGGCTGGTGGCTCGCTTTATAGCGACGTTCGCACGCTCGAAACCAGCGATGCGCCTGCGACTGTTTGGGCGCGAGTTGAGGGCATGGGTGGCGAGCACGGATACTCCACCGCGACCTGGGCTTGGCGCCTGCGCGGGGTGTTAGACAAGATGGTTGGCGGCGTGGGTTTGCGCCGCGGTCGTCGTGACCCGAACCACTTGATCGAGGGCGACGCACTAGATTTTTGGCGTGTCGAAGCGCTAGAACGCGGCAAGCTTTTGAGGCTTCGAGCCGAGATGAAGATGCCTGGATTGGCTTGGCTTGAGTGGAGTCTTGAGCCGATTGAAGGCGGTGGCACTCGTGTTACGCAGCGCGCGATCTATGCCCCTCGCGGGTTGCTTGGTCACGCCTATTGGTGGGCAGTGTGGCCGATGCACGGCCTGGTGTTCCCCTCAATGGTCAAAAACGCCGCTCTCGGACGTCGTTAGAAGTTTCTCGGGCAGGTTGCGTCTTCAGTGGGATGTGAAGCCGCGCCACGGCATTTGTTTAGCAAGAGTGAACAACATAAACTGAACCCATGAGAACCATTGCTGCCGAAATCTCGCGCTCGTGGCTGCTTGTTGCCGGAACCAAGCCTGAAACTTTCAGCGCCGCCGAAGCTTCACGCGCCGACCAGATCATTCTTGACATCGAAGACGCTGTTGACCCCAAGCTAAAGCCCCAAGCTCGCGAAGACGTTGCCAACTGGCTAGAAGCCGGCGGGCAGGCGTGGGTGCGCGTCAACGACGCAACCTCACCTTTTTGGCGTGATGACCTCGACCGACTACGCGGTGTGCCAGGGCTTCAGGGTGTTATGCTCGCCAAAGTTGAAGACGGCTCACAGGTTGCCGAGAGCAACTTGATTCTTGGAGGCAACACCCCAGTGATTGCGCTGGTTGAGTCTGCACTTGGCATTGAAGAAGCTCGTGCGATTGCCTCGGCCCCGGGTGCTTTTCGCCTAGCTTTTGGCAGTGGCGACTATCGACGTGACACCGGCACAAGTGTTGACAACATGGCGATGGCATACCCTCGCTCGCGCCTCGTGGTGGCAAGTCGCATCGGCAACTTGCCTGGCCCAATCGACGGCCCAACTGTTGGCCAAAACTACAGCATGCTTCGTGAGCAGTCTGAGGTTGCTGTTGCCCTCGGCATGACCGGCAAGCTGTGCCTTCAGACCGAGCAGATTGCGGTTATTAACGAGCAGATCAGCCCAACCTCGTCAGACGTTGCGTGGGCCAATGACTTCTTGGTTGACTTTGAAGCTGGCGGTCGCGTGATTCGCGACGGCAGTGACTTGCCTCGCCTTGGCCGCGCCGAAAAGATTATGAAGCTGGCTCGCGCGTTTGGAATCGAACCGCGCTAGCCCTGCTTGCGTTGCAGACGCCACGCGCTCAGCACGACAACTGACAACCATGCCGTTTGAATGAACGACAGCAGCCTTTCGAGCACGCCGGTGGTTGGCGATGTCGGGTCTGTCCAGGTGAACAAGAACCAGAACGAAATGACGGTGAACACCACCGTTGCAGCTATGCTTGCCAGCGGCCTTAGAAGCACTGGTGCTGTTTTGCGAAACCGCATCGACAGCAGTGGCCAGGCTGAGAAAAGCACGAAAGATGTGATGGCATAGAGGCGGTGTTCAACGCTGTAGCCAATTAGCGGTGTTGGGTAGATCGTGATGCCAAACATGCAAAAGCCACCGATAAAGATAGCTACACGACCCGGCCATGCCAAAGCTCGAGCATAGACACCTGCAATTAGCGACAGCACGCCACCCAAAACAAAGAACGCCGACATGATTGGCGTGACTGGTGATTCAGGCGAGGCAAGCTCGCTAATGGTTTGACGCACCCCGTCATAGCCTGGCCAAGTTGCGGTGTGAACCGTGCTGGCGATTGTGCCAGCGATGAGCCAACCAGAAATGTTTTGAATTGGGCCGATGATGGCGGCAACAACCGCAGGTTTCGCAACTTTTGACATGACACAAAGCTTAAGTGAGGGGGCGGCTAGTTGCCAGTATTGCGAGGTATCGTTTAACTACCGAACTTGCTGCAGAACTCGCAGCAGTGCTTGACACAAGGGAGTCTCAAATGGAAAACAAAATCGAACTCACCACTCTTGGCTCAACCGAAGCTCAGGGTTGCGGCGACAACTGCGGTTGCGGCAGCGCAAAAGTTGCTGAGCCAGCAAAGTGCACCTGTGGCAAGGGCGAAGTCTGCGTCTGCTGACCTCACCCCCACCAACTAGGCTCTTCGGTTAGACCAACCGCTTTGGCAGTTTGAACGGCTCTGTTAACGCCGGCTTGATTAGGTCGCGTCGAACAAAGAAGATTACTGCAGCAATCACGATATAAAGAATCGCAAGGGCGAAGCGAATCTCTGGCTGAGGCAAAACGAATGTCACTGCAAAGAGCACAAACAATAGCGCCGCGCCACGAGCGCCGAGGCGCAACCCGAGCAAGAGCGCGATGCCGAGCAGGGTTTGACCTGCGGTTAGTGTGAACTCTTCAACCTGGCGAAAGTCCATTGGCAAGGCAGCGCCTTGGCCGCCACCAACGACGTAGGCGATAGGTAGCGAGCCAGCCAGAACCGTCCACTGGTTCACCTTTGACGATATCAAAATGGCAAGACCAATGTTGGCGCGCCCACGTGCGGCGAAGATTAGTGCGAGCGCAAACTCGGGTGCTTCTGAAGCAATCGGGGCAAGCCACTGCACCAGTAGGTACTCATCAATTTTCAGTGCGTGACCAGCTTCGATTAGCGCGTGAGCAAAAGGTTCAGCACAAACAAAAATGATTGCGGCGGCAACAATCAGCACAGCGATCTCAAACGTTGCACGCTTTGGCTTTGATAGCTCGCCGATGCGAGCGGCAACGCCCTCTAGTTCAGGTTCGTCGCGCTCAGCGTGAGACTGGCGCCATAGATAAGCCACGAAGATCGCAACCATGACGATGCCCCAAATCAGGTGAATCTGAGCTGTGATTGGCACCAAGAACGCAAGCAGCGAGGCATACATCAAAAAGCCGAGGTCGGTGCGAGCCTCAGGCTCAACGGTGATGCCAAAGGTACCTTTTTCGCGAGCCTCACCTGAAGCTTTGGCGCGATTCTTAGCAACAGCGCGCACAGCGAAAAAAGCCACCAAAACGATTAGTGGCCAGCCAAAACCGAGCAAAAGTCGGTTGGCACCGGTGAGGTTGGCCGAGGCATAAGGAGCCATAGTTGGGTCAGAACCCGCCGCGTAGGCGAAATAGATGCTCACGACATATTCCGGCAAAATCGTGACGATGGCTAAAATGCCAACGGTTAGACCGCCCGAGAGGTCGAGTTCGGCGGCTTCACCGGCCCAGCCGAGCATGAAGGCAGCTGAAACAATGGCCACGCCAAAAAACACGGCCATCAAGACCGGTTCGAGGTGCCAACCATTAACCAGGGTGAGAATCGCTGGTGTGGCAGCGGCAAGGGTTAGAAGAAACGGACCAAAAAGTGATAGCCACTTGGTTGTTGGGTTGCTCAAAACAGACCTTTCAAGATGGTGTTGCCGATGGTCAAGTTGATGCTAGCGCGCACCTATGACACTAAATGATTGGGGTGACACCCCATGATGCTGTAAATAACTCGTCTTTTTTTAGCCAGTGCAGGTTTGTGCCATTGTTGAAAGCGTTTGGTGCAGCAGTCGAGGGTTCGATGGCCGCGGTGTAGGTTTGGCCACCTTCTTCTCGCGGAAAAAACCCTGGTGTGAAAATCACAACGTGCTTGAAGGTTGCGTCTTGCCACACGTCGAGCCCGCGACCTTCGCTCGTCAATAGGTAGGTGTGAGCCTTGCCCTCGGCGTCGCGTTCGAGGTCGGTGAAGTCTTGGTCAATGAAAACATCTGGCAGGCGAATGCCCTCGCGCAGGTCAAACTCGGTGCCGGCCGTTGCTTCTTGGCCCACCGGAATCTGACGCTCATTAACGGTTGTGCGGGTTTTTGCCTGGCTCTTGATGATCAGCTCGGCTGCGTCAACCTCAGAAAATTTGAAATACGGATGCCCGCCCACCGCATAAGGTGCCTCGACGCCAGAACGGTTTATGGCGCTGTGGGTCACGGTGAGACCGTCTTCGCCAAGCGAATAAGTCACTGTGGTTTCAACGTTGAAAGGGTAGGCTTGGCGAGCAAAAACGGTTGCACCGAGAGTCACTGAGTGAGGGGTGCGGCTGATCAAATCGTATGGGTGTTCGAGCAAAAGACCGTGGTTCGCGTTTTGCTGCGAAACGATGTTGAGGTTGAACTGAAGGGTCTGACCCTGGTAGTTCCACTTGCCGCCGTCGATGCGGTTAACCCATGGAGACATCACTTGGCCGGCGCAATATGGCGCCCACTGCTCAGCAGAATAGCCCTGAACCAGCTCAATTGAGCCGACGCTCATTTGACGAAGCGAAGCGCCTACCTGGGCAATTGTTGCCTTCAACTCACCTAAAGATGCGCTGGTGTAGTGAAGTTCATATTGCTGGCCGCTGGCTAAAGTCATGGGTTCTAAATTACCATCATTTGAGTTTGCCCTTACTGCCGAGCCACTCTAGTGTTTGCACAGGTTCAGGTGACCAATGTCTCTAGCGAATGCTGACGCCAGCCGCCTCAAGCTTGTCAACAGCCGCAGCTGTCGACTCGGCGGCAACACCCGCGCAGAGTTCAGGCAGAACGCTGACCTTAAACCCGGCAGTGTTCGCGTCAAGCGCCGAGGCTAAGACACAATAATCGGTTGCAATGCCGGCGACATCGATTTCAGCAACACCCAGTCGAGCCAACAGGTCAGGCAGGGTTTCACCTTCGGGGGTATTGCCTTCAAAAATCGAATATGCCGGCTTGCCCTGGCCTTTTTGAATGTGAAAGTCAATCAAGTTGGTGTCTAGGTTTGCGTGATAGTTGCCGCCGTCGCTACCTGCAACGCAGTGCACTGGCCAGCTGTTCACAAAGTCAGGCGCAACACCTTCGTGAGCAAAATGGCCACCGTTGTCGTTATGACCATCGTGCCAGTCGCGCGAGGCAATCACAAAGTCATATTCGGCTTGGGCAGCCGGGCTGCTCAAAAACGCTGTGATGTCGGCGGCGGCTTTGGCTCCGCCAGCGCAAGCCAACGAACCACCCTCGCAAAAGTCGTTCTGAACGTCGATTATGAAAAAAGCTTTTGTCATTGGTCAGACCTCCTGGCTGGTGCGGGTTAGCCGTTGGTGAGCTTGAGACCGCAACGATAGAAACCTGTCACAAGGTTGTCAATCGCCAACTTTGCGCTGTCGCTAACGTTACCGAGCGCATAAACGGCAAAAGTTAGCACCGAGCCATCTTTAGGTTTGATGTAGCCGGCCAGGGAGTATCCGTGATTAATCCAACCCGTTTTAGCAAAGACGTGACCAACGGCATCAATGTTTTTGCCAGTGAAACGGCTGGCCAACGAGCCGCTTTCGCCAGCAACCGGCAAGCCCTGGGCAACATAGTTGAGGTTGTCAGTGCCCGCAATCACAAGTTTCATGAGTTCGGTGAAGAACCTAGGAGAAACCTCGTTTTGGTCGCTCTCGCCAGAACCATCACGCAAAACCAGGTTGGTTGCGTCAAGGCCAAGGCTCTTCAGCGCAGCTTTGAAAGTGCTGTCGATTGACTCAAACGAGCCATCGCCGCCAGCCTTCAACGAAACTAGGCGGGCAAGATATTCAGCCTCTGTGTTGTCTGAAACCTGAAGCATGTGGTTGATCCAAACGCTAATCGGTTGCGAAGTAACACTGGCGATAACCGAGCTGGCTTCGCTAGGCAAAACACCCTCGTCAAGCACAGCCGCTTTGGCGATTTTGCCAACAGCATTCTGCAAGGCCTTGCCGGCTCGAAATGCAGGTGTGGCGCTTCGAGGTGAAGTCTCTTTAGTCGCGTTGTCGCGGTCGCCGTCAACCTGAAGTGCGGTGATCTTCGAGACGTATCCCATCGTGCGTTCTGAAGCCGGCCAAGATGACTCATAGTCAGGGCCGTTGAAAAGTGAAGAGTCAAGAGTGATGTTGGTGATAGCTGCAACCGAGTTTGACTTAGCCCAAGAGTTGATCAGCACGCCAAGGTCTGAGATTTTTGGTGCGTTCAAATAGACCGACTGCTTGCCGTTTGGGGTGCGCGTGAGGGTTGGGTCACCGGCGCCAACAAAATAGATGTGACCGGGGTCTAGCGGGTCGACATAAACCTTGGTCGTTACCCGGTAGGTCGGACCAAGAACTTTGAGCGCGGCGGCGGCCGTGATGAGCTTCATGGTCGAAGCGGTTGCGCTGCCCTTGTCGCCCTCAATATTGAAAAGAGTGTTGCCGGTAGCGTTGTCAACCACAATTGCCTGCAGCGAGCCAAGGCGCGAATCGGATGCCTTTTTGCCCACCGAGCAACCAGCTGCGGTTGCCGTTGGGGTGGCGCTAGGAGTTTCTGAAGCCGTGGTGCTCGGCGATTGCGAGGCAGTGTTTTGAGGCGAAGCAGTTTGAGAGCTTGAGGCAACGATGATCAAAGTTACAACAACGGCACCAGCCAGCGCGCCAAAAATTGTCTCTTTGATATAGGCGAAACCTGACTTGGTTTCTGACATGGTTCCTCCTGAGAAACAAGCAATCAAACGCTCAAAGTTTAACTTTAGCGGGCATCGCTAAACTAGTGGCATGAAACGTTTTTCGAGCATTCTATTGGCAACCGCAGCCCTCGCTGCCAGCATGGTTTTGGGCGCATCAACCTCAGCTTTGGCCCACGACGAAATCGTTGGCACCACACCTTCGGCTGGTTCGCAAGTGGCACCTGGCACCCTCAAAGTTTCTGTGACCTTTGGCGAAGCCGTCATGGATGTTGGCAATGGCGATGGCCTCGAAATTCAGGTGACTTCACCCGACGGCGTTGCAGCTAGCCTGCCTTGTTTGACTGTTGATGGCGACTCGATTTGGGCTGCACTTGACGCAACCCAGGTTGGCACCTACCAGGTTGACTGGCGCTCAGTCAGCAGCGATGGCCACGCCAACGCCGACACTTTCACTTTTGAAGTTGCCGAAGGCGCTGCAGCCGGCGAGGCACCTGCACCAGACGCGATCTGCCCAGTAGCCCTAACGAGCAACGAACCTGAGCCGACAGCCACAGCAACCGACGTTGCAGTTCTAACCTCAGGCAACCCAACCACCGGCAGCGGCGACTCTGGCAGCAAGCTAGACCCGCTCACCGGCCTTGGCTTTGGCATTGGGTTGTTTATCGGGCTGAGCTTGATTGGCATCGCGGTTTCTGAGTTGCAAAAACGCGCTCGCGCTCGCAAAGCTGCTCTCAAAGAACTTCAAGCTGAAGTCGAAGCTAACCCAGACCTTTTGCGCGACCTATAGGTCTGCGATCTCACCATCGTGCGGGGCGTGTGAGCGCCAGCCAAGTTGCTGCTTGACGCGGTCGCTGAGCACCTCGGCAGCGCCAGCTTCACCGTGCACCACGAACACTTGACCTGGCGCTTCGGTGGTCGAAGACATCCACGCTAATAATTCGTCGGCGTCGGCGTGCACCGAGAACGCGCCAATTTGGGCAACTTCTGCACGCACCGGAACCAGCTCGCCGTGCATTTTGACGAAATCTGCGCCGTCAGCGAGCGAGCGGCCGCGGGTTCCGATTGCCTGATAGCCGACGAGCAAAACAGTGTGAATCGCGTTTGGCAGCATGTTAGCTAGGTGGTGAACCACTCGCCCACCGGTTGCCATGCCAGAGGCCGAAATAATGATGCAAGGCTGAGGCGGGGTGTTGATGCTCTTCGATTCTTCGACCGACAACAGCTGCACGAGTGTGCCAGGGTCAAACGGGTCGAGCCCTCGCCAAGTGTCAACGATGTTTGGGCGAATCTCGGGTGAGCCGCGGTCGATGGCATCACGATAAAAGTCGAGAGCCTTCAGCGCCATAGGTGAGTCGGCATAAATCGGCACTCGCGCGATTGTTCCGGCCGTCATCAGCTCGCGCAGACGAACCAAAATCACCTCGGTGCGGTCAACCGCGAATGCCGGAATCAACACCGAACCACCACGCGCAATGGTGTGGTTGATGATGTCGGCAAAGTCAGCGGTCATTGGCTCGTGCTCGCGGTCGCCATAGGTTGACTCGGTGACGATCGCATCAAACTTGCCGGCAGGCATTGGCCCAGGAGCAACCAAAAGAGGATGCTCGTTGCGACCCATATCGCCGGTGAAAATCAGACGCTTGCCAAAGAACTCGATCTCGACAAAAGCTGCACCAAGAATGTGACCGCTTGGGTGAAAGGTTACGTAGGTTTGTTCGGCGATTTGAGTGCGCACGCCAAAGTCGTTCACAACAAACTGTTCCACGGCCTGTGCAGCGTCTGGCTCTTCATAGAGCGCCACTGGAGGGTTGTGTTTTGAGAAACCCTTTTTGACAGCCCACTTGGCGTCTTCGGTTTGAATGCGAGCCGAGTCGAGCAAAACAACTTCGGCGAGCTTTGCGGTGTATTCGGTGAGGTGAATCGCACCCTTGAAGCCATCTTTAACAAGTTTCGGTAGGTAACCACAGTGATCGAGGTGAGCGTGGGTCAAAACCACGGCGTCAACCTGAGCTGGGTCAACGGCTAGCGGCTGCCAGTTTTTTAGGCGCAACTCTTTGAGCCCCTGAAACAGACCGCAGTCAACCATCACTCTGGTTTTGCCATGGCGTAGCAAAAACCGGCTGCCCGTAACCGTGCCGGCTGCCCCGAGAAACTGAATCGTGGTTTTGTCGTTTGAGCCTGAGTGGCTGTTTGAGCCTGCATCGCCCCGCTGCGCTTCATTCATATTGCGAGCCTATTACGATTCGACGACAAACTGCCAATAAGAGGGCAACACGACCCAAGCTAGCCAAACCTAAGTTTCATTAGTCACCTCGCAGTGAAAGAATCAAGCCATGCCTAATAGTCAGAAGTTGCCGCTCAAGGCGCCTTCAGCGCGCTGGCTAGTGCGCGCGATTCGCGAATATAGCTTTTTGGCTTTTTCGCTTCTGGCATTAGTCATGGGGTTGGGGTTTAGTGCCATGGGCTTTGGCGCAAACTTCACCAACACGGCTTGGGCTGCCGGCGCGGCAGTGGGGCTTTTCTTGGCATTGCGTTGGCTGGTGCGGGCGATTCGCGAAGGCGAATTTGGCAGCGACAGCCTGGCTGTGATTTCGATTGTTGCAACTGGCATCACCAACGAATGGTTGGCTGCATCGGTGATTAGCGTGATGCTCGCGAGCGGCCGCGCACTTGAGCAGTGGGCCGAGGGGCGTGCCAAAAACCAGCTCGCCGCCCTGCTGGCTCGTGCACCACAAACTGCGCACCGACTTTCGGCCGACGGTCTGGTCAAAGACATTGCACTTGCCGAGGTGGCCATTGGTGACAAACTTTTGGTCAAGTCGGGCGAGGTCGTGCCGATTGACGGTTTGCTCACCACCGAGGGCACATTTGACGAGTCAGCACTCACCGGCGAGCCAATGCCAAAGTGGCGAGCTGCAGGTCAAGAGGTGTCTTCGGGCGTTTTGAATTCTCAGGCGGGGGTCGAAATGACCGCAATTCGCACCGCTGCCGACAGCACCTACTCTGGTCTGATTCGCCTCGTTGAGCAAGCCGCGGCCGAAAGTGCAAACAGTGTGCGTTTGGCTAATCGTTGGGCATTCATATTTGTTCCGTTTGCGCTGGCTCTGGCAAGTGCCACATGGTTGATCACAGGTGATTATGCTCCTGCGGTTGCCGTGATAGTTGCAGCCACTCCCTGCCCACTGATTCTTGCCGTGCCCGTTGCAATCATTGCAGGAATGAGCAAGGCCTCAAGTCGCGGTGCCGTAATCAAAGGTGGTGCTGCGCTCGAAGCTCTGGCGCGAGTCGAAACGGTGTTGCTCGATAAAACCGGAACACTCACCCACGGTGGGCCAAAAGTTGCTGCAATCGCAGTTGCTCCAGGTGCCGACGCCGACGAAGTTTTAGCGTTGGCAGCCTCGCTTGAGCAAAGCAGCCCACACGTTGTGGCAGCTGCAATCATTGCCGAGGCTAAAACTCGAGACCTCATATTGGTGCGCGCAATCGACGTGACCGAAGAACATGGCCGAGGTCTTGCGGGGCACATCAACGGCAAGCGCGTTGAGGTTGGGCAACCTGAAACTACGCTGCCGGCTTGGGCAACAGCCGGGCTCACTGACGGTCGAAACCTACCTACCCTGCTGGTTGCCGTGACCATTGACGGTCAACTAAAAGCGGTGCTCGGGCTTGACGACCCCGTTCGCGCCGAATCACGTGCCACTATCTCAGCCCTTCGAAAGCTCGGAGTAACAAAAATCTTGTTGGTCTCTGGCGATCGCCGAGCAACAGCCCAAGCCGTTGCTGATGAAGTTGGCATTGACTCAGTTCACGCCGAATGCAACCCAGAAGACAAGCTGCGCATCGTCAGCGCCGAAATGGCTACGGCCCACGGCACAGTGGCTGCGGTGGGCGATGGCATCAACGATGCGCCGGCTTTGGCGGCAGCTTCAGTTGGTGTGGCCATGGGGGCACGAGGTGCAACCGCTGCCAGCGAAGCTGCCGACGTGGTAATCATCGAAGACTCACTCAGTCACTTAGCCACCGCAATCGACATCGCCCAGGGTGCCAGACGCCGCGCGCTGCAAGCTAGCGGTTTCGGAATGTCGCTAGCGGTTGGCGCAATGCTTCTCGCCTCAATCGGCACACTCGATGCCACGGCGAGCGCAGTGGCCCAAGAGTTCATCGACGCGGGAGCGATTCTTTGGGCTCTCGTGCCAACCCGTGACAGAATCCAACTAGGGCTCGGGGGCAAAGCTGAGACCAGCGGCAACCGCGAGACCAGCGGCAAGCGCGACACCAGCGGCAACAGAAAGAGCAGGGCGAACCTTTGAAACGCATCACCGCCGAACAGCTAAAAGCTGTCTTCGCAAGTTTGGGCAAAAACCCGCGCGTTGTTGCTTCAGGCAACTTCGCCACACCAAACACCTTGCTTGGGCTTTTTGACGAGGTCGTGCCCGAATATCGTCTGCACATGCTAAACGCCCAGCCGGGAATTCCCGACCGTGAAGGCGTGACCTATGAGTCGGCTTTTGTTGGGGCTGGAATGCGGAGGCATCCTCGATTAAATTATGTGCCGTGCCGCTTGAGCCTTGTGCCGGTGCTTTTTCGCGACCACTATGCGCCTGACGTCGTGCTGCTTCACACCTCAACGCAGCGCCATGACACAGTTTCACTCGGCACCGAGGTGAACATTTTGCCGGCGGCCATTGAAGCGGCGAAGGCCCGTGGCGCGCTCGTGATTGCCCAGGCTAACCCCAACATGCCTTACACCTACGGTGACGCGCAAATCTATGAAAACGAGATCGACTACGTCATTGACGTTGATGAACCTCTCGCCGAAAAGCCGGTGCACGCGCCGAGTGACATTTCGGCTGAGGTGGGGCGGCTCATTTCAGCCAAGGTCTCTGACGGATCAACTTTGCAGCTGGGCATCGGCGAGATTCCCGACGCCGTGATCGATCAACTTCACTCGCGCCGCAACCTTCGCATCTTCACCGAAATGTTCAGCGACGGAGTTCTCGGCCTACAACGCGCAGGCGCCCTCGACCCCGACATTGCCATCACCGCAAGCTTCATCTTTGGCTCGCGCGACCTCTATGACTGGCTGCACCTCAATCGCGAAGTGCGCATGCTTCGCACCGAAAAAACCAACGACCCTGGCGTCATCGCCCGTCAAGCCAAAATGACTTCGATTAACGCGGCACTACAGGTTGACCTATTTGACCAAGCGAACGCCTCACGAGTTCGCGGTGAAATATATAGCGGATGGGGTGGCTCAACTGACTTCATCGTCGGCGCCTTGCACGCCCGCGGAGGTCAATCGTTCATGGCGCTACCGTCGTGGCATGCCAAAGCCAACGTTTCGACGATCGTGCCGCGCATCACCGACCCGGTAACAAGTTTTCAGCACAGCTATGTTGTGACCGAGCAAGGTGTAGCCGACTGCTTCGGTCACTCACAAGCCCAGCAGGCTAGCAACATCATCAACCATGCCGCCCACCCGTCAGTTCGTGACGAGCTCACCGCTGCCGCTGGAGAGATGGGTTTGTTCTAGATTAAGCTAAGGCAAAAGCTCAAGTGTGCCGTTGCGCACAACATAAACCATTGATGCGAGTTGTCGCACATCTTCGCTGTTGTGGCTGGTAAAAATCACGGTGCCGCCGTTTTGATTAAAATCAAGAATTCGCTTACGAACATTTTCAACTGATTCTTCGTCAAGTCCGTTAAAAGGTTCATCAAGAATGAGAACTTCAGGTGACTCCATAAACGCCTGTGCCAGCGCCAGCTTTTGCTTCATTCCCAGCGAATAGTGTCGAACTTTCTGCTTCAGTTTGGGGTCAAGACCAAAATCCAACATGATTTGAGTGATTTCGGCTACACCGATTGCGCGGCGAATGTTGGCAAGCATTTCGAGGTTTTCGAAGCCAGTTAGGTGGGCGATGAAGCCGGGGCGGTCTATGCTGATTCCAAACTTTTCTGGGTAATCACGGCCTTTTGAAAGAAAAGTTGGATCAACCCAAATCTGACCTGAGTCAGGGGTAACAAACCCACAAATCATGCGAAAAAGCAGAGACTTGCCAGAACCATTTGCGCCAACCACAGCTGTGATCGAACCCTTGTCAAAGCTTGCAGTGGCCGACGCGAAAATCTCGCTACCGCGAAAACTTTTTGATATCGAGGTTACTTTGATGATTTGCATTTTCAACCGTTCCACTGACTTGCGATTTTGAAAGACTTAAAGACTCGGCACGACTTCATCGAAAACAGAACCCCGACGCTGAGTGCCAACAGAACCACCGCAGTTACTCGGCCTGGCAACCATGATGCTGCCCCACCCACTTTGGGCGACGAATAAAGCGCAAAAATGTCAAACTGCCCGAGCGGAAAGAACGCGTGATAGCCCATAAGTAAGAGCGCGGCCATGAGCCAAAACCAATTTTGGATTGCCTTCGTGAAAGCAACCGCAACCAAACCGATGCACGTGACCGTGACGAGCGTTAACCAAAGGCCAAATGCAGTGTTCAACATAGTGGGCATGGCGCTTGCGATATCAAGTTGACTGCCCGACAAAACGAATGCGCCTGCCGTTGCGCCAACAATAGTTGTCGTGCCTAGAAGTGACATCCCAACCATTTTCAGTAACTGCCTCGCGATGATTTTTTGGTGACTGCCTACGCGAATTTGCCGGTGCAATTGGTCGTCAGCGGTCGTTTCAAGAAATTTAACGATTGTGACAGAAGCCAAAAAATAAATGAGCAGCTGAATGGCGCAATAGCCAACTAGGCTGTCGTTTTGGCCGAGAAAGAGAGCTTGCCACCGGCTGAGAAAATTAGAACCGTTTTTAGCCAACGCTATTGCGAATGCCAAAACGACAACCGCATAAATGCCCCCGAACCTTGTTAGAAGCACTAGCGCGCTCTTCAGACCAAGATGCAAGGCGACGGCCAGTCTCGGCAAGGTAGCTGCCAAAAGCCAAAAAGCGACTACCTGCCATGCTAAGCCCTGATTTAGTGCCCAGCTCAAATCGAAAAGATTCACCGCATCAAACGCTGGAATATTCGAAGCGACGCCAAATGAGCAGGCAGCGGCCCATAGATAAGTAGTAGTCAAAGCGCCGTTAGCAAACTGGGCTTTGCCGGCACAGCTCAATGCAAAATAAATAGTCGCCAAGCCGAAAAAGGCTAAGGTGCCAAAGGCCAAGTTGAGCGCCATAACTTGGATCGGGTTCGCAAAATGTTGAGCAGCTGCCGCCGCAGAAAATACGTCCAGCTCTTGATTTGGGTCAACCAGAACTGCAGCAGGACTCCATTGCCATGAAAGTCCAGTTCGGGCCGCGACTGGCAGCGCAACGGCAGTCAAAATTGCAAAGGCTGCGCAAAGTCTCAAGACTGAGGTTTTTAGTGCAGCATTCAAGATTCTTATGCGGCACCCAAAACGAATCAACGCCAATTCAGTCAGCCGTTCTCTGGCCGTTTGCATGAGGACATTGACCCACCAAAGCAGAACACCTAAAACCAGAAAATGCGAGTCACTTGTTGTCGCAACCAAGACGTCCCATAGGTTGCTGGACCCAACCCGACCTATTTGTTCACTTTTCGCTAGTTCAAACAGAAACAGCCCAAGGGCAAGCAACACTGTTGACGGGCTGCGTAGCTCTTTCAATAAAGCATTTGTCACGCGAACCAGCCATACTTCGGGGCATACCGAATTACCAACCAAATTGTTGCGCATGACAAAATCGAGGCAACAAAACCTGGCAACGCTGCCGTGACAAAATCAAATGAGCCCATCGAAGAAGGCGTTGGCATCAAGAGCAAGAAGCTCAACTTAGGCGCGTTCAGAACTTGTGTGATCACACTTTCACCGATGTAGATGCCCAGCGGAATCAAAATGGCGGCTCTTCGGCGGGTCACGAGCACGCAAGCGAAAGCGAGCAGCGAAAATACAGTTGAAGAACACACCATCCACGCTGTCGATGCAATACCGAACGCGATCCCACCGAATGCAGCAGCAAAACCCAACGGGTTTTGCTGCGCAATCAGTTTTAGCGCATTTTCAGCGGTCAGCCCATATGACGTAGGTTGTAAAACCTCCGGATTCAATGCTGGCACAACGAATGTCGCCGCAGCCGTTGTCGCCAGCCCAAACACCGTGAAATAAATCGCATTGGCCGCAACGCCATCTTTAACCAAACCAAGCAAGTGCCTTGCTAAAGAGGTTCTTCCACGCGTCTGATGAATGAAGTTTTCGGATGTTTGGTTTCGCAACGGCATGGCTGCCAAGAGGGTCACAATGAACGGAAAAACGAGCCTGATGAGGCCGTTCATATATTCGCCAAAAACGCCGGCCAAAGTCGAATAAGCAGAGTTCGCTGTATTTTCGGTTCCTAAATACAAATGCAATGCCAGAAGAGAAGCCAAGCCAAGCGTGACGAAAAACCTAGGCCAAAGTCTCAACATCGATTAATGCAGAACCTCAGTGCCAATGACAGTGGGTGACAAAACATTCCAGTCGTAGTTTGTGATGATTAGTCGCGATGATTTTCCAGCCGGCGTGGAGTTTTTAATCTGAGAGGCGCTGTTCACGCCGATGCCCTTAAGTTCGGTGTATTGCACATTGTTTTGCAAATTCTCAGCTTTTACATTCATCAATTGTGCATCTGAAATCGAAGAAAACTTGATTTGCGATGAGGTTGTGCTAGTCGAGCGAATATGTGCACCCATGTAGTGAGACTGCTGAAATGGAGGAATCACATTATTGAACGAGTGGGTTGCTTCATCAGCAAATGCCGATGCAGAGCCGAGTGTGCATAAAGAAACAGCGGCGACAGCAATTTTGACGTGGTTTTTCATGAAACAGACAACCTTTCAAAAGGTTAATCCGGCAACTCCGCAATAGACTTTCATCCCCCAACTGTGAGCCTAGGCCGTTGTCTTAAAGAATGCAAACCAAGTCGACCGGGCGGCCTTGCGGCCACCCCTAACCTCGACCCGTTCCCTTAAACCGCTACCTTCAAACGGCTGACTGAGCATCGACTTAGCTTTTGGCTTTTCGGGTTCTACGACTGACACCGAACTGTGTCCTACTGGCCACCCACGGCACACACCAGGTGTCGTCGATCTTGGTACCCCAATCGGCCGGCTCAAAACCAGCCCGCTTGAAATAGTAAACCAGGCTGTTTAGCGGTTCACGAAGCACACCGCGGACTAGGCCCTCACGCGAGAGCATCCGCCAACGACCCCTGGTATCGGGAGCAATCTTGCCGAGACCAGCAGCTTCGAAAGCATGGGCCCAAGACAAGCGCTCTTGGTCAGATGGCGCGATTCGGGGTGGGTATGGCTCTCTGTCGGCACGTGGCTGGTCTGCGAAGAAATCGAGAAGCTCACGCACCTCGGCAACATCAGCTTCGAACTTCTTGGCCCACCCTCGTTTACTTTCGCCTCGGTCAACCGACCTAATCAAGTTGCCAAAGTTCATGCGCAGAGCTTTGGCTACCCAGATTGATGCTTCGAACCTGGCTTTTCCGCGTCGCGAATCAACCTCCGACGTCAACTGGCAGCTAGGGCGTCGCGCCGTTTCGCTCGACGTCAACCTCAAGCAGGTCGTTGACGATTCGGGTGAGGCGCATGCTTATTCGGCACTGGTGATTGCCACCGGTCTGCGCCCAAAACAGCTCGATATCGCTCGGGGGCTGCGCGGCGTGCACGTTCTGCGAACCCTTGATGACGCGGTTGCCCTGCGCGGTGATTTAACGCCTGGCGCAAAAGTTGTGATTCTGGGGTCTGGTTTCATCGGCTGCGAAGTCGCTGCGACGGCAAACAAACTCGAGTGTTCGGTCACAGTTGTGAGCTCAAGCCGCCAGCCGCTCGAACGCGTGCTGGGTGCTGATTTTGCCGGCGAGATTCAGCGCCGCCACGAAGCTCACGGAGTTCGCTTCGTTTTCGAAACCGACATCGCGGATGTTTCAACTGCTGGTTCAGGCAAGAGCTCAAGCATCAACGGGCTGACCTTGCGAAACGGCGAGCGCCTCGAGTGCGAGGTTTTGGTCGTCGCAATCGGATCGATCGCCAACACCGATTGGCTGGCAGACTCGCAGATTGACATCACCGATGGCGTTCTGACGAACAACGCGATGCAGGCTCTTGACGCTGCCGGGCAGGTGGTTGCTGACGTCTATGCCATTGGCGATGTGGCCCGTTTTGCCAACCCGCTCTTCGACGATGTCGCTCGTCGAGTTGAGCACTGGAACATTCCGTCAGAAACCGCAAAGCGCGCGGCGAAGGTTATTGCTGCTGGTCTTGCAAATGATGGCGCGTTGACGGGCACTGTTGCCGCTGAGACATTCGCTCCCCTCCCATCGTTCTGGAGCGACCCGTTCGAAATGAACATCTTGGGCTTCGGCAGCCCTGCCCGCGCCGACGAAGCAAAACTACTCGAAGGTGAATTGAGCGGCGACTTTATCTTTGGTTATTACAAACAAGGGCGCTTAGTTGGTGTGGCAGGCATTGGCATGAAGGGTCGCATTCAGAGCTACCGAACCCAGTTCGTGCTGCCTGAGGCATAGGCGCGTAACTTTGGGCGCCTAGATTTGGGCGTCTAACTGAGCCGCCTAGCAGAATCGAACTGCTGACCTGCTCTTTACGAGGGAGCTGCTCTACCAACTGAGCTAAGGCGGCGGGCTGCGCTGACCATAGCCTGCGCAACGAGTAAAAGTTTAGCCGATTGGCGGAACAGCCAAAATTTCATCGTCAAATTGATTGGTTGAGTAACCTTGAAAGCATGCAAAAACGATTCTTAGCGGTTTTATCTGACGCGCCGTTTGAGAGTGCTCCCGCAGACCGAGCACTGAATGATTTTGAAATCATGCCTTATGGGCTGGAACACATTCAGCGTCTCGGATACTCTCCACTTAGCGCTCGCTACAAGTCAACAGCTGTCAGAAAAAAAATTAAAGACGTCATCGAGCATCGTCTTGGGTTCCCCGTGATTCTGACCTTGAATTCTCTTTTTAACATCTATCGGTCTAAGTTCACACTCGCGATTCTGGAGCACAATGCCCTATTGGCGCTGCGATTGAAGGGCTTGCCTATTGGCCCAGTTCGAAAAGCCCGTGTCATAGTCATGGTCTGTTGGCTTGCAGAGCGGCTCCCTAAACTCCAACCAAAACAGGTTGCTCATTGGGTCAAGTTGCTAAATCGCGCGACCGCGATAACGGTCTGGAGCGACAACCAAGTTGAGATTCTGGAATCTTTCGGAGTTGAAAGAAAGAAAATAAGATCAATAACCTTTGGGGTTAGCCTTTGGTTCGATGGTGATGCTGCGGCCGATCGCCCAGTCGATGTTTTTGCCATTGGTCAAGACCTTGGGCGAGATTACAAAACTTTCTTCGATGCGGTGCGCGACCAAAACATCAAAGTGCTGCTTGCATGCAAACAAGTCAACCTGCAAGGTCTTGATATTCCAAAAAACGTTGAGGTTCTTGGTTTTATAGATAAGGACCGATATCGTGCACTTTTGCGCTCTGCAAAAGTAGTGGTCGTTCCAACATTTGGCTTTGCCTATCCAACCGGCCAAACCGTTGCGCTTGAAGGCGCGATTGCCGGTGCCGCCATAGTCGTGAGCGATTCATTGCCGATGCGGCAATACTTTGAAAAAGATTTGACGGCAAAAATGCCTGCGGTGGGTGATGCCATTGCAATGCGCACTGCCCTAAACGACCTACTGGGCGACGCCTCGAAGCGCATAAAAATGGCTGAACAAGGTCAGCAAAAGGCTAAAGCTAAGTTCGTGAACTCTATGATGTGGAACGAAGTCGCCGAAATGTTAGATTCACTATAGAACGGTACCGGCGTGCTAACTTTGCCGGGCCTCCAGCCAGGATGTTATTTTTGGCCTCAGTTTTTTTAGCGCGGGCTTTTCAACAAGAAACCAACTTGAAACTGCCAAGACTCCTGAGATTGATAACGCTTGGCAAAAAAAGACCCAGACGTTTGTAGAGGCATTACCGGTTGCAATAAGAAATTGCTGAATCGGAAAAGCGTAGATGTATAGCCCAAAAGAAAAGTCATTATTGACGAAAAAACTCGGGCTCTTTAGGCGTGAACCCAAATACAAGAGAACATAGCCCCAGAATATGGGGGCCATCCACGAATAATTCTTTGTCTCAAGTGATAGATACAAAAGTGCGACTGAGGGCAATGCTAGCCAGATTCTCAAAGGGATGTTGTGGCTAAATAGGCAAAGCAGAGCTCCGACAGAGAACATGAGCCCTAGGCGCGAGCCCGTGCTCAAGAGGTCAAAAATAAAGTTCGAACTAAATACCGACAGGCTGGCAGCAACAATGAGAAAGTTGGCGACCGTTGCCAAAATGGCAAAGCTGATAAGTATGGGTTTTGAAATCTTCATTCGCCTCGACACGAACCAGATGATCAGATACGCCAGAACTTCCCATTGAAGTGACCATAACGAACCATTCCAAGATCGCGAGACGGGGTTCTCTGCCAACAGGGTTGAGATTCCCCATTTCATGGGAAAAAGAAACATGTTTGCCAGAACATAAAACGGGGCCTCGAACCACGCTAGCTTCACAGATTCGTGAGAGGCGATTATTGGCGCAAGCACAAAAGCTGTAAAACATAAGCAGATAAATAGCCCAGGAAAAATTCTCGAAACGCGGTTGGTCGCAAAATGAACAAAACTTTTTGAGCGTTGAGCGCTGCTAAAAACTAAAAACCCAGAAATCACGAAAAAGCCATCGACCATGACTGAACCCGACAGCAGGTATTGCAAGGCAATGGGTAGGTTTGGCAAGGGGGTGGTCTGTAGAGCAAAACTGTGCCACAGCAACACTCCAGTTGCCAGGGCCATTCGCAATAGGTTGAGGGAGTTTTTTCGATTCTCGAATAGCTCAGAAAGCAAAAAAATCACCCCGTTCGAATAAAGGTAATGAAGTTCTGTTCGAGACTGTCGTTGCATTGGGGGCTTTAGATAGACGTGGGTTCTCGACAATGACTAGAGACATCATGATTCTTTCCAGACTGCGCTAGAGTGCTGACTGAGCCAGTTGGAAACAAACGGTTTGACTCTGTTCATGGCAGGTTTCTCAATGAATCGCCAACTCAAGAAAGCCATTGCCAAAGTTAAGATTGCAGCCTCAAGCGTTAAAAGCCAAGGTTGGCCGAAGTTGAGGTTTGCGAGCACAAATAGTTGTTGAATCGGAAAAGCGTAAATATAAACACCATATGAAAGGTCATTACGCTGCAACCATGCCGGTGAAAGCAGGAGGTTTCCTGCGCAGAGGAGTAGGTAGGCTAACGGAACTCCCCCAAGGGTTCTGTAATTAGGCAACATCGTGCACCCTACAAAAAGAGCCGCACACACCAAGGCTATTCTTGGCGAAACTTTGATTTGATTCGAAAAGCGATAGAAAGCCACACCGATAAGAAACATGAAGCCTAAGCGCGAGCCGTCAACGATTAGCTCAGTTGCTTCGCTTGGCAGAGAACTAAAGACTTGAGTTGAGCTTGCTAGGTAGTCAGTAATGCCATAAAACGAGGCTAGAAGAACCACGAACCAGTTTGGTTGACTTCTCCATCTCATGAGCAACCAAAGACTAATGTAGGCAAGAACCTCCCACCTGAGTGTCCACAGAGAACCGTTGATCCACAAAGTAAATGGAACGTTAGTTAGAAGACCGCCAATCATTGCTTGGCCTGGCCAAGTCAAGAAGTTGAAAGCTATGTAATGAAGTGGTTGGTACCACTTCAGAGGCACGTCTTCAATGACAGACATGATAGGTGCAATAAGAAAGCCTGAAATGAGTAGGCAGACAAACAAGCCAGGAAAAATTCGGAATATTCTATTCAGAGCAAAGCTTGAAAAGCTGCGTGAAACAGCCGCGCTTCTGCCAACCAAAAAACCTGAAAGCGCGAAAAAACCGTCAACCATCACCCCGCCAGAAAAGAGTGTCGCCACAAATTGGAACTGCCCCCAATCTTGTGGCGTGCCCGACAGCGGAAAACTGTGCGAGGCCAAAACGCTGATAGCTAGAAAGAGTCTGACCAGGTTTAAGGAGTTTGAGCGATTGTTGAATAAATCAGACAAACGACTTTGCGTCGGTTCAGCTGCCTTCACAATGGTGACCTCTCGGAGTTTGCGTCTGACGGAGTTCTGCTCTTGGGCCTTTTTTGATTTGAAACTCGCTGAAATACTTGCCTAAAAAACCATGCACCCTGGCCACCAAGAAATTGATTCGCTTTTTTAGTCTAGCAAAACGACAAATTGCCACTTAGTTCATTCGGTTGTTGACAGCTGTGATTCGCGCCAAATTGAAACGAAAAATCATGCGTTGAGGTGAGCTTCGCCTGTCACTCGACGCAGGCGCGCGAGCGCTGCCTCAACGATTGGCGAGCGGTCGCCGATCAAGACCCTGATGCCTCGCAGGCCTGAGCCAACTAGCGGAACGATGATGCTCTTGGGCAGCAGCGCCCGCACGCCAAGCATTTGGCGAATGTTTAGCGGCAGCGTTTGAACCGCGCCCTGAAACAAGAACCAGTAGGCAAGACGCGTCGCTGGTTTTAGCGGCGGTCTGCGAATGAACTTGACGACATCGCGAGTTTGGTCGGTGCTAACCAAAACTCCGTCGGCAATAAGCTGCTGAATCTCGGCGTGCATGGCGTCGGCAGTGGTCGGCAGCGTAGCCGGGTCAAGGCCGAGCAACTCAACCGAACGCGCCCACTGTGCCACATAGTTGTCTGCGCCGCCGGGAATCTCTTCGCGAGAAAACATTTGGTGACTTGTCAAAAACGCATCGCAAAAAGCAATGTGAACCCAGCGCAAAAGATCAGTCTGGCGAGCACTATAAGCCAATCGCTCCCCCGAGCCCGATGTGTAATCACCGTTCACCCGATCGTGCAGTCGATTCACACGGCTCGCCTCGCCAGCAACCGCCGCGGTTGAACCATAAGTCGTCACGGTTAGCCAGCGAATGGTTCCTGCGAGTCTGCCGAGGGCATCTTCTTTATATCTCGAATGCTGCGCAACGCCTGCGAGCGACCCTGGGTGAAGTGCCTGCAACAAAAGCGCGCGGATTCCTCCCACAAGCGTTGCCATGTCGTTGTGAACCAACCATGGCGCGTCACTGGGCAAGAACAAACCCGCAGTGTCACCCTCGGCGACAACTTCGAGCCACGGAGGTGCGCCAGTTGGCGAACCCGAGAGCAGCTGAACAAATTTCACAGCCATTTTTTGCTGAAAAGTACTGGTTTTTGGCTGAGCCATATCTAACCTTTAAGAGTCTGCATTTTGAGATTTGGCAGAACTACGATTTTTATTTCTAGAAAGTAGCAACTATGAACACCGCCGAACTAATCCAACAGTGGAACAAATTGCGCGACCAGGTGATTATTGCCCAGCTGGCGCCCAGCGCTTTGTTGATCACAAGCGTTGCACTTTTGCAGTTTGGTTTGGCCGACGCAAGGCTCTGGGTGAAGCTGGCTTTTGCGGGAATTTTGCTAGCGTCGGGCATCTTGGGCGCATTGGCTGAATATGCTGCCGCCACTGAAGCGATGGCAGTCGCAGCAGACATCACCTCGGCTGGCGTTGACTCTCGTCAAGCCAAGCAAATCATTGCCTTTAGCCCATGGTTGAATGTGGTTCGCTTCGTTACACCTGCGATTTTTGTAGCAATCTTTGGCGCGATTCTTTTTGCGCTATTTCTTGTCTAAGGCAGAGGTTTGGGCCAAAGCGGTGCGGGTCTAGCACTTAGGGTCTTTTGTCGGCACAATCGACTTGATGAAATAGTTGTCAACTGCGTTAGAAACGCAACTGTTGCTGCGGCCATAGGCGGTGTGACCGTCGCCGTTCCAGGTGACTAGCTGGGCGTTTGTCAGCACGTCGTTTGCCACGTGAACAGCCTGCGAATAAGGCGTTGCAGGGTCACCCGTAGTGCCGATAACCAAGATTGGTGCCGAGCCCTCAGACGCATAACTTGCTGGTGGTGTGATGCTCTCATAAGGCCAAGCCGAGCACTGCAATGCGCCATATTGCCAGTAACGGCCTAGAGTCGGGCTGGCTTTTAGCATGACTTTATTTTGCTCCACCATGTCTGCCATTTCGCTCGATGGGCGACCGTCAAGGCAGCTGATTGCTGTGTTTGCCTCGAGCGTGTTGGCTGAGTAGTTGCCTTTGTCGTCGCGATCGTTATAGAAATCGGCAAGTGCCAAGAAAGTCGAACCGTCTGAAGAGTTGAAGGCTTCGTCAAAAGCTTGGTTCAAATAAGGCCAATAGTCTGTCGAATAAAGTGCCAACATCATTCCGGTTTCGGCTGGCCAAAGAGTTAGCGGGCGATCTGGGTTTGAAGTCTCGAGATTATGCGTTTCTAGATTGCGCAAGAACGACTTAACGGTGGCAAGAGCATGCTTGAGATTGCCGCTAAACGGGCAAGCAACTTTTTTAGCATTCTTGAGGCAATCTTTTAGAAACGCCTTCAATTGGCCATCAAAACCTGTGAGCTGAGCGGCGCTTTGCTGCTCACTGCTCATCGTTGGGTCCACCATGCCATCAAGCACAAGGTGACCGACTTTTTTCGGGAACAACGCGGCATAAGTCAACCCCAAAAAGGTGCCATAGCTATAGCCCAAATAATTCAGGGTTTTGTCACCGAAGACTGAGCGCATGATGTCGATATCGCGGGCTGCCGAAACCGTGTCAACGTGCGGCAGAATCTTGGTGCTGTTCTTTTTGCAACCCTCAGCAAAAAGCTTGACCTGTGCGCGCGAGTCAGCAAGGTCTGCTTCAGAACCCAATGGGTGTTGCAGAGGACCATAGAGCAACGTGTCAGTTGTCTTGGCATCGAGACACTTGACCGGAGAGCTGTCACCGACACCGCGAGGGTCAAAGCCCACGATGTTGTAATTTGCTCGCAGATCGGCTGTGCCCAAACCTGAGTATCCGTCTTTGATCCACTGAACACCCGAAGCGCCTGGGCCACCAGGGTTGACAAAAATGGTTCCAAGGGCTTTTTCTTCAGACTTCTTAGCAGCCGCGAAAACCACTGCGAGGGTGATTGTTGCGCCCGTTGGGTCGGCATAATCAAGCGGAACCATGACCTTGCCGCACTTGAAAGTGCCGTTGCATGTGACCAGCTCGAGCGGCTGTGAATAGAAACTTTGAAGTTCAGGCGTTGGCGCCGTTTCACCGATGGCACTTGGCACACCGGTTGGCGCAGTGCCCTTGAAGAAGCCTTTGATGCTGGTGCAAGAACTGAGCAGCAGTGACACTGCGAGCGCGCCAGCAAGAACCTGCACGCCACGCTTGGCGAAGCCGCTGCGCTTAGCTAGGCAAGTGCGCTTGACTGAGCCGCCGAGATTGGCTGAGCCGCCGAGATTGGCTGAGCCGCCGTTCAGTAGGTTTTTGTTTTTCAACGAGTCGCCTTTCTGCGAAGTTGAACAGCTAGCGCCTCGAGGGCAACTAGGTCACGAACGTTTGACAGCACGCGAGTTCGAGCTTTTTCAATAGCCCCTAGACGATGAATCGTTTCTGATGACGAAATCTCGGCTGCCAACTCACGAATCTTGTCGGCAAGATCTTCATTAATCAAGGCGCTGCCAGTTTGCAGTTGCACAGTCAGCACGTCTCGATAGAGGGCGAGTAGGTCAACCAAAATGCGGTCGATGCCATCGCGCACACTTCGAGTTGAGCGACGCTTTTGATCTTCTTCAAGGTTTTTGAAGTCAGTGCGATAAGCATTAGCAATGGCCTCAGTTTCGCCAAGACCAAGCTGACGGCGAAGTTCAAGTTTTTCTTCAGCATCGCGTTCTGTTGTGATTGCAGCCGCATCTTTGGTTGCCAAATCAAGCCAACGCTCGGCTGTGAACATGGCCGAACTCACGCTGTGAATGCTTAGCGCGGCAACGAGCGTGTCGCGTCTGCGACCGCGAGCCTCGAGCGAGGTTGCCAGCCGGCGAGCCATGCCGACGTGACTTTGAGCTTCGGCAGCAACCTGGCGGGCGAGCCCAAGTTCAACGCCGTCGCGTTGCACCAACAGCTGCGCAACCTCTTCGACCCTGGGTACCTTGAGTGCAACGCGACGAACGCGTGAGCGAATGGTGGGCAGAAGATCTGCCTCGCTCGGTGCACACAGCAACCAGATTGTGCCAGCAGGTGGCTCTTCGAGAGCCTTGAGCAAAACGTTGGACGACCGCTCGGCCATGCGGTCGGCGTCTTCAATAATCAAAATGCGATAGTCGCCCATGCTCGCACCAAAATGTGAACCAGCCACCAATTCACGAATCTCGTCGATGCCAATGATGACTTTTTCGGTAGTGAGCATTCGCACATCTGGGTGTTGTTTTTCGAGAACTCGCTTGCAAATGTCACAGTTGCCACAACCTTGGTCAGGGCAAAGTAATGCAGCCGCAAAAGCCAGAGCTAAGTTTGATCGGCCTGAACCCGGAGGACCAGTGAATAACCAAGCGTGGTGCACGCCCTCGGCGCGGTGAGCAACCGCTTTTTGCACCTGTTGCACGGCATCGCCTTGGCCAAGCAGGGTTTCATAAACCCCGTGAGTCAGTTGTGTGGCAGTCATGCTAAACCAGCAACGCCTTAACGCGCTCGCGAATCTGTTCTTGCATCGCATCAATGGTTTGCGAGGCGTCAACCACCAAGAATCTTTCAGACTCAGCCACGGCTAGCTTTAGATAGGACTGTCTAACTGCCTCAAAAAACTCGACTTTTTCGCGTTCGAGTCGGTCAGGCTCGGTGCCCGTCTGATTGCGGCGACTAAACGCCGCTGATGCCTCAAGGTCTAGCAAAATCGTTAGGTCAGGCAACAGGCCTTCGACAGCCCACAGAGAAATATTGCGAACTTCAGTTTGGTCTAGCGCCCGACCCGCACCCTGATAGGCAACCGAAGAGTCAAGGTAGCGATCACCAATCACGATTTGACCAGCAGCGATTGCTGGGCGAACTTTTGTGGCAACGTGATGAGCGCGGTCGGCCGCATAAAGCAAAGCCTCGGCACGAGGCGCAACCTCACCCTTGCGGTGCAAAAGTAGGTGGCGAATTTCTTGCCCGAGCTCGGTGCCGCCAGGCTCTAAGGTGCGAACAACGCTCTGGTTTTGAGTCACCAAATAGGCCTCGAGCAGGTCGGCTTGAGTTGATTTGCCGACCCCATCGATGCCTTCAAAGGTGATGAATAAACCTGCCAAGGCGTTCTACTTTCGGGTTGAACCACGTTTAACCGTGCGAGCTGGGGCGACTTTCTTAGCAGCCGATTTGCCAGTTTTGCCCGCCTTTGGTGCTGGCTCCCCTGGCTCTAATCCAAGCTTCTCACGGCGAATCGCCAATAGCTCGAAGGCACGGTCAGCCGACAGCTCATCTAAAGGTTCTTCTTTTGGAACAGTCGCGTTGATTACGCCGTCGGTAACATAGTTGCCAAACTGGCCGGTCTTAGCAACAACCGGCAACTTGCTCGCTGGGTCTTCACCAAATTCGCGAAGCGGAGTCGCTGCAGTTTGACGACCTCGAGCTTTCGGTTGTGCCAAGAGTGCAAGCGCGCCTTCAAGTGTGATGTCAAAAATCTGATCTTCGCTGGTTAGGCTGCGTGAGTCTTTGCCGCGGGTGATGTAGGGCCCGAACTTGCCGTTTTGCGCTGTGATAGCCACGTTGGTTTCTGGGTCAACACCGATGGTGCGAGGCAGTGAAAGTAGCTTCAGTGCTTCTTCAAAAGTGATGGTGGCTGCGTTCATGGTTGCAAACAGCGAGCCAGTCTTTGGTTTTGCCGCAGCCGGGTCGTTCAAAAGCACATAGCTGCCATAGCGGCCATCTTTGAGCAAAATCGGGTGGCCGGTCTCTGGGTCAATGCCAAGCTCGCGGTCAGTAATGACTGGCGCGTCGATGAGCTCTTGAGCCTTAGCCGGGGTGAGCTCGTCGGGTGCCAAACCTTCTGGAATATTGACGATGCGACGACCGTTTTCGTCGAAGCCTTCAGCAGCTGGGTCACCCTGAACTTCAAGGTAGGCACCATATTTGCCGGTGCGTAGGTCAACACCCTCAGAAATGTTGATGGTGTTGATTGCTCGAGGGTCGCCATCGGCAACATTCTCGGCAATAAAGTGCAAGCCTGGGTCTTTTGACGAGTCGGTGCCAAAGAAGAAGTCTTTGAGCCACTGAGTGCTGTCAAGCTCACCGTCAGCGATGCGGTCGAGGTCTGCCTCCATTTGTGCGGTGAAGGCATATTCGACGAGGTATCCGAAGTTTTCTTCGAGGTAGCGAATCAAGCTGAAGGCGATCCAGTCAGGAACCAGCGCCTGGCCACGTCGGGTGACATAGCCCTTGCCAACGATGTTCGAGATGATGGCTGCGTAGGTTGAAGGGCGGCCGATGCCATCTTCTTCAAGAGCCTTGACCAAGCTTGCTTCGGTGTAACGCGGTGGCGGCGAAGTTTGGTGGTTCGTAGCGTTTACCTCAACGAGGTTCAGAATCTGACCAACCTCAAGTTGAGGCAACTTGGCCTCTTTGTTGTCATCTTCGTCGTTGCGCGCCTCGTCGGCGCTTTCTTCGTAGGCGGCGAGGAATCCTCGAAAAGTAACAACCGTGCCACTTGCGGTGAATTCAGCTGACTTGCCAGCGCTTGCGCCAACTAGCGGTTCAGCAACAATCTTGGCCGTGGTGGTCGAAACGCGAGCGTCTTGCATCTGCGAAGCCACAGTGCGCTTCCAGATCAAGTCATAAAGCTCAAGAGCGCGGCCATAGAGAACGCTGGCTAGTTGAGATGGAGTCTTGAAAACATCACCTGCCGGGCGAATAGCTTCGTGAGCCTCTTGAGCGTTCTTTGACTTGCCCGAATAAAGTCGAGGCGCATCGGCCACAAGCTCAGCACCAAACATTTCGGCGGCCTGCTTGCGAGCTGCGTTGATCGCTTGGCTCGAAAGGGTTGGCGAGTCGGTTCGCATATAAGTGATGTAACCGTCTTGATAGAGCGACTGGGCGACATCCATCGTCTGTTTTGCCGACATGCGCAGTTTGCGAGATGCTTCTTGCTGCAAAGTCGAAGTGGTGAAAGGTGCGGCTGGCTTGCGGGTCGAAGGCTTTGCCTCAACGCTGCCGACTTTTAGTTGAACCGAAGCACTACCAAGTGCCGCAGCGAGTTCGTCGGCTGCTTTTGGCTCAATCAACAAAACGTTGCCGGTTAGCTGGCCGAGATCGTTAAAGCTGTCGCCGGTTGCGATGCGTTTGCCGTCGATGCTCTGAAGCTTCGACTCAAAAACCGGTTCGCCCGGCTTTTGGCTCTGAAGTTTGACTTTGATGCCGCTGTAGCTTGCTGACACGAATGCAATGCGTTCGCGCTCACGCTCAACGATTAGGCGCACAGCGGGTGACTGCACACGGCCCGCGCTCAGACCACGTTTGATCTTGCGCCAAAGAATTGGTGAGATTTCATAGCCATATAGACGGTCAACCACACGACGAGTTTCTTGGGCAGCAACCAGGTTGGTGTCAAGCTCGCGGGTGTGCTCAAGTGCGTTTTGAATAGCCTCTTTGGTGATTTCGTGAAACACCATTCGTTTCACTGGCACCTTGGGCTTTAGCACCTGCAAAAGGTGCCATGCAATGGCTTCACCCTCGCGGTCTTCATCGGTAGCCAGAAAGAGTTCATCGGCTTTTGCCAACTCAGCTTTCATTTCAGCGAGCGCTTTGCTTCGGCCAGCTTGAATCACGTAATAAGGGTCAAAGTTGTTGTCAACGTCAACGGCAAACTTGGCTAACCAACCGGTTTTGCGCTCGGCTGGAACATCCTTTGGCTCGGCAAGGTCGCGAATATGACCCACTGAGGCAAGCACTTTGTATTCGCTGCCTAGATATTTGCCAATCGTTTTCGCCTTAGCTGGCGACTCAACGACAACCAATTTTTGTGATGCTGCCAATGGGTTCCCTTCAGAAACTGTGTTGCTTTTTAGTGCAAAGGCTCGGCTGCTGCCGAAGCTTTCACACTAAGTGTGGCTGTTTTTTGCAAAAAACTGAAATCTATATAGATGTGTAACTCTATAAACACTTTTCTCTCGACAATACGACATGTGTCAAGTTCTGCCGAATTTTCAGCAGAAATTTGGTTTGCGAGTTCGCAGGGCGCCTCAGCAATCTTGCCCCGCAAAGCATCATCGGCAGCCAACGCGACTCGGTCGGCGAGCGCCTGCGCCTCGAGTTGTTTGCTGCCCATGAGACTGCCCACGCTGACCCAACCGAGCACGGCTAAAGCAACAGCGATGAGCCCCAATGCGAGCAATGTGCCGGCACCGCGCTCTGACGATAAACTACTTTTGAAACCGATTAAAGGGGTGGGCATGGATTCTTATCTTTCAGAGCAACTTGATAAAAACAAACAGATTGTCGAACTGCGCGAGTCGATGGGTGATGACTCCAGTGCAATTCATGAGGTTGACCATTCGATTTTCTTTATGCGCCGAAGCTATGCAAAACTTGCGGCTAGCCAACTCGAGCTATTGGGCCACAAAGTTTCGTTTATAAAGCGCCGTTGGCTTGAGATTCACTTGAAGTTTGTGACCTCTGAACCAACGACGCTCGCACACCAGAATGAAACCACCAAAAAACTGGTGAAATTCGCCCGGTCTTATCGAGGCGTTTATAACGGCTGGGGTTCTTATGTGATCGAAAAGGCCGTCGAGGAATAAACCTCACTGCTTTTCGGCGCACTGCTGCTCGCTAACTTTTAGACCAGCAAACTTTTCAAGACCTAACAACTCGGATGCCTGGCTCAACCTCGCACAAACCAGGTTGCTGCCATAGCTAACCTCGAGGCGCGCTTGCGATTGCTGCGCCCATTCATCTGCCAAGGCTTGGGGTTCGCCGCGCGCAAGAGCCCTGGCTATCGTGGCAGCACCGACCAACAGCCGCTGCTGTTGCAGCTGCCACTGCCCTACCGCAAGTATCAACCCAACCACGAGCATCACAGCTGGCAGCGCTAGGGCAAGTTCGGCCGTAACGGCACCAGTCTCGGCAACAGCACCAGTCTCGGGGCGCGAGCTTGGGCGTCGCCTCACCAGCAACATCTGAGCTCTCAAGCCGTTGGCGTTGCATTGGGGTTATTAAAGGTGAGTGCGCTTCGCACCAGGTCGAGCAATATCTGCCTAACCTCGTCGCTGCGCATGATCACCACAAGCAACCCTGCAAAACCTACGGCTGCCATGGTTGCGATCGCATATTCGGCGGTGGCTGCGCCGGTCTCTGATTTAAAGTCAACTTTCATGGCTCAACCCTGCCTCAAGCCTGCACCCGTGGCGCCGAACTCAAGCAAACCCGTGCATTAAACGCCTAACGGGCTACCCGAGAACAATCGGGCAACCCGTTAGGTTGTGTGGCTTGTTGCGAATTAGCGACCTCTAGTGTGAGGTTGCTTCTTCGGCGCCATAGCCGGTGTATGCGCGAACTGTCATTTCAGAAGCCTTGTTGGCATCTTCTTTCTTGTTGCTCAATAGGGTGCCGACCACGGCCAGCAAGAACCCGAGTGGAATCGAAACGATGCCAGGGTTTTCAAGCGGGAACCAGTGAAAGTCAACAGGTAGCGGGAACATCGACTTTGCGGTGCCTGAAACTGCTGGCGAGAACACGATTAGCACGATGGCTGAAATCAGACCGCCGACCATCGACCAAACCG